>DATCUS010000058.1:0-27360 GCA_036561845.1 Tardiphaga sp. | reverse complement strand
GGCGCTCACCGCGTCGCTGCGCAAGCTGCAAGCGCTCAAGTCCCGCGCTGACCGCGCGATGGCATCCGCCGACAAGAAGCTCGCCGCGGCGAAGTCCGACGCGTCTAAGGCGCAAGCCGAGCAATTGAAGCAGAAGGTCGCCGCCCAGGTCGCGGAACTGGCAGGGCAACTCGACGCTGCCAAAGCAGACCTTGCGTCAAAGCCCAGCGCCGCCGCCACGAAGGAGGCCGCCAAGGCAGCCGCGACTCGAAAAGCCGACGCCGCCAAGGCGGCGAGCGAGGCGAAGCTCGCGCTTGAACCGGTCTCGATCTACATCAGCCGCGAGACGCAAAAACTCTACGTACGACGCAACACGCACAAACCGGCGCCGGACGGCGGCGGCGAGGTGTTCGATTCGAGCATCGAGGTGCCCATCACGATCCGCAATCCCGACCAGCCGATCGGCACCCATGTGTTCACGGCAGTGGCACGCGAGGGCGCCAGCCTGCGCTGGACCGCGGTCACCATCGACAATGGCGACGACGCCAGGAACGCGCTCGACCGCATCACCATTCCGCAGGAGGTGCTCGATCGCATCGCGCCGACCGCCATGCCGCGATCCTCGATCGTCATCTCTGACGAGCCGCTGAGCAGGGAGACCAACTATCGCACCGAGTTCGTCGCGGTGCTGGCCAACCAGCCCCAGGGCGGTTTCATCACGCGCCAGCCGACGGCGATTGCGACCCGCGACGTCCAGGACGACGACGATGGCTTCGACTTCTTCTCGCCGCGCAGCTGGGGTGCCCAACCGGTCGATCCGCGCCGCGGCGGCAGCCAGCCCTATCGTCCGGTGCAACGCGGCTGGTGGTAGGACGCGGCGCGCTGCGTCGGAGCATCGTCGCTCCATTCAAGAGCCGATCTGGCCAGCCGGCATCGTCCGGCTGGCGCTGACATCTCGCGCTGATTGCAATATTCAACCTGACGTCGTTGCGTGATGGGTCTCGCGCGTGCTTGCGGAACGTTACACCGCGCGGAACTCGGACGTCGACACGGCAATGCGAAAAGCGCGACGCTGATCTGCGCTGCCATACGCTTGGGATAAGCGCCCCCGCTTTCATGAGGCCGTCATGTCGCTCGACTAGCTACTGCGCAACAACTCGCGGTGCGGCTATTTCGAGGACATTCATGAACGCCAAATCTGATCTGCCGGTGGTCGGCGCCGCGCTGTCGACGGCAACGCTTGCCCTTCATCGCGACTGGATTCTCGAGAAGCAGCGCGATCTGGAGATTCAGGACTTCTTCAGCAGCGCGACGCTCGACGGCGACTGGCGCGCGGTGGCCGATGAAGTTCGCCGCCTGCTCGACGGCTACAGCGGACGGCTCGGCATGCACGGTCCGTTCTGGGGCTTCAAGATCGACAGCCAGGATCCGCTCATTCGCGCGGTCGTCACCAAGCGGCTGCTGCAGGGACTCGACGCCTGCGAGGCGATCGGCGCGACACAGATGGTGATCCATTCGCCGTTCACCACGTGGGACTACAACAATCTCGATATCAATCCCGGCTCTCGTGACGCGCTGGCCGAGCGCGTCCACCAGACGCTCGCGGACGTGGTGCAACGCGCTGAAGGCATCGGCTGCGAACTGGTGATCGAGAACATCGAGGACATCGACCCGCTGGCGCGCGTTGTTCTTGCCAAAAGTTTCAACAGCGTGGCGGTTCGCGTGTCCATCGATACCGGCCACGCGCACTACGCCCACGTGTCCACCGGCGCGCCGCCGGTCGATTATTATGTCGATGCCGCCGGCGCGGATCTCGCCCACGTCCACATCCAGGACGCCGACGGCTATTCCGATCGTCACTGGCTGCCGGGCGACGGCACCGTGAACTGGATGGCGGTGTTCCGCGCGCTCAGCCGCCTGTCGCACAAGCCGCGGCTGCTCATCGAGGTCAAGGACCAGGCCAATATTCGCCGCGGCGCCGCGCATCTCGAGGCGCTTGGCCTCGCGACTTAAGGCGCTATCACCCAGCGCCTCGCATCTGTTTGTCGTTGTCCGATGCAAAGGAACGTTTCATGATCCGTCCCAATCGCCGTTCAGTTCTGGGTCTCGGCGCCGGCGCCGCCGGTGCATTCATCCTGCCGCGGATTGCAGTCGCGCAGGGCGACAATCGTCCGTCGATCACCATCGCCGTGCAGAAGGTCGCCAATTCCAACACGCTGGACGTGCTGCGCGAGCAGTCCAATGTCGGCGAGCGGGTGTTCTACTCATCGCTGTGGGAGGCCCTGATCGGCAAGGACTGGCGCGGCGATCTGCGCATGACGCCGGGCCTCGCCACCGAATGGCGCCGCGTCGACGACCAGATCGTCGAACTGAAATTGCGCCAGGGCGTCAAGTTCCACAACGGCGATGAAATGACGGCCGAGGACGTCGTGTTCAGCTTCAGCCGCGAGCGCATGTTCGCCAATACCGAAGCCAAGAACCGCAGCACGATCAGGGCGACGGAGCAGATTCCGACGCCGCGTCCGGGCAAGGAGCTGCCGGGCGATCTGCCGGCGGTGGCGCGCCGCATCTGGCCCGATCTGGTCCGCGTCGAGGCGGTGGACAAATACACCGTGCGCTTCATCAACGCGACGCCCGACGTCACGCTGGAAGGCCGGCTGTCGCGTTCCGGATCCGACATCATGAGCCGCCGCGGCTGGGACGACGCGGCGAGCTATCTCGACTGGGCGCGCAAGCCGATCACCACCGGACCGTACATGGTGGCGGAGTACAGACCCGACGTATCGCTGACGCTGGTGGCGCATGACGAATACTGGGGCGGTCGCCCGCCGATCAAGCAGATCCGCTTCGTCGAGGTGCCGGAAGTGTCCAGCCGGGTCAACGGCCTGGTATCCGGCCAGTACCAGTTCGCCTGCGATATTCCGCCGGACCAGATTGCCGGCATCGAGAAGAACACCGGCTTCGAGGTGCAGGGCGGCACCATCTCCAACCACCGCCTCACGGTGTTCGACAAGAACCATGCGCAACTGGCCAACCCGCTGGTGCGCCGCGCCTTCACCCATGCCATCGATCGCCAGGCTATCGTCGACAGCCTGTGGGCCGGCCGCACCCGGGTGCCGCACGGGCTGCAGTGGGAATTCTACGGCGACATGTTCCATGCCGACTGGACCGTGCCGGAGTACAACCCGAAGCTCGCGCAGGAGCTGTTGAAGCAGGCCAACTACAAGGGCGATCCGATCCCGTATCGGCTGCTCAACAACTACTACACCAACCAGGTCCCGACCTCGCAGGTGCTGGTGGAGATGTGGAAGGCCGTCGGCCTCAACGTCCAGATCGAGACCAAGGAAAACTGGACCCAGATCATGGAGCGGACGCCAACCCGCGCGGTGCGCGACTGGTCGAATTCGGCGCCGTTCAATGATCCCGTGTCGTCGATCGTGGCCCAGCACGGTCCGAACGGACAGCAGCAGCAGATCGGCGAATACGCCAACGTCGAAGCCAATGCGCTCTGCGAAGTGCTGGAGACCTCGACGGATCGGCCGAAGCGCCGCCTTGCATTCCGCCGCATGCTGGAAATCCTCGAACGCGAAGATCCCGCCTATACGGTGCTGCACCAGAACGCCACCTTCACCGCGAAGCCGAAATCCATCAAGTGGAAGGCCTCTCCGGCCTTTGCGATGGATTTCCGTCCCGGCAATTTCGGGAGCTGAGCGATGCAGCCGCTGATCACCATCGATGCGCTGACGGTTGCCTTCCGGGGCGTGAAGGTGCTGGACGGCGTCAGCCTCGACGTCCGCCGCGGCGAGGCGATCGGACTGGTCGGCGAGTCCGGCTCGGGCAAGTCGGTGACCTGGCTGGCGGCGCTCGGCCTGCTGCCGAACACCGCGACCGTGAGCGGCAGCGTGAAGCTGGAGGGCGCCGAACTGCTCGGCGCGTCTGCCTCCGCCATGGACAAGGTGCGCGGCGGCAAGGTCGCCATGATCTTCCAGGATCCGGCCAGCGCCTTGAATCCTGTGCTCAGCATCCGCCGGCAGATCAGCGAGAGCCTGGCGCTGCACGGCGGATTGTCCGGCGCAGCGATCCCCGCCGAAGCGAAGCGCCTGCTCGACCTGGTCGGTATTCCCGATGCCGAGCGCCGGCTGTCGGCCTATCCGCACGAGTTCTCCGGCGGCCAGAGCCAGCGCATCATGATTGCGATGGCACTGGCAGGAAATCCCGATCTGCTGATTGCCGATGAACCGACCACGGCGCTCGATGCAACGATCCAGGCGCAGATTCTCGAACTGATCTGGCGCGTGCGCCGCGAGACCGGCATGGCCATCGTGCTGATCAGCCACGATCTCGGCGTGGTGGCGGAAAATTGCGACCGCGTCGCGGTGATGTATGCCGGGCGTATCGTCGAGGAGGCGCCGGCGGCGGAGCTGTTCGACGATCCGCGCCATCCCTATGCCGCCGGCCTGGTCGGATCGCTGCCGACCATGGATGGTCCGCGGCGCCGGCTGACGGCGATCGCCGGCACCGTGCCGGATCCGAAAGCCATGCCGACGGGCTGCGCCTTTGCGCCGCGCTGCGACTTCGCTGGCCCGCCGTGCCAGTCGGTGCCGTCGCTTCGCGTGGTTGGCGACAACCGGCGGATCGCCTGCGTCATCGACCGTCGCGCGGCTGCCGCGGTACGGTTCGGCCAGGCGGCCGAATGACGGCGTTGGTGAAGGTCGACGGGCTGGTGCGCAGCTATCACATGCGCGCCGGCATGTTCGGTCGCGCGCAGCAGGTTCGCGCGGTCGACGGCGTCAGCTTTGCGATTTCCCGGGGCAAGACGCTCGGCCTGGTCGGCGAATCCGGTTCGGGCAAATCCACCACGGGCCGGCTGGTGCTGGGACTGGAAAATCCTGATGCCGGATCGGTCGTTTTCGACGGCGCGGCGGTTCCGGTATTGGACACGGCGCCATGGCGCGCTTCGCGCGCGCGCATGCAGATGATCTTCCAGAATCCGCTCGGTGCCCTCGACCGGTTGCTGCCGATTGCAACGCAACTTCGCGAGCCGCTCGACATCCACACTATCGGCGATGCCGCATCCCGCACCGCGCGGGTGGCGGACCTGATGCGCAGGGTAGGGCTGTCGAGCGAGATCGGCCAGCGCTATCCGCATGAACTGTCGGGCGGCCAGCGCCAGCGCGCGGTGCTGGCACGGGCACTGACGACCAAGCCGGATTTCCTGGTCTGCGACGAACCGGTTAGCGCGCTGGACGTCTCGATCCAGGCCCAGGTGGTCAACCTGCTGACCGATCTGCAGGCCGAGCTGGATCTGACTATGCTGTTCATCAGCCATGATCTGCGCGTGGTGCGCCAGGTTAGCGAGCGGGTCGCGGTGATGTATCTGGGGCGCGTGGTCGAACTCGGCGACGCCGACGATCTGTTCGCCTCGCCGCAGCATCCGTACACGAGCGCGCTGGTGTCGGCCTCGCCGACGCCGGGACGCGGCAAGGCCGAGCGCATCGTGCTCGCCGGAGAACCGCCGAATCCCGCGGCGAAACCCGCCGGCTGCGGCTTCCATCCGCGATGCCCCATGGTGTTCGCGCGCTGCCGCGTCGAGGCGCCTTTGCTCGTCGAGGTCGCGCCCGGCCGCAGCGTGGCCTGCCATCAGGTCGGATCGGGTTCTTCCGCGAGCGCCGGAGCGCTGCACTGATGGCCCGCTATTTTGCGATCCGCCTCTTGCGGGCCCTGATCACCATCGTGCTGGTCGTGACCTTCGTGTTCGTCGTACTGCGCATGTCCGGCGATCCGGCGCTGATCATCCTCGGCCCGGAGGCGCCGCCCGAAGTGATCGCCGCGTTCCGCAAGGCTTGGGGATTGGACGATCCGATCTGGCTTCAATACGTCAATTATTTCGGCGCCATCGCCAAGGGCGAACTCGGCCGCTCCATGCGCGACGGCCGTCCGGCCATCGAGTTGGTGCTGGAGCGGATTCCTGCAACGCTTGCGCTGACGATTCCGGCGTTGCTGATCAAGCTCGCGATAGGAATCCCCGCCGGCATTTTCGCGGCGCTCAATCGCGGCAGCTGGATCGATCGCGCGGTGATGATCGGCGCCGTGGTCGGCTTCACCGTGCCGAGTTTCGTGCTCGGCCTGGTGCTGGTGTTGATCTTTGCCGTGCAACTCGGCTGGCTGCCGTCCGGCGGACAGGAAAGCTGGAAGCACTCGATTCTGCCGATTGCCACGCTCGGCATCGGCGGCGCCGCCGTGCTGGCGCGCTTCACCCGCAGCGCCATGCTCGAAGTGCTCGGCCATAGCTACATTCGCACCGCCTCGGCAAAGGGCCTGTCGTGGCGGACCGTTGTGCTGTCCCATGTGCTGCCCAATGCGGCGATTCCCACGGTGACGATCGTCGGCTTCATGGTCGGCAGCCTGATCGCCGGCGCCGTCGTCGTCGAGAGCGTGTTTTCATGGCCCGGGGTAGGGCGGCTGCTCGTCGTCGCGGTGGCCAACCGCGATCTCGCCGTCGTTCAATGCATCCTGCTGCTGGTCGCCGCCACCATGGTGACGTCCAACATGATCGTGGATTTCCTCTACGGCTTCCTCGATCCGCGCCTGCGCAGCCCGCAAGCGGCCGGAGCGCATTGAGATGGCCGATCTGTCGCTTTCCGAGGAACGCACCGCGAAGCCGGCGATGACCTGGCCGAAGATTCCGGCGGCCGTCGTGATCGCCATCATCTGGCTGGTCGCCATGCTGGCCATCGGACTGCTGGCCGATACGCTGGCGCCCTATGGCATGACCAAGATGGATCTGCGCAACCGCCTCGCGCCGCCGGGCCATGCGCTGCATTGGCTGGGCACTGACGAACTCGGCCGCGACGTGCTGTCGCGCCTGATGTTTTCGATCCGCATTTCGCTGCTGATCGCCTTCGGCGCCACGGCGATCTCCGCGGTGGTCGGCACGCTGCTCGGCTTCGTCGCCGCGCATTTCCGCGGCCTGGTGGAGCAGGCGGTGCTGATGCTGGCCGACTTCCAGGCCAGCATGCCGTTTCTGATTCTGGCGCTGGCGGTGCTGGCGTTTTTCGGCACCTCGCTGCCGCTGCTGATCGGGCTGATGGGCTGCTACGGCTGGGAACGCTATGCGCGCATCGCCCGCGGCCTGGCGATCTCGGCGAACAAGCAGGGCTATGCCGCCGCGGTCCGGCAGCTCGGCGCGACGCCGTCGCGGATCTATCTGCGCCATATCCTGCCCAACATCGTGTCGACGCTGATCGTGTCGATGACGCTGGTGTTTCCCGAAGTCATCCTGCTGGAGTCCGGATTGTCGTTCCTCGGCCTCGGCGTGCAGCCGCCGATGACCAGCCTCGGCAACATGGTCGGCTATGGCCGCGACTATGTCGGCAGCGCGCCGTGGATCATGCTGGCGCCGGCGGTGACCATCACGCTGACCACCCTGGCGGTGTCGCTGATCGGCGACTGGCTGCGCGACCGCCTCGATCCCACCCTCGACGATTAACGCTGAATGGAAGCATCGATGTCACACCCGATCGTGGTCACCGTCATCTGTGACGGCAACCGTCCCGATTTCGTGTCCGAAGAAAACACGCCGCAGATGGCGCGGCTGCGCAGGGCCGGCACCTGGTTCGCTGACCATCGTGGAATCTTTCCGTCGGCGACGCGGGCGTCGTCGGCGTCCATCTCCACCGGCTGCTGGCCGGTGTCGCACGGGCTCCGGGGCAACTCGGTCGCGCTGCCCATCGCCGGCGGTCACGACGTGCACGATGCCGGCAGGCCGGAATTTTTTGACACGTATCAGCGTCATTTCGGGCGGCTGCTGCTGCGCCCGTCGCTGTCGGCACGGGTGGCGGAGCTGCACGGCGCGCTACTGTGCTCCAACGTCTCGCCGGGGGCGGCCTGGTTTCACGACGCCGATGCCCACGCCGAATTGTATCACCGCGAGCTGAGCTATCGCCCCGGCCGGGTGCCGCTGCTGCCGCCGATCGACGCGCCGGCAGGCGCCGTCGGCGATGCGGCGCTCACGGAAAAATTCATCTCGATCCTGCAGGAGCGGCCGCCCTCGGTGGCGACGTTGTGGCTGTCCGAACCCGACAAGACCATGCACGCGTTTCCGCTCGGCTCGCCGGAGCACCTCGCGGCGTTGCGTGCGGTCGACAACCATGTCGGCGCTGTCGCCGAAACTGTCGCGCGGCTGCGCGATCGCGGCCACGACGTCTTGCTGATGGTCGGCTCGGACCACGGCCATGAATCGGTCACCGAGGTCGTGCCGGTCGAAAGACGTCTGTTCGAAGCCGGCTTCAAGACCGAGTTGGACAGCCCGGATGTGGTCGTGGCCTGCCAGGGATCGTCGGCATTCATCCACTTCGGCGGCGACGCCCTGAGCCGGCGCGACGAGGTGGCGGACTGGCTCGGCCAGCAATCCTGGGCGGGGCGTATCATCCGCGGCGAGGACCTTGCCGCGCTCGGGCAAATTCCGGCCGCCGACGCGCTCGCCCTCGACATGGCGAAGTCGCCGGGAAGCAACTGCAACGGCATTCCCGGGCTCACCGCGATGGCGGTGCGCTTCTCCGAGGACGAGGATGCGGTGCGCCGCGACTGCGGCATGCATGGCGGGCTCGGCCGCTACGAGACCAATCCCACGCTGATGATCGTCGGCAACGGCTTTGCCGCAGGTACCGTGGTGACGAGGCAAAGCCGCATCATCGACCTCGCCCCCACCGCATTGCGCCACCTTGGCCTGCCGCAAGACGGTCTCGATGGCATTGCGCTCGATAGCGGCAACTTCGGTTGAGGCCGCATCAGGGAGACTGCTCCAGCCACGGACGGCGCGCTTCAATGGTGGCGCACCGTCAGGCGGCGCGGATCTCTGCGCCGTGAGCCAGGAAGGGCGCGATGGCTTCGAGGAATGCCTCGGGAGCCTGCAAGGGCGGCACGTGGGCGCAGCCTTGCAGCACATGCAGGCGGGCATTGGGCAAAATCGCGCGGAGCTCTTCTGACATCGGCGGCGGCGTCGCTTCGTCCTGGTCGCCGACCATCACCAGGACGGGCACGGTCACCTTTGACAGTTCTGGACGCAGGTCGAGCCCCGCCAGCGCCGTGCAGGCGGCGTGAAACACCTCGACGTCGGTGCGCAGAAACGCCGCCTCGCGGTCCCGCATCAGGTCGGGATGCGCCTCCTGATAGGCAGGCGCAAACAGCCGCCGCATCGCCACCGGCGTGATCGCCGCCAGTCCCTTGCCGCGGGCCGCGGCCGCCATGTTGCGGAACGCCTCGCGGCCGGGCTCGGAGAATGCCGCGCCGCAATCCGCCAGCACCAGGCGGCTGGCGATGCCGGGATGGCGGATGGCCATCTGCAGCGCGACGAAGCCGCCATAGCCGTTGCCGAGCACGATGGCGTCCTCGCCGGCCGTCGCCTCGCGCACGAACGCGGCCATGCGATCAGCCACCGCGGCCAGGCCGCCCTCGATGGGGTGTGACCCACCGAAGCCCGGCAGCTCCGGAACGATGACGCGAAAGCGCTGGGCGAGGGACGGTGCGATGCGATCGAAGCTGGCGCGGTCCGAGAGCAGGGAATGGAACAGCACCAGCGGCGGGCCTTCACCCAAAATCTCAGCGTTCACAGTGCCGTCGGCGAATAACTGGTTCATCGGAAGTCCTCGGTGGTTCGATCGCACGATCCAGTGATACGGAGATTTTGGACAAGTTCAAGCCAATTCCCGGTTGACGTGATATTTCACGCGTGCCAAAATTCTGAAAGAATTCTGGAATCGAACGATGCTTTTACGCGATAATATCTACGATTTGCTGCGTGATGATATCCTGACATGCCGGTTCGCGCCGGGTGATGATATGCGCGAGCAGGATCTCGCGGAGCGTTATGCAGTCAGCCGCCAGCCGGTTCGCGAAGCCCTGCTGCGGCTCGAGCGCGAGCATCTGGTGACGGTGCAGCCGCGCCAGGGCTACCGGGTCAACCCGATTTCGCTGGCCGATGCGCGCGACTTGCTGCGCTTCCGTCTGGCGCTGGAACCGGCCTGTGTGGCCGAGGCGATCGAGCACGCGCCCGCTGAAGTGCTCACGGCGCTGGACGAGTTCCGGACCTTCGTCGGCAACCGTGAGGAGTTCATCACCTACAACCGCGCCTTCCATACCGCGCTGGCCTATGCCTCGGGCAACCGCCGCATGGCGGTCGCCGCCTGCGACCTGATCGGGCAGGCGGACCGGCTGGTTCGCGTCAGCCTGGCCAACGTCAAGGGCCACGACCCCGCGCAGCTCGTCGCCGAACATGCCGACCTGATCGACGCGATGCAGCGCCGCGACGGTCGGGCGGCAGCCCGCATTATTCGCGGGCACATCCAGAAAACCGAGAAACGCGTTTTGCCGGCGCTTGCCCGCAACGCGGTGATCATCTGACGGAGATTAGCCATGAACAGCCCCGCAACACCGACGGTCTCAGACGTCGAAACCCACGGCAATTTTGTCGACGGCAAGCAGATCGAAGCCGGTGACGGCACGCTGCTGGACGTGCGCAATCCGGCGACCGGCGAGATCATCGCGCGGATTCCCAACTCTACTTCCGCCGATATCGATCGCGCGATGAAGAGCGCTCGCGCGGCGTTCGAAGGTCGCGAATGGGGCAGCATGGACATCCGCAGCCGCGCCCGCCTGGTGAACCGGCTGGCCGACGCGTTCGAGGCCAATCTCGACACGCTGTATCGCCTGGAGACCCTGAACAACGGCCGGCCGCTCAACGAGACGCGCGCCCAGCTCGGCCGCCTGCCGGACTTCTTCCGGTACTTCGCCGGGCTGGCGCTGTCGCGGCGCGACTCAGTAATCCCCGTCGAGGGCGACTACCTGAACTACACCTTGCGCACGCCGATCGGCGTGGTCGCCAACTGCACGCCGTTCAATCATCCCCTGATGATCATGTGCAAGTCACTGGCCGCGGTGCTGGCGTCGGGCTGTACCACCGTGGTGAAGCCGTCGGAATACACCCCGCTGACCACGCTGAAGCTGGCGCAGATCTTCACCGACGCGGGCCTGCCGAAAGGCGTATTCAACGTCGTGCTCGGCCTCGGCCAGAGTGCCGGCAAGATGCTCGCCGAACATCCGGACATCAACAAGCTGGTGCTGACCGGCGGCACCGAAGCCGGGCGGATCGCCGGCAGCTCCGCCGCAAAAGTGTTCGCCCACCAGACCATGGAACTGGGCGGCAAGACGCCGGTCATGGTGTTTGACGATTTCAACATCGACCAGGCCGTCAACTACGCGGCGTTCGGCGCCTTCATCGGCGCCGGCCAGACCTGCGTCTGCGCCTCCCGGCACATCGTGCAGGACACGATCTACGACGAATTCGTCGAGAAGCTGCAGCGCAAGACCGAGTCGATCCGGATCGGCGACCCGTTCGATCCGGCAACCCAGCTCGGGCCGGTGATCTCCGCCAGGCAGCGCGATCGCGTGCTGATGTATTCGCGCTTCGGCCATGAGGACGGCGCGCGGCTGGTCACCGGTGGCGTCGCCGCCGATGTGCCCGGCCATCAGGGTGGCTACTTCGTCAAGCCGACGGTGTTTGCTGATGTGCGCGCCGACATGCGCATCTTCCAGGAGGAAGTCTTCGGGCCGTTCACCTCGGTGACCCCGTTCAAGGACGAGGCCGACGCGCTGCGGCTCGCCAATGATTCACCGTTCGGCCTGGCTGCCGCGATCCGCACCGGCAATGTCGGCCGCGCCCACCGCGTCGCCGCCGGCGTTCGTGCCGGCATCGTCTGGGTCAACGACCATCACCGGCTCGATCCGGCATCGCCCTGGGGCGGCGTGGACGACAGCGGCATCGGCAGCGAGTTCGGCACCGAGAGCTTCGAGACGCACTTTAATACCAAGAGCGTCATGGTGGCCACCGCCGAGAAGGATTTCGACTGGTACCGCGACACGGCGGGCCAGAAGCGCCTGAACTGACAGATCGAAGCGGGCGGCTGCCAAAAGTCCAAAGAGACGCAGCCGTCCGCACCATCAACATAACGGGAGAAACGCCTATGCCGACTTCAGTCAATGCCGGAGGTCGCCTCGATCGGCTTCCGATCGGACCATTCCACTACCGCATCATGACCCTGATCGGCATTGGCATGTTCTTCGACGGCTTCGACATCTATCTCGCCGGCACCGTGCTCGGCGTCACCTTGAAGACCGGCTTCTCGACGCTCGGCCAGAATGCGATCTTCATCTCGGCGACCTTCGTCGGCATGATGGTCGGCTCGTTCGGGACCGGCTTTCTCGGCGACCGCTTCGGCCGCCGTTTCAGCTACCAGTTCAACCTGCTGCTGTTCGGCCTGGCCTCACTCGCTGCGGCCTTTGCCCCGAATATGACCATCCTGATCGTCTGCCGTTTCTTCATGGGTGTCGGACTCGGCGCCGAGAACGTGGTCGGCTATTCCACCATGACCGAGTTTGTGCCCGCAAAATCGCGCGGCAAGTGGCTCGGGTTGATGGCGGTGTGCGTGGTCACCGGCCTGCCGGCCGCGCTGCTCGTCGCGTCGATCGTCGTGCCGGCATTCGGCTGGCGCGCCATGTTCATCCTCGGCGGCATCGGCGCGCTGGTGGTCTGGTATCTGCGCAAGAACCTGCCGGAATCGCCGCGCTGGCTGGAGGCCGTCGGTCGCAGGGAAGAAGCAGAAGCGCTGATGCAGAGCATCGAGCGTGAGGCGTCGCAGGGCCAGCCGCTGCCGGCTCCGGCGCTGGCGCCCACGGTGGCGCCGTCGGGCGACATCGCGACGCTGTTTACGCAGCCGCTGCTGAGCCGCATGATCGTCGGCTCGGTGTGCCTGATCACCATCAACACCCTGCTGTACGGCTTCGTCACCTGGCTGCCGGTGTTCTTCATCAAGCAGGGGCTGAGCGTCGCCACCTCGTTCGGCTACGCGCTGCTGATGGCGCTGGGCGCCCCGATCGGCTCGGCCATCGGCGCGCTGACGGCGGATCGCTGGGGCCGCAAGCCGACCATCATCGGCTCGTCGCTGATCACGGTGGCGCTGGGCATCATCTATCCGATGATCTCCGACCCGATCCTGCTGCCGGCGGTGGGCTTCCTGCTGACAATCCCGATCTATGTGCTGGTGGCGCTGCTGTTCGGCATCTACATCCCCGAACTGTTCCCCACCGAAGTGCGGCTGCGCGCATCCGGCATTGTTAATACGCTGGGCCGCGGCGCCACCATCGTCACGCCGTTCCTGGTGGTGATGCTGTTCGAAGCCCGCGGCGTTGCCGGCGTGATGTCGCTGATGATCGGACTGCTGGTGATCCAGATCATCACCGTCGCGGCCATGGGGATCGAAACCCGGCATCGTCGGCTTGAAGAACTGAAGGGCGAGGACCCGGCGCCCGCGGCGCTCAAGCAGCCCTTCTGACGTCCGGGAAGCATGAGACGGTCTCTGGTGAGTGATCAAGGTCGCTCACCAGGGTGCAGCACGTTTCAGCGCTGCCGCCGCTTCTGCGCCATGTCCGCGGCCAGCAGCAGGGCGGCCCGCGCCGCTCCGACGCTGGCGATTCCTTGCCCTGCGATTTCGTAGGCGGTGCCGTGGGCCGGCGTGCAGATGGGAAACGGAAAGCCGCCGAGCAGCGTCACGCCGCGATCGAAACCCATCAGCTTCATCGCGATCTGCCCCTGGTCGTGATACATCGTCAACACGGCATCGAACGCGCCGCCTTTGGCGCGCAGAAAGACGGTGTCGGCGGGAAACGGTCCTTCCGCCGTGATGCCGTCAGCGCGCGCTTCCTCCACCGCGGGGCCGATGGAGTCGATCTCTTCTCGCCCGAAATTGCCGCCATCGCCGGCGTGCGGGTTGAGCCCGGCGACCGCGATGCGCGGCCGGGCGAATCCGGCGGTGCGCATCGAGGCATCGGTGAGCCTGATGGCGCGCAGCACGCGTTCCCGTGTGATATGGCCTGCGACCTCCGCCAGAGGGATGTGCGACGTGACGCGCGCATTCCACAGGCCGTCGAGCACGTTGAACTCGCTGGCGGGGCCGGTGAGCCCGACCACGTCGGCCGAGAAGCTGATCTCGTCGTCGTAGACGGAATGGGCGAGCCGCATGGCATTCTTGTTGAACGGCGTAAAGCACACGGCATCGGCGCGGCCATCGCGCGCCATCGTCAGCGCGTGGCGATAGTTTGCCAGCGCAAACCTGCCGCCTTCGGCCGTCGCGGTGCCGCGCGCCACCGAGGCCGGATCGAGATGGCCGAGATCGATGAAGACCGGCGCCCAGTCCTCGTTCGAGACATCGGTGTCAGGCGATGCAGAGATGACGTCGAGCTTCACGCGGGCTACGCGGGCGCCGTCGTCGAGCACGCGGCGGTCGCCGATCACGACGAGCCGCGCTCTGTCGACGACCTCGTCGAGGGCGAGCAGCCTGGCCGTCAGTTCCGGGCTGATGCCGGCGGGATCGCCCATGGCAAGCGCGATAATCGGTCTCATGGAGATCTCCCTGGGGATGGTGTGATCCGGTGCGTCATCGCGGCTTCAACTGCGATCGCGGGATGATCCTGACGGCGGTTCGCCAGATCACCGGCATCAGCAGCAGCGCGGCGCCGAGCAGGATCAGCGTCGTCACCAGCGGCTTGGCGAAGAAGATGCCCAGCGAGCCGCGCGACATCAGCATCGACTGGCGAAATGCATCTTCGGCCTTGTCGCCGATGACGATCGCCAGCACCAGCGGCGCAAGCGGATAGTGCAGCTTCTTGAACAGGTACCCCAGGACGCCAAATCCCATCATCAGCATGACGTCGAGATAGGAGTTGGACACCGAATAGGCGCCCACCGTGCAGATGATGACGATCAGGGGAGCGATGATGAAGAACGGCACGCGCATCAGCGCGGCGAACACCGGCACCGTCAACAGTACCAGGACCACCGCGACGACGTTGCCGAGATACATCGAGGCGATCAACCCCCAGACGAAATCCTTCTGCTCGACGAACAGCATGGGGCCGGGGTTCAGTCCCCAGATCATCAGCCCGCCCATCATCACCGCGGCGGTCGCCGAGCCGGGAATGCCCAACGCCAGCATCGGAAGCAGGGCGCTGGTGCCGGCGGCATGGTCCGCGGTTTCCGGCGCAATGATTCCTTCCGGCTCGCCCTTGCCGAAATTGGCGTGGCGGGGAGAAAGACGTTTGGCGATGCCGTAGCTCATGAACGATGCCGCGGTCGGGCCGCCCGGCGTGATCCCCATCCAGCAGCCGATCGCCGCGCTGCGCAGCAACGCCCAGTGATACTTCGGGAGGCCGGCCAGCGTCCGGAATACCTCACGCCATTCCACCTTGGACGAGATCGCCTTGACGTGAAATTCCTCCTCGACGGCGACCAGCAGCTCGCCGATCCCGAACAGGCCCATGACGGCGACCACGAAGCTGACGCCTTTCACCAGTTCGTCGATGCCCATGGTGAGCCGCACGCTGCCGGACACCGTGTCGATGCCGACCGCGGCGAGGGCGAAGCCGATCGCTAGCGACACCAAGGTCTTGATCGGCGGTGAGCCGCCCATGCCGATGAAGCTGGCGAAGGCCAGGAAATACACCGCAAAATATTCCGGCGGGCCGAACGCCAGCGCCACCTGCGCGACCCACGACGCCGACAGCGTGATGAGCACCACGCCGGCGAGGGCGCCGAACGCGGCGGAGCCGAACGCCGTAGCCAGCGCGGTGGTGGGCCGGCCGTCGCGCGCCATCGGGTAGCCGTCGAACGTGGTCGCGACCGACGATGGCTCGCCCGGAATGTTGAACAGGATGGATGTCACCGAGCCGCCGAACAGCGCGCCCCAGTACATCGACGACAACAGGATGATCGCCGACACCGGCTGCATCCCGAAGGTCAGCGGCAGCAGCAGCGAGACGCCGTTGGGCGCGCCGAGGCCGGGCAGCACGCCGACCAGAATGCCGAGCAGCACGCCGATCAGCATCAGGAAAATATGGTTGCCGGACAGCGCAATGCCAAATCCGTGCATCAGGGCTTCGAGATTTTCCATCGAAAGTCGCCTAGTAGTCGATGAGCGCGCCGAGCGCGCCGCGCGGCAACGAGATCTGGAACGTCAGCTCGAAGATCAGATACAGCGCGACGGCCGCGCCGATTCCTGCGAGCGCCGACACCAGCAGCGCTCCCCGCTTGTGCCAGGCTATGGTGCCGAATACGTAGAGTGCGGAGGCCGGATACAAGCCGATCAGCGGGATGAATCCGACATAGGCGGTAGCCGGAAGAAACAGTGTTCCCAGCCGCCGCAGTTCGCCGGCCGTAAGCACCACCGGACGGGCATGCAGCCATCCCTGCACCAGGTTGAACAGGCTGCCCGCGACGATGACGAGACCGACGATGAACGGGAACGTGCCGGAGTCGACACCGGCGGTCGACCAGCCGATGCCATTGTCGATGCTGGACACCACGACGGCTGCACCGAACGCCCCGGTGATGAGCGCGGTGGCAGATTCCAGGCTGCGTCCGGAGATCATGGTCGTGGCCCTATTTGCCGATCAGCCAGCCTTCGTCGGCGGCAATCTTGTGGGTGCGTGCGATGTCCTCGTGGATGAATTTGCTGAATGCCTCGCCGGTCAGGAACGTATCGGTCTGCGAGGTCCGCTCGATATATTCCTTCCACTCCGGCTTGGACTGCACCTTCTGCATCAGGTCGACATAAAACGCAGTCTGATCGGCACTCACCTTGCCCGGCAGCCAGACCGTGCGTGGTTGCTGGAATTGCGGGATGTCCAGGCCGGATTCGACGCAGGTCGGGACGTCGTGCCAGTTCTGCGTCGCCGTGACCTTGGGGCCGTCCGGCAGACGCTGCGGGCTGAAAGCGCACAGCGGGCGCTGGGTGCTGCCCTTCCACTGTCCGATGCTCTCGCTGGGATTGTTGACGTGAGCATCGATATGGCCGCCGGCGAGTTGCACCGCGGCCTCGGCGCCGCTCTTGAACGGGATGTAGACGAATTTCACCTTCGCGGCCTTGTCGATCAGCCGGGTGAGCGTCTCGTCGGTGTCCTTGGACTGCGCGCCGCCCATCTTGAAATCGCCCGGCGGCTTGGCGGCGACGGCCGTGAGAAAGTCTTTCGCGGTCTGATACGGTGCGTCCTGTTTGACCCAGAGCAGGAACTCGTCCTGCACCATCGCGGCGATCGGCGTCAGGTCGGTGTAGTTGAATGCGACCTTGGAGACCATCGGCTGGGTCCAGGCGTTGGAGGTGCCGAACACCACCCGGTAGGGGTCGCCGGCCATGGCCTTGGTGTAGGTGTAGCCTTCGGCGCCGCTGCCGCCGGCCTTGTTGACCACGACGATTGGCTGCTCGACCAGCTTGTACTTGGTGATGATGTTCTGCACGGCGCGCGCAAAAGTGTCGGTGCCGCCGCCCGGGCCGGCGGTGGCAATGAACTCGATCGGCTTGGCCGGTTGCCAGGCTGCATCGGCCGGGCCGGTGGAGACGATGGCGAAACCGCCGATGGCAACAACGCAGGCGGCTGCAGCGAAACTCGGAGTCCGAGACATCCAATCCTCCCATATGCGTTTTGTTTTTGTTTTCGTATCGTTGTCGTGTCTTCGTCGTGTCGCGCCGTCCGTTCAACCCGTTTCCGCGAAATCCGTTGCGGCGACCGCGCCCTGTTCGCGAAGTGCGGCAATTTCCTCGGCGCCAAAACCGTAGGCGCCGAGCACTTCCTCGGTATGTTGGCCGTACAGCGGGGCACCCGACCGCACCTTGCCCGGCGTCCGCGAGAACTTGATCGGCAGCCCCATTGTGCTCACCTTGCCGAGTGTCGCATGCTCGACTTCGACCACCATCTCACGAGCGACGGTTTGCGGGTCGGCAAGGGCCTGCAGCATGTCGTTGACCGGGCCGCAGGGCACGCCGGCTTCCTCGAGCGCCGTGAGCCAGTGCTCGGCGGACTCTTGCTTGAAGCGCTCCGTGAGCAGCGCTTCCAGTTCCTTCAAATTCGCCATTCGGTCGGCGCCGGTGAGAAAGCGCGGATCGCGCGCCAGTTCCGTGGCCCCGAGCACGTCGAGGGTGCGCAGCCAGTTCTTCTGGTTGGCGCCGCCGACCACGATCCACTTGTCGGAAGCCTCGAACGCCTGGTACGGCGCATTGAGCGGGTGGGCCGACCCCATCGCTGTCGGCGCCACGCCGGTGGCCAGTGCGATGGCGGCCTGCCAATAGGTCTGCACCAGCGCCGCCTCGAACAGCGAGGTCTCAACCCATTGCCCCTCGCCGGTCTTGAGGCGGTGGGTATAGGCCGCCAGAATGCCCGTGGCGGCGAGAATCCCGGCCGTGATGTCGGACAACGGCGCACCGCATTTGACCGGTGGTCCGCCGGGGCGTTCGCCAGTGAAACTCATGATGCCGCTCATCGCCTGCGCCACGAGATCGAAACCGCGGCGATGCTTGTATGGCCCGGTGCGGCCGAAGCCGGACAGCGAGCAATAGATCAGGGCAGGGTGGGCCTTGCTGAGATCGGCGTAGCCGAAGCCGAGACGGTCCATGACGCCGGGGCCGAAGTTCTCCACCAGCACGTCCGCGGATTCGATCAGACGCCGCAGCACTTTGGCGCCGCCCGGTGTCTTCAGGTCCAGCGCAATGCCCTTCTTGTTGCGGTTCATCATCAGGAACGACGCCGCGACGTCGCCGATCTTCGGCGGCACCATGTAGCGGGTGTCGTCGCCGGCCGGAATCTTCTCGATCTTGATCACTTCGGCGCCCATGTCGGCGAGCATCAGCGTGCACGTTGGCCCCGCCATGACGTGGGTCAGATCGATCACCTTCAATCCACTGAGCGGCCCCATCGTTTCTCCCGCAATCTTGTTATTGTTATTGTTGTTGTCGTTGTTCTATTCGCCGGTCCATTGCGGCTGGCGCTTGTTGAGGAAGGCATCCATGCCTTCGCGGAAATCCCGGCTCTGATAGCACATCAGGATCAGGTCCTCGTCTTCGCCGGGCTTCGGCTGCGCGCGCAGCAGCGACTGCTTGGTGGCTCGCAGCGTCAGCGGCGCGTGGCTGGCGACAAGCCGCGCCAGCTCGTCGGCGCGCTGCACCAGCGCCGCAGCATCGTCGACGACCTCGTGCAGCAGACCGATGCCTGCCGCTTCCGGCGCTTCGATCAGGCGCGCGGTATAGATGATCTCCTTGAGCCGGGTTGCGCCGATCAGGGCGGAAAGCCGGCCGATATTGGACGCCGACAGGCAATTGCCGAGTGTACGCGCGATCGGAAAACCGAACTTCGCCGTCCGCGTTCCGATGCGCAGGTCGCAGCACGCGGCAATGCCCGCGCCGCCGCCGGCGCAAACGCCGTTGATCGCCGCAATCGTCGGCACCGGGCATTGTTCGAGCGCGGTCAGCACGCGGTCGATCCGCGCCTCGTAGTCGATGGCATCCTGCGGGCCGTTGAAGGCGCGAAACTGGTTGATGTCGGTGCCCGACGCGAACGCCTTGTCGCCGGCGCCGGTCAGGATCAGCACCTTCAGGGTCCGATCGCGACCGGCGGCTTCGCAGATCGCTTCAAGCCGCTCGTACATTTCGAAGGTGAGCGAATTCCTCGCTTGGGGCCGGTTGAAGGTGATGCATCCGACGCCGTCGCGGACGTCGTACAGCAGGGCATCGGGGGTGGCGTTTTCGCTCATTTTGCTTACTGACCCCTGTGGTTGAAACTCGGGTTCGGCAGAATGAGACGAAGTTGAATGCAAAATGTGCTTTTGGCAATCGTCTTTTGCGAATATTGCTTGAGATTACCAGTTTTTGAATTCAAAAAGGTTCCATAGGGGAGTCTGGAGATCGTTCGATGATGCACGATGAGGTGGTGGCCCGCCTCAGGCATGTCCTGACGGAAGGCGAAATCCCGCCGGGAGCGCGTATTCCGGAGCGCGAGCTGTGTGCCTCGTTCGCCATCTCGCGCACGCCCTTGCGCGAAGCGCTCAAGGTGCTGGCATCCGAAGGCCTTGTGGTCTTGCTGCCTAACCGCGGATCGCGCGCAGCCAAACTGACCCAGAAGGACGTCAAGGAGCTGTTTGAAGTCTGCGAGGCGCTGGAGGCCGCGGCCGGCGAACTGGCGTGCCCCCGCATTACCGACGAACAACTCGGCGAGATTGCCGAGCTGCAGGCGCGGATGGTCGAGCATTACCGGGCGCGGGACTTGTTATCCTACTATCGATGCAACCGGCTGATCCACGAGGCCATCGTCCGCGCGGCGGACAACGCGGTGCTCGCCGGTTTCTACGAGTCGATCGCGGCGCGCATCCGGCGGGCCCGGTTCATTACGCCGATGACTCCCGAACATTGGGCCCTCGCCATCCAGGAGCACGAAGGAATCCTCAACGCATTGCAGCGTCGCGACGCCGGCGGGCTCGCGCACATTCTGCGAACGCATCTGCGGCGCAAGCGCGAGGAAGTCGTGCTGGCCGGCTTCGCGGATGCGAACGACCGGTGACGCTCAATCCTTCGATCCCGGCCCCTTCGCCGCGATGATGTCGTCGGCCTTGACCCAGCCGGGGGTGCCGACCGCGAAGCGGGCCTTGGCGCGCGACGCCAGTTCGCGCGCGGTCTTGTTGTCGCCGCGCAGGAACGCGGCCTGTGCGGAGGCGAGATCGGCCTCCGCATAGTCGCCCTTGCGGCCATAGGCCATCGCCAGTTGGGAATAGCCGATCGGCGCTTCGCTTTCGCGGGCGACGGCGGCGCGCAGAATCCGGATCGCTTCGTCGGTGGTCGCCTTGTTGTCGGAGGCCACCAGCGCCTGCCCAAGCAGCATCTCGATCAGGGCTGCGTTGTTCGACAGTTGCACCGCCTTGCGCAGCGGCGCCACGGCCTCCGCCGGCCGGCCGCCCTCGAGCAGCGCCTGGCCCTTCAATTCATGGAAATAGGCGTTGCCCGGCTGCACTGCGATCAGGGCGTCGATCTGTGCCGCGGCGTCGCGCAGGTCGCCATGGCGATAGGTGGCGATGGCGCGCGCATAACGCGCCGGCAGCGAGACGTCCGACGGCGGATAGCGCCGATAGACCGTGTCGCGTTGTTCCATGAAGCCGGAGGTCTTGGCGCGCATCAGGTCATGGCGCAGCTGCAAAGCAGGGTCGTCCTTCTTGTCCCAGTACGGGCTCGATCGCGCCAGCTCTTCGAGGGCGGCGACGCGCTCGCGCGGCATCGGATGCGACTGCTGGTAGGGGTCGGCACCGCGCGCCGCGAACAGGCTGTCGCCGGAGAACCGCTTGAAGGTCTCGTACATGCCCTTCGGCGACTGGCCGGTCGCGGTGAGGAACTTGACCCCGGCGCGGTCGGCATTCTCCTCCTGCTGGCGCTGGTAGGACAGCATGGTGCTCTGCAGGATGGCGCCCGGCGCGCTGACCGCCGCAGCGCCGATATTGCTGGCGCCGCTGTTTGAATTGCCGCCCCTGGCACCGGCCACCATGGCGCCGACGCCGAGCAGCATGGCCACGATCATCTGGGTCTGTGCTTCCGCCAGCCGCTGGCGCAGTTTTGACAGATGGCCGCCGGCTAGATGGCCGGTCTCGTGGGCCAGCACGCCGATCAGCTGGTTCGGCGTCTGCGACTGCATCAGCGCGCCGTAATTGACGAAGATGCGGCGGCCGTCGGCGACGAAGGCGTTGAAGGTGGGATCGTTGATGATGACGACCTGGATGTTCTGCTTCTCCAGCCCCGCGGCGCGCAGGATCGGCCGGGTGTAGTCGCGCAGCAGCTGCTCGATCTCGGCATCGCGCAGCAGCCTGGGGCCTCGGTTCTCCTGGGCGCGCGCCGGCAGCTGCGCGATCAGCAGCGCCGCCGCGGTCAGCAGCGCGATCCATCTGGAGGGGGGCCGGGGCGTCGCCCGGGGCTGCTGTCGCAGGTCTTTCATCTTCGGCCGGGGTCGGACAGGGATGGGCCTAACAAGCCCGATATTGCGGCAAGAGCGCGGCGCAGCAACGGACCGCAACGCCTCGGGGCCGTGCAGATAGCAGGTTATGCTGGAAAATACGAATGGGGGGCGGCTCGGGCGGCCGGCGACGCCCCCCGCAGGATGACACTGGCGATGCATCGGCGATGTCTCCGAAAGCCGGGGAGCTCGGAGCGTCAGGCCTGTACATCGATGGTCGGTGTCTCCGTGACGACAGCCGTCGCAAGTGCGGCATCGGCGCCACTGGACTGCATGTTCTCCGCCAGTTCGCCGACGGCCTTGTCCATGGCTGCGCCGATCTGCGCCGTGCCGCTGGATTCAGGGTCGGCTGGACGCTGGGCCTTGAGTTTTCGCGCGGCTTCTTCCATCACGCGTCTGACCGCGCGGGCAGCGTCCTTGAAGGCTTCCAGCACCTCGCGCTCATGCTGGTTGTCTTTCGCCTCCGCCGTGGCCTTGTCGGCCGGAGTCTGCGGCTGCGCGGCCGCGTCAGGCGACGCCGTCTTCGCGGTGGCATCGGCGGAGGAGGCCACCGCCGGAACCTCACCTGCCGCCGCAGTTGCATCGCTCGGTGTTGCGGCCGGGTCGGCGGAACCGGTGGCCGCGTCGGCTGGCACCGCAGCGCTCGATGCCCCGTCGCCGCCTTGTGCTTTCAGTGCCTCGCTATATTCGTTGGCGGCGCCCTTGATCTCCTGGGCGATCGCCTTGGCCTGACGCATGATGGCCTTGGGATCGCCACCCATCATGCGCAGCAGCGCCAGTTTCTTGCGCGCCTGTTCCAGCTTCTGTTCGGCGGCCGCCTTGCGATCGCCGATCATGCCCTGCTTGGCCTCGTCCAGCTTGGTCAGTGCGTCGCGGGTCTTCTCCAACTGGTCAGACAGCGCGTCTGCGACATCTCCGTCCAGCGCCGGCCGCAGTGCGTTCAGGGAATTCTGCAGCAGCGACATGGCCTGCGCGGAGGCCGAAAAATTCTTTTGGACCGCAGGGCCACGGCCGGAAGAATTGGTGTCACCCGCCTCGGCGTTGGCCTTGGCCAAAGCGGCACTGGACTTCGCAGCCGCACCGCGCAGCATCGCGGCCGCGGCATCATCGGCGGACTTCTGATATGCGCTGTTGGACGCAGTGAGCACCGAACGTCCTCGCAAATGCGGCGTAGTTGCCTCAGGTGGTGTTTCGAAAGTTCTGCTATTTCTACGGTAATAACGTGCTCCCGCAATTCTTAACGATCCGTTGCGGGATTGAGTGAGTTGATCTCGTACCGTCGTCCTGTCAGACCTCTCTGCAGCGAAGCAGGCGTGGCGCTTCGCTGCCCTTTTGTTGCGCGCCACGCGAACGGCCAGTTCGATGCATGATCTCAATATAAAGTCCCGCGCCCGCGGGCTGCTCACCGCCTCGGCACGCAGCGACGTGCCGCCGTTCATGGTGATGGACGTGATGGCCGCGGCGGCGCGCATCGAGGCTGCCGGCGGTCACGTGATTCATATGGAAGTCGGCCAGCCCGCCATGGGCGCGCCAAAAGTGGCGATCGCCGCCGCGCAGGCGGCGCTGCGGGACGGCCGGATCGACTATACCTCGGCGCTCGGCATGCCCTCGCTGCGGGCGCGAATCGCCCGGCATTACCGCGATGCCTATGGCTGCGACGTCGATCCGGGACGCATCATTGTCACCACCGGGTCCTCCGGTGGCTTCATTCTGGCCTTCCTGGCGATGTTCGAGCCCGGCGACCGGGTCGCGGTGACCGTGCCCGGCTATCCGCCGTACCGCCACATCCTGAAGGCGCTGGGCTGCGAGCCGGTGCTGATCGAGACCCATGCCGACACCCGCCACGCGCTGACCGGCGAGGCGCTGCTCGCGGCGCACCGCAAGACGCCGCTGAAGGGGGTGCTGGTGGCCAGTCCCGCCAATCCCACCGGCACCATGATGTCCAGGGAGGCGCTGACCGGCCTGATGGCCGCCGCCGAAAGCGAGGGCATCCGCTTCATCTCCGACGAGATCTATCACGGTCTGGATTATGCCTTCCCGGCGGTGACCGCCGCCGAACTGTCCCCGGATGCGCTGGTGATCAACTCGTTCTCGAAATACTTCTGCATGACCGGCTGGCGGGTCGGCTGGATGGTGGTGCCCGAGCCGCTGGTGCGACCGATGGAACGGCTGCAGCAGAACCTGTCGATTTCGGTGCCGACCCTGTCGCAGATCGCCGCCGAGGCGGCGTTCGAGGGCCGCGCCGAGATGGAACTGGTCAAGCACGGCTACCAGGAGAACCGCCGCATTTTGATCGCAGGTTTGCCGCAAGCCGGTCTCAACGATTTCCTGCCCGCCGACGGCGCCTTCTATCTCTATGCCGATGTGTCGAAATTCACCGCCGACAGCTTCGATTTCGCCCGGCAGATGCTGGAACAGGCCCATGTCGCCGCCACTCCCGGCAGCGATTTCGATCCGATCCATGGCCGCTCCTATGTGCGCTTCTCCTACGCGCAGTCGAGCGACGACATGCACGAGGCGGTGGCGCGGATCAGCAAGTGGCTCGGGCAGGGCGGTCCGACGCATGGCTGAGGTCACCGGCCGCTTGCTTGCGCGGCATCGCGTTTCGCCGCTATAGCCCGGCATCATTCTCAGCGCGTTCCCCCTTGCTTGCATCTCAGGAGGCCTCCTTGCCGCGTCTTCCATCAGCTCTCGCCGCATCCCATCCGCCCATCGCCGCCGTGCTGTGGCCGAGCCGCGCCGATGCCGTGGCGGGCGTGCTGCGCGCCGTCGTGCTTGCCGCGCTTGGAACCGCATTGCTGGCGGTGTCCGCCAAGATCAACCTGCCGCTGCCGTTCGTGCCGATGACCCTGCAGACCCTGGTGGTGCTGATGATCGGCGCCGCCTATGGCTGGCGGCTCGGCACGGCCACTGTGATCGCCTATCTCGCCGAGGGGGCCATGGGCCTGCCGGTGTTCGCGGGACCGGTCGGCGGCCTGGCGCCGCTGCTGGGACCGACCGCGGGCTATCTGTTCGGCTTCATCGTCGCGGCCTTCGTGACTGGCTGGCTGAGCGGGCGAGGCTGGGACCGTTCGGTGCCCCGGCTCTTCGTGGCGATGGGAATCGGCCACATCGCCATTCTGGCAATGGGCTTCGGCTGGCTGGCATTCGGCATGAAGCTCGGCGTCGAGAAAGCCTGGCTGGTTGGTGTCATGCCATTCATTGCGGCGTCGCTGGTGAAGAACGCGCTCGGCGCGACGCTCGTGCCGGCGGTACGCCGCCTGGTCGACCGCCGCAGGTAACTGCTGACCAACACAGGCATCCTTCCTTTAACTGGACAAATAATTGTCCTCCGGCGGGTTGCCGGGGGTGCGACGTTCTGTGCTATTGACCGCGGGAGTTCTTATGTTCTGACGGAGTAACCATCATGGCGGCAGTGATCGCAACGACGGGCGTGCCAGCGCCCACAGCAAAGCCCTGGTACAAGATTCTCTATCTCCAGGTTCTGATCGCCATTCTGCTGGGTGTCGTTGCCGGCTCGTTCTTTCCGGCCTTCGCCACCAACGACTGGATCAAGGCGCTTGGCGACGGCTTCATCAAGCTGATCAAGATGGTGATCGCGCCGATCATCTTCTGCACCGTGGTATCCGGCATCGCGCATATCCAGGACGCCCGGAAGGTCGGCCGCGTCGGCATCAAGGCGCTGGTGTATTTCGAAATCGTGTCGTCGTTCGCGCTGATCCTCGGCATGGTGATGGGCAACCTGTTCCAGGTCGGCCATGGCCTTGTCACGAAGACCGAAGGCTCTGCCGGCGCAGTGGCCAACTACGTCAAGCAGGCGGAAGCGCAGAAGTCGGTCGACTTCGTACTCAACATCATCCCGGACAGCGTGGTCGGCGCATTCGCGCGCGGCGATATCCTGCAGGTGCTGCTGTTCGCCATCCTGTTCGGTTTCGCGCTGATGGCGCTGGGCGAGCGCGGGCACACCCTTCGCGATACGATCGATGACGTGTCGCATGCGATCTTCGGCGTGATTGCCATCGTCATGAAAGCGGCGCCGCTCGGCGCGTTCGGCGCGATGGCCTATACGATCGGCAAGTTCGGCCCGGCCGCGCTCACCAACCTGTTGAGCCTGATCATCCTGTTCTATGCGACAGCGGCACTGTTCGTCATCGTCGTGCTCGGCCTGATCGCGCGCATGGTCGGCTTCAACATCTTCAAGTTCATCGCCTACATCAAGGACGAACTCCTGATCGTGCTCGGCACCAGCTCGTCGGAAAGCGCGCTGCCGCAGTTGATGGCCAAGCTGGAGCGGCTCGGCTGTTCGAAATCGGTGGTCGGCCTGGTGGTTCCGACCGGCTATTCGTTCAACCTCGACGGCACCAACATCTACATGACGCTGGCGACTTTGTTCATCGCGCAGGCTTTGGGGGTGGACCTGACGTTCGGTCAGCAACTGACGATCCTGCTGGTGGCGATGCTGACCTCGAAGGGAGCCAGCGGCGTCACCGGCGCCGGCTTCATCACGCTGGCCGCGACCCTGAGCGTGGTGGATCCGCGCCTGGTGCCGGGCATGGCAATCGTGTTCTCGATCGACAAGTTCATGAGCGAGGTCCGCGCGCTTACCAACATCACCGGCAACGGCGTCGCCGCGGTGTTCGTGTCGTGGTGGGAAGGCGAACTCGACCACGACGTGATGCACGCCAACCTCAACAAGACGGTCGATCCGACTGACGTGGAGACGGCTGTCACCACCGGCTGATCGTCGGTTGCAAGGATAGGCACAAAGCCGCCCGGTGCGCCGGGCGGCTTTTCTGTCGGTGAGGCAGGCCCATGCGGCACCTGTCATCCCGGGGCGTGAGCGGCGTTAGCCGCGAGCGAACCTCAGCCACTCCAATTGGGGTGGCAGGGGATCTCAAGATGTTCAGAACATCCCAGAACGACATTGTGGGGCAACAAAAAAGCCGCCCGGTTTTGCCGGGCGGCTTTTTATTGTTCAGGCAGTGAGCTTACTCGCCGTTGCCGAAGGCGCGTGACCACCAGCCGGCCTTGCGCGGCTGGGTGTCGGTCGAAGCTGCCGGTGCGGCAGCCGGCGCCGGAGCCGGCTGGGGCGCAGCAGCGACCGGAGTCGGGGCAGGCTGCGGTTCGGCCGAAGCGAAGCTGACCTTCTCGCGCACCGTGGAACGGCGGCGAGCGGCGGCCTTGTCGTCATCCTGCGAGGCAACTTCCTGTACAGGCGCGGGGGCAGGCGCAGCGGGCGCCGGCTCAGGTGCATGGGCCGCTGGCGCCGGCTCGACGGGAGCAAACATCGGAACGGCGTCGTGCCGGTTCTGTTGCGGATCGGGCTGCGGTTCGGAATACGTCGTGACGGTTTCAACCGGCGCAGCATATTGCTGCGGCGCCGCGGTGACACCATCGAAATCGGCGACAGCTTCGCTGGCTTCCGAGACCGGGGTCGGGCCGAGTTCGTCGGCAATCGAGCCGACCAGACCGTCCTCGGGCCCGCCGCGCCGACGCCGTCCGCCGCGGCGACCA
>DATCUS010000057.1:0-24435 GCA_036561845.1 Tardiphaga sp. | reverse complement strand
TGCGGATCGGTGTGCCGTCGGCCGCGATCACGATGTCGCCCTTGCGCAGGCCGGCGGCCTCCGCGGGCGAGCCCGCGACCACCTCGGCGATCACAGCGCCCTCAGTGCGGTTCTCCTTCGCCGCGGTGTCCGGCGCGATGTCGCGGATCGACACGCCGATCTGGCCGCGGCGCACCTCGCCATAGGCAACCAGTTGTTCCATCACCCGCTTGGCCATGTTGATCGGCACCGCGAAGCCGATGCCGACATTGCCGCCGCCGGGCGAGATGATCGCGGTGTTGATGCCGACCAGCTGGCCGCGCAGGCTGACCAGCGCGCCGCCGGAATTGCCGGGATTGATCGGCGCATCGGTCTGGATGAAATCCTCGTAGCCCTGCTTGCCGAGGCCGGTGCGGCCGAGCGCGCCGACGATGCCCGAGGTAACGGTCTGCCCGAGGCCGAACGGATTGCCGATGGCGATGACGAAATCGCCGACCTCGAGCCGGTCGCTGTCGCCGAGCGGCAGCGCCTTCAATTTGCTGAAGCCCTGCAGTTGCAGCACGGCGATGTCGGTGGCCGGATCCCGGCCGAGCAGTTTTGCCGCGAAGCGGCGGCCGTCCTTGGTGGTCACCGTGGCGGTGGAGATCTGCGCCACCACGTGGTTGGCGGTCAGCACATAGCCGCGCTCGGCATCGACGATGACGCCGGAGCCGGCGGCCTGGACTTCCTTTTCCAGCTGTTTCGGCACCTCGAAGAATTCGCGGAACAGCGGGTCGCGGTACAGCGGGTTGTCTTCCTTGACGCGGCCGCGCACCGAGATGTTGACCACCGCCGGGGTGGTTTCGCGCACCAAAGGCGCCAGCGTGGGAATTTTTCCGCCGCCAACGTCCGGCACCTGCGCCGCGGCGGGTGGCAACAGCAGCAGCGCGCATGACACAGCGAGAGCGTAAGCCAGGCCGCGACGCGCGGCAGGATGAGAGGATTGCATCGCAACGAATTCCTGATTGGCGTTGGACTCTGCGGGGCGTCCGGGCGCCGCGCCGGCGCCCGGACCTCGCGGGCGATCAGCTGCCGCCGTTGATGGCGATGCGCTTCGCTTTCGCCTGCGCCTTCTCGGTCTTCGGCAGGTCAATGGTCAGCACGCCGTTCCTGAAGCTGGCGGTGACCTTGTCCTCGGCGATCTCGTCGCGCAGCGGAATGCGCCGCTCGAACCGGCCGTAGAAGCGTTCGCTGAACTGCCGGGCGGCATCGGCGTTTTCCGAGCTCCGCTCGCCGCGCAGGATCAGCACGCCGTTTTCCAGCAGAACCTCGATGTCCTTCTCCTCCATGCCGGGCACCTCGGCGGTGACCCGCACCGCGCCGGCGCTGTCGGCCATTTCCAGCCGCGGCCAGCTCGATCCGATCGCACCGACCTGGCCGAACGGCTCGGGCAGGTCGAAGCCACGGAAGACGTCGTCGAACAGCCGGTTCATTTCGCGGTGCAGCGACAGGAACGGGCTGACTTCGCTTTCGGCATAGCGCACCGGCACCGTGCCGGTGCCGCGGCCCCAGGGAATGATATCACGCACGTTCATGGCAAACTCCTTCGGTCTCCTTGTCTTGCGATTTCACAGGTGCCCCACGGGCACGCCACCGATTTGGGTGAGCCGCGCCGGCTGTCAAGATTTCCGGCGCGGCGTCAGGCGGGCACCGGCAAAAAAATTTAGCCGGGACTCTTGAAACCGCGCGGCGGCTTTCGCATTTTTCCGGCGTCCCGTTTTGAAAGGAGAGTTCGGGAGGTCCGCATGGATATCAATCTTTCCGCATCACCGCGCATCATCGATTTTCACGCCTTCATTCATCCCGCTTCGGCGTTCAGGCAGCCCGACGACGTGCTGCACGACGGCTCGCTGAGCCCCGCCGAAAAGCGGGTCATCCTGTCGTCCTGGGCGTCCGACGCCCACGCCGTGGAATCGCAGCCCTGGCTGCGCCAGGTGCCGGGCGGCGACCACCCGGTGGCGCTGGCCGCCATCCTCGCCGCATTGCGTCGGCTCGACGACGACGAGCCGCCGCCCAAGGGCGGCATGGCGATCCGGCTGTCGGATTTGAAGCGCGCCGGCAGGCCGCCGGCGGACTGCATGGCCCGGCCTGCGCAACCGCCGGACTTCGATCGACGGAGCGATGCCGCGCTGGCGGCGTAGCGTAGGGTGCGATAGCGCAGCGTTGCGCCGCCTCGGCGGGTGACGCTGCGCTCATCCGCCTGCCGTCCCAGCCTGCCGATCCGGCCTCGGGCGTCGGGAGCTCACAGCCGATCCGACCAAAGTCCAATGGCATCAGTGATAGTTCGGGGCAAATATTGAGATCTATACCGCCAGAAGCCCTCGTCCGAAGCGACAGAAGGGGTCGTGCGATGCCAGATCCAGTTGTCCTGTTCGCCATGATCGTCGTGCTGCTGCCGATGGGCTATTTCCTGCTCGCAGCTCCTGCCTTCCTGCTGGTGAGTCTTGATATCGAAGCCGTCGCCCGGCTGTTGCGCGTCATGTTCAACGGCTATTTCCTGACGATGATCTCCGCCGACATGATCGGGATCCTGGCCTTTGTTCTGGACGGTCGATTTGTTGTCGCAATGGTCTTTGCTTTGGTGCTGGCGTTCGCGTTCGCCGCACGCCGCTGGTTTCTGCAGCGGATGGATGCCCAGATTCGTGCCCGGGATGCCGGCGACGCCGATGCGGCGCGCCAACTGCGCCGTCTGCACTGGGGCGGCATGCTCAGCAACGCAGTCGAGCTTGCCGCCATCGTGGCCTGCATCCCCTACATCACCGTCGCAACGACCTGATCGAGCCCGTAGGCGCAAGAGCGCAGCGTATTGCGCCAACTCGTCCGCCGCCTTGGGGGATGAGGCTACGCTGACCCGCCCTACGCTCCACGCTGCGCCAGAGTATGATCCCTCCCCGTTGCAGGGCGTCATTCCCTCCCCGGCAAGCGGGAAAAGGTTGAGCGAAGCATTTCCAGTGCCAAATTGCTCGTCTTGTTTTTGTGCGCTACATCAAATGCAAGGACGGCCAACGTCCGCCACGATGCGTCCCCAGGGAAGCACCAACAACAAAGAAGATCAGGGATGAACGTTCAGGAAAAGTTCGCCAAGGCGTCCGCGGCTGCCACGCAGCATTTCGATGTCATCGTGGTCGGCGCCGGGATTTCCGGCGTGGGCGCGGCCTATCACCTCACGAAGCAATGTCCGGGCACCAGCTTCGCAGTGCTGGAGACCCAGGACAGCTTTGGCGGCACCTGGCACACCCACCGCTACCCCGGCATCCGCTCCGACAGCGACCTGCACACCTTCGGCTATCGCTTCAAGCCGTGGACCTCGGCGCCGATCGCCACCGCCGCGGAGATCCTCGCCTATATGGGCGAGGTGATCGCCGACAACGAGCTCGCGCCGCATATCCGCTACAACCACCGCATCGTGTCGGCGGCGTGGTCGTCAGCGGACAATCTGTGGACGCTGACGGTGACCCATGGCGGCGAAAGGCTGACGTTCACCACGCGCTTTCTGTGGATGTGCCAGGGCTACTACAACCATGCCCAGGGCTTTACGCCGGAGTGGCCGGGCCTCGCCGACTTCAAGGGACGCGTGGTGCATCCGCAGACCTGGCCGGAGGACATCGCGCTTGCCGGCAAGCAGGTGGTGGTGATCGGCTCCGGTGCGACGGCCGCCACGCTGGTGCCGGCGATCGCCGACCAATGCGGCCATGTCACCATGCTGCAGCGCTCGCCGACCTTCTTCATCACCGGCCGCAACGTCAACGATCTTGCCGAGACGCTGCGCCAGCTCGAGATCAAGGAGGAATGGATCCACGAGATCGTGCGCCGCAAGATCCTGTTCGACCAGGCCGCCTTCACTAAGCGCGCCGTCGAAGAGCCGGAGGTGGTGAAGCAGGAGTTGCTGAAGGGGGTCAAAGCCTATCTCGGCGAGGACTACGACATCGCCACCCATTTCACGCCGCGCTACCGGCCATGGCGGCAGCGCATCGCCTTCATCCCGAACGGCGACCTGTTCCAGGGCATCAAGGCGGGCAAGGCGTCGGTGGTCACCGACGAGATCGAGCGCTTCACCGCGAACGGCATCGCGCTGAAGTCCGGCAAGCAGCTCGACGCCGACATCGTCATCACCGCCACCGGCTTCAACCTCAATGTGCTCGGCGACATCGCCTTCTCCATCGACGGCGAACCGCTCGACTTCTCGCAGACCGTGACCTATCGCGGCATGATGTTCACCGGCGTGCCCAACATGGTGTGGATCTTCGGCTATTTCCGCGCCAGCTGGACCCTGCGCGTCGATCTGGTCGCGGACTTCGTCTGCGCCCTGCTCAACCATATGGAGAAGACCGGCGCGACCCGTGTGGAGCCCATGCTGCGGCCGGAAGACCGCGACATGCCGCTGCTGCCGTGGATCGATCCGGAGAATTTCAATCCCGGCTACATCATGCGCGGGCTGCATCTGCTGCCGAAGCGCGGCGACAAGGCGGAATGGCAGCACAACCAGGACTACTGGTCGGAGAAGAACGAATTTCCCGCCATCGACCTCGACGATCCCGTATTCAAATACGGATAGGGCATGTTCGTATTGAACCGACTCTCCGTCCTCATGGTGAGGAGCGCGCCCTTGCGCGCGTCTCGAACCATGAAGAGGTTGTTGCCCATCCCGGGCGAATGGCTATGCCATTCGCTGGAGACGCGGTCGAAGACGACCGCTCCTCAGGATGAGGAACCCTTGTGGCGAATGCCGATCAAGTCACAACGAAAATGCTCTCGGCCCGAGTCTCATCCGGCCGAACAGCGTCGCCGCGAAATACGGAGCGAAACACCCACCCCACGTCGCGTTTGCGACACGCCACGCCGCAGATCACTGTTTTCGCTTAGCTTTTTCGCTGGTCTGGATTTTGCGTGTTGCCGATCTGAAGCAAGTTTCAGAAGGCAAACCCGATGGCGTTCACCTCAATCTGTCCCAGCAATGCCGTGAGCGAGGGCGGCATGGGCCTGTTCCAGGCCGGCCGCAAGAGCGTGCTGCTGGTCTGGCCGGCCGGCGGCGAACTCAAGGCCTATCGCGGGCGCTGTCCGCATGCCGACATGCCGTTGACCGACGCCACCTTCAACGGTCAGACCGTCACCTGCCCGATCCACCAGTGGGGCTTCGACGGCAGCAGCGGCAAATGCGTGACCCACATCGTCCGCAATGCGCTGCATCCCTATGAGCTGCGCGTGGAGGCGGACGAGATCCAGGTCGATGTCGGGCCGGTCAAGCCAGCGCGCGCACCGGCGTAGGGCCCATCATTGAACGGCGTGGCCGGCTCATCGATGAAAGCGCGCGGCATGGCGGATCAGGAGCACTGGGTGATCTGGAACGGCTCGCTGGGAATCCTCGACATGGTGGCCATCGGCCATGTCGCGGATGGCGCAGGCCGGCGCGCGTGGCTCGCCCCTCCCTATGAGGCCGTCGGGCCGTTCAGCCTCGACGAGCTGGAGGCGCAAGGCTGGATCGCCTTCGGCGCCTGTCGCGTGATGTCGCGGCAGCGCTGGCGGGACGACCAGGACGAGTTGCGGATCGCGGCGCGGAAGTCACGCCGGGCCTTGCTGCGGCCGGATGCCGACGATGACGATCGCGACCACCGCGCGGTCCTCAACCTTCCGCTACAAGGCGCGCTCGGGCCGTCCGAGATCAATGCCGCGTTTCGGCGCATGGCCAAGACCGCGCATCCCGACGCCGGCGGCAGCGACGACCGCTATCGGCGCATCGCGGAAGCGCGCGACGTCCTGCTCCGGCCGTTGACGCATCCGGCGTGACATCGGCCATCGCACCGGCGCGCACAGAAGCAGATCGCAATCGTTCAGGATTTTTGCGCTTGCTTCATGATCAGGCCTGCCCGTATTTTGGCGGAAACATGAAGGAAGCCAATGCGTTTTGTCGTCGCGACCCTGACCATTCTCCTGGCAGGCCCGAGCTGGGCCGCCAGCGCAATCGTCAGGGATGGCGGCACAATCGACATCGGCGGCGTGACGTACAGGCTGGACGGGATCGACGCTCCAGCGGTCGACCAGACCTGCATCGACGAGCACGCCGACTCCTTCGCCTGCGGGGTGGCCGCGCGCGACCGGCTGTCCAAGATGATCGCCGATCGCAACGTGACTTGCGAGGACCTCGGTCCCGACGCGACCTTCAAGCCACGACGCGCCGGCCTCTGCACCATCGACGGCGACAAGGACACACTCAACCGGCAACTGGTGCGGCAGGGCTATGCGGTGAGCGCCGAGCCTTCCGCCAAGGGCCGCTTCAAGGCTGACGAGGCGACGGCAAGGGACGCCCGTCAGGGACTGTGGAGCGGCTGCTTTGTGGCGCCGCAGGATTTCCGGCGCTGGACCAGGACCGCAGCCCTGCTCGGCGCATCCTGCCGCAGCGACAAGGACAAGGAACTGCGCGCGGCGCTGTTTCCGGACGAACCCGTGATGCCGCCGGGCTGTTCGATCAAGGGTAAATATTCGGCGCGCGCCCGCATGACCGGCCATGTCGGCATCTTCCACATGCAGGGCTGCCGCAGCTATGCCTCGCTTGCCCGGCTGGAGCGCTGGTTCTGCTCTGCCGAGGATGCCCAGGCCGCGGGCTTTCGCAAGGCCTTCAATTGCCTGGGCAGCAGCCGGCGACGGCCCTGATCGCGACGATTCGGCGGCTGCGTCTGCAGCAATCGCACTGAGCCACCATCGGGATGTCGTCCCCGCGAAGGGGCTTTGCGATCTTAATCGTCGGAGTCGCGAGCAGCACCAATTGTTCTTCAAGAGTAACTTCGCGCGTTGCACAAATTCGCGCCCGAATGTTTCGGCGCCTGCACAATGCGGCAGCAATCGTATCGGCGCATCGCGAACAGCGAATGAAACCGCGCGGTTTCTCTGGCATCGGCAATGCCAGATGCTGGCACGCAAGTTGCGTTACAGGCGGCATCAGGAGAACCGATGCCGCCCATGCCCGTCCAGCTCACCGTCAGCAACGTCACAAAGTCCTTCGCGGCCAGGGCCGGCGAGGTACGCGTGCTCGACGATCTCTCCTTCACCATCAACGAACGCGACTTCGTCAGCATCATCGGCCCGTCCGGCTGCGGCAAGACCACCATCTTCAACATCATCGCCGGCCTGCTGGAGCCCGATGGCGGCACCATGCACTACCGCGGCGAGGAGATCGAAAGCCTGCGCGGCCGCGTCGGCTACATGATGCAGAAGGACCTGCTGTTTCCGTGGCGCACCGTGCTCGGCAACGTGCTGCTCGGGCTGGAAACGCGCGGCGTCGACAAGCAGGAAGCCGAGGCCAAGGCGCGCGAATATCTCAAGGGTTTTGGTCTTGCCGGTTTCGAGAACGCTTATCCCAAGACATTGTCCGGCGGCATGCGGCAGCGCGTGGCGCTGATCCGTACGCTGATCATGGACCCCGACATCCTGCTGCTCGACGAGCCGTTCTCGGCGCTGGACTACCAGACCCGGCTGTATCTCGAAGGCGTGCTGAAGGATGCGGTCGAGACCTACCACAAGACCGTGATCCTGGTGACCCACGACATCGACGAGGCCGTGGCACTATCCAAGCGTGTGGTGGTGCTGTCGGGCCGTCCGGCCCGGGTCAAGATCGTGCACGACATCGACATAACAGCGCACTCGCCCATCGAGGCGCGCAACGACGCAAAGTTCTCCGGCTACTTCAACAAGCTCTGCGCCGAATTGGACATCCAGACCGAGAAGACATCGTGAGCCTCGTGATCCCCACCACCACTGCCACGCCGCTGAAGAAGACCATGCGCCGCGCCAGCAAGCGCTCGGCGTTCGACACCATGCTGGGCCGCGCCGCGCTGCAACTGCTGGCGGTGATCGTGTTCTTCGCGCTCTGGGAAGCCGGCGTGCGCATCGGCTGGATCTCCGCGTTCCTGATGGGCTCGCCGTTCGGCATCTTCGCCCAGGCCTGGAAGCTGATCGTGACCGGCGAACTGTTGTCGGACACCTGGTACACGCTGTTCGAGGCGATCCTCGGCTTCATCATCGGCACCATCGCCGGCTCGCTGGTGGGCCTGGCGCTGTGGTACTCGACATTCGTCGCCAAACTTGTCGAACCCTTCATCGTCGCCATCAATTCGGTGCCGAAGATCGCGCTGGCGCCGATCGTGGTGCTGTGGTTCGGCACCGGCCTCGTCTCCAAGGTGGCGCTGGCGGTGTCGCTGACCGCTTTGGTGGCGCTGATCGCGGCCTACCAGGCTGCGAAAGACGCCGACACCGACCTGCAGTCGCTGATGATCTCCATGGGCGCCGACAAGCACCAGGTGTTCTGGCAGGCGGTGGTGCCGTCCACGCTGCCGGCCATCATCGCCACCTTCCGCATCAATATCGGCTTCGGCCTGGTCGGCGCCGTGGTCGGCGAGTTCATCTCGTCGCAGCGCGGCCTCGGCCACATGATCTTCATCGCCTCCAGCCTGTACGACCTCAACTCGGTCTGGGTCGGGCTGTTCACCCTGATGGTGATGGGCTTTGTCCTCTACTACGTGATCGACATCATCGAGCGCAAAACACTGCCCTGGAAGATGACCAGCACGGCGCACCAGATCCAGGTCTGATTTTCCTTCCCACTCACGGAGATATCTCATGTCGTTGCTGAAGCGTATCGTCGGCGCCACCGCGCTGGCCGGACTGCTGCTCGCCACCCCGGCGATGGCCCAGACCAAGAAGGTGGTGATCTCGCAAGCGTTCCAGTCGATGCTGTATCTGCCGCTCTACGTGGCGATCGACGAGGGCTTCTTCACCGCGCAGGGCCTCGATGTGACCAAGGAAACCGCCGGCGCGCCGAGCGTGGCGCTGTCCGCGGTGATTTCAGGCAGCGCGCAGTTCTCGATCCACGGTCCGGAATGGACCGCCATCGCGGCCTCCAAGGGCGCGCCGGTGGGCATCATCGCCAATGTCGTCAACGGCGCCGCGGTGTGGATCGCCACCGCACCGGACTTCAAGTTCACCGACATCAAGTCGCTCAAGGGCCAGAAGATCGTCACCGGCACCATGCCGACCACCAGCACCTCGCTGTTCATCAAGCTGCTGAAAGAAAACGGGCTGGACGCCAAGACCGACGTGGAGATGATCCAGGTCGCGATCGGCACCGAGCCCGGCCCGTTCCTGGCCAAGCAGGCCGACGTCGCCGTGATGTATGAGCCCGGCCTCGACCAGGTGGTCGCCAAGGGCATGAAGGTGGTGTTCGGCTTCCCGAAAGCCTACGGCGCCTACGCCTTCTCCGCCGTCACCGCGCGCAACGACGTCGATCCCGACCTCGCCCAGCGCGTGACCAACGGCATGGAAATGGCCATGCGCTTCATGGCCAAGGATCCGGCGAAGACCGTGGCCATCGCGCAGAAGGAATTTCCGACGCTGGAGCCGGCGGTGATCGAAACCGCAGTCAAGCGCATGCTCGCCGACGGCGTCTATCCTGACAGCGTCGACATCTCGGCGCCATCGCTGAAGGTCTCCATGGACACCCAGATCGCGCTCGGCAACCTCGCCGCCCAGCCCGACTACGACAAGTTCGTGGTGAAGAAGTACATCGAGCCGGCGCTGAAGCTGAAGTAGGGTCCGGACAGCAGATCTCAGGCTCGTGCCCCGGATGCGGTGCAGCGCGTCGCACTTGCGACGTGGTGCGCCGCTGATCCGGGGTCCCGGTGGCTTGCTGGAGAAACCGGGATCCCGGATCTGCGAAGCGGCATGACGGCGATGCAAGTGCATCGCCTTACATACCGCATCGCGTCCGGGAAACGCGTTTTGCGCTGTTGGCTTGCATTCAAGGACACCCCACCATGACCTCCCCCATCGCACCCGACGCCGGCGTTCTCGAACTGCTGCGCAGCTTCAGCATCGACGAAGCCGCCACGGACGGCTACGCCGCCGCGCAGCTCGAGAAGGCCAAGGCGATCGAGCCGGTGCTGAAGGCGTTCGAGGTGCTGCCGACCGACATCGCGCGAAAACCCGGGCCGCTCTCGGGCATTCCGGTTGCCATCAAGGACATCATCGCCACCGCGGACATGGTGACCACCAACGGCTCGCCTGTTTACAAGGACCACGTGCCGGCCGCCGACGCCTGGGTGGTCGCGCGATTGCGCAATCTCGGCGCGACGATTTTCGGCAAGACCGTGTCGACCGAGTTCGCCTGGCGGCATCCCGGCCCGACCACCAATCCATGGAATGCGAAACATACGCCGGGCGGCTCGTCGTCGGGCTCGGCCGCGGCGGTGGCGGCCGGCATCGTGCCGCTGGCGCTGGGTTCGCAGACGCTGGGCTCGGTGATCCGGCCGGCAGCGTTCAACGGCGTGGTCGGCTTCAAGCCGAGTTTTGGCGCGATTCCGAGGACGGGGGTGCATCCGCTCAGCCCGTCGCTCGACCATGTCGGTTTCTTCGCGCGGCGTGTCGACGACGTGGCGCTGGCACTGTCCCTGCTGGCGGGCACCAGCGACAGCGATCGCCACGGCCGCACGCTGCCCGCGTTCGAAGTATCGATCGCGGACGGCGTGACGCCGCAGGCAAACCCGCGGCTGGCGGTGGTGCGCTTTGCCAAATACGATCGCGTCGAAGCGGCGCAAAAGCAATTGCTCGACGCCGGAATCGAAAAGCTGCGCGGCGCCGGCGCTGTCGTGGAGGAACTGGAGCTGCCCGAACTCGATACGACCAACTGGGCCGCGATCAACGCCATCCTCGCTGCCGAGGGTGCTTCGATCTTCAGAGACCTGGTGACGCGATTTCCGGACCGCACCAGCGTCAAGCTCAAGGAGCTGGTGCAGAGCGGCAAAGCCATCGCCGCCACCGACTATCTCGCGGCCCGTGCGCAGCAGGCAAAACTGCAGGCGGCGTTCACCGACGATCTCGCCGGCTTCGACGCGGTGCTGACGCTGCCGGCGTTCGGCGAGGCGCCGGAGGGACTGGGCTACACCGGCGACGCCGAATATTGCGCGCCGTGGACGCTGCTCGGCGTGCCGGCCATTTCACTCCCCGCCGGCTTCGGCGCCAAAGGCCTGCCGCTCGGGCTGCAATTGGTCGGGGCGTATCGCCAGGACCTGCATCTGCTGCGGGTCGCGAAATGGGTGGAGAGCGCGCTGGGATTCGCGCCGGGATTGCCGGACGTGAAGTAGCGCAATCGCTCTCAGCCGTTCCCCGGATGCTGCGCAATACATCGCGAAGCGATGTGGTGCGCTGCTGATCCGGGGTCCCGCTTTCTTGTTGCGAAGAAGAACCGGGATCCCGGATCTGCGCAGCGGCATAAGAATGCCGCAGCGCGTCCGGGAAACAAGAACCTACTTCCCCACCGCACCGTCGGGATGGGTGGGATCGACCCACAGCACGCTCTCGACCTTTTCCGCCGGCTCGATGTCGAGATTGATCGCCACCGCCTCGCCGTCGCTGCGCACCAGCACGCATTCCAGCACCTCGTCGGGGCTGGCGTTGATTTCCTGGTGAGGCACGTAAGGCGGCACGAAGATGAAATCGCCGGGACCGGCCTCGCCGGTGAACTGCAGCCGATCGCCCCAGCGCATCCGCGCCTTGCCCTTCACCACATAGATGACGCTTTCGAGATGGCCGTGGTGATGCGCGCCGGTCTTGGCGTCGGGCTTGATCGACACGGTGCCGGCCCACAGCTTCTGCGCGCCGGTGCGGGCAAAATTGATTGCCGCCTTGCGGTCCATGCCGGCGGTCGACGGCACGTTGGGATCGAGCTTGTCGGCGGGGATCACGCGAATGCCGTCGTGCTTCCAGCGGTCGGGATCGTGGCTGTGGTCGTGGTCGTGAGAATGATCGTGCGAATGGTCGTGGTCGTGTCCGGACATGATGTTGCTTTCGTAAGGTTCCGCGGCGCGTCGCTGAAAGATGCGACATCACGTCCCGGAGAGCGAGGAACATTCGATTGAGCTGACGCTTGTCTCGGCGAAGCTCACGCAGGGCCGGGACATTCGGAAAGTCGTTTTCCGGATGCCGGCCTCAACCCGAGAGGAGTACCCCATGGGTGCCACCACAGACAAGATCAAGGGAACCGCGAACGAAGCCATCGGCAAGGCCAAGCAGGGCGTTGGCGAGGCTGTCGGCAACGACCGCCTGCAGGGCGAAGGCCTGATCCAGGAAGGCAAGGGCCATGCGCAGAAGGCCGTCGGCGACGCCAAGCAGGGCGTCAAGGATGCTGCCGACAAGGCCGCGGACTTCGCGCACAAGAAGCTCTGAGCGAATTCCAGCGGGCGGAGTTTTGACTCCTCCGTGCGCTGAGGCGACGCTGCGAACGCCGGTCCCGCAAGGGGCCGGTTTTTGCGTGCCCCTTCACCTCTCCCCGCATCTTGCGCGGGGAGAGGTGACGACAGCGACCAGGGCTATCCTCAATACCCCAGTGCGCAGCCGTCCTTGCGCGGTTCGGAGCCGCCGGTCAGCGTGCCCTTCTCCCAGTCGATCCAGATCGCCTGGCCGCCGCCGAACGGGGCGACGCAAGGCGCGGTGACGTGGCCGATCTTCTTCAGGCCTTCGACAATGGATGCCGGCACGCCGTCCTCGAGCGTGTAGACGCCCTCGAAATGCAGGCCGCGCGGCAGGTCGATGGCCTCCTGCACGTCCATGCCGTAGTCGACCATGTTGGTCAGCACATGGCACTGGCCGACCGGCTGGTACTGGCCGCCCATGACCGCGAATGACATTTTGGCGCGACCGTTTTCCGTCGTCATGGAGGGGATGATAGTATGCAGCGGGCGCTTGCCCGGAGCGATGCAGTTGGGATGGCCCGGCTGCACGCGGAAACCGGCGCCGCGGTTCTGCATCACCACGCCGGTCTTGTTCGATACCAGCGCCGAACCGAACGAATGCGCCACCGAATTGATGAACGAGCAGACGTTACGATCCTTGTCGATCACGGTGATGTAGACCGTCTCCGGATTGATCGGCGGCTTGACGTTGGGCAGCTCCACCAGCGCGTCCATGCGGATCCTGGCGGCCCAGTCGGCGGCGAACTGCCTGGACAGGATGCGCTCGATGTCGATGCCGACATAAGCGGGGTCGCCGATGTCCTGCTCGCGCATCAGGTAGGCGATGCGCGCGGCTTCCGCCTCGATGTGGAAGCGCTCGATGCTCAGCGGCGGATATTTGGTCAGGTCGAAATGGCTGAGGATGTTGAGCATCACCAGCATGGTGATGCCCGGGCCGTTGGGCGGGCACTGCCAGACGTCGAGACCCTTGTAGTTGGTCGACAGCGGCGTGGTGCGCTCGGTGACGTGGGTCGCAAAATCTTCCATGGTGTGCAGGCCGCCGTTGCTGCGCAGCGTCTCCACCATGTCCTCGGCGACATAGCCCTTGTAGAAGCCGTCGGGACCGAGCTTGGCGATGGTGCGCAGGGTCTGGCCAAGCTCCGGCTGCTTCATCACGTCGCCGGCTACCGGCGCCTCGTTGTTCTTCAGGAGATAGCGCGGCGCATTGATGCCGGCGCGGACCTTCTCGAGATTGTTCTTCCAGTCGAAGGCGACGCGGGGGGCGACCACATAGCCCTCCTCGGCGGCCTTGATGGCCGGCTGCAGCGCGGCGTCGAGGCCGAGCCTGCCGTGATCGGCGAGGATGGTCGCCCAGGCGTCGATGGAGCCGGGAACGGTCACCGCATGCGGCCCCACGGTCGGGATCGCATACATCTTGCGCTCCATGTACCACTCGGCCGTCGCGGCCTTCGGCGCGCGGCCGGAGCCGTTATAGGAGTGGATTTTGCCCTCGCCCTTCGGCTGGATCAGCGCGAAACAGTCGCCGCCGATGCCGGTCGACTGCGGTTCGATCACCCCCTGCAGCGCGCAGGCGGCCACCGCGGCGTCCGCCGCCGTGCCGCCGGCCTTCAGCACCTCGATGGCGGTCAACGTCGCCTGCGGATGCGAGCTCGCCGCCATGCCGTTCAGCGAATGGACCGTGGAACGGCCGGCGAGATGGAAATTCCTCATGCCAAAATTCTCATTTTCGATGGTTTTGCGCCGATCCGGCGCCGGTTGGGTCGAAGATTGCGTGAAGTTTCTGGCATGCCACGGGGCCGGAGGGCAATGCTCGGCCCAACATGTCGTCCCCGCGAAAGCGGGGACCCATAACCTCCGAGCCCCCGGCGGCGGGACGGCATCTGACCAACGCCCCGCTCTGCACGGCGTATGGGTCCCCGCTTTCGCGGGGACGACATATCGAGGGTTCCCTGCTTCCCGCGGCGCTGGTAAACCCCCGCCATGCTCAAGGTCGCCGCCCTCTACCAGTTCGCCGCACTGCCGGATTTCGCCGAGTTGCGCGAACCGCTGCGTGTGCTGTGCGCCGGCCTCAATCTCCGGGGCAGCGTGCTGCTGGCCGAGGAAGGCATCAACGGCACCGTGGCCGGCACCGATGACGACATCGACGCGCTGGTGGCGGAGTTGACGCAGGGCGCCCTGTTCGGCGGCCGGCTCGACCGGCTCGAGCTGAAATTCTCCCGGGCATCGGCGATGCCGTTCCTGCATCTCAAAATCCGTCTGAAGAAGGAAATCGTCACGCTGGGCGCCCCGCAGGCCGATCCGACAAGGCAGGTCGGCACCTATGTCGATCCCGCCGACTGGAACGCGGTGATCGCCGACGAGGACACGCTGCTGCTCGACACCCGCAATGCCTTCGAGGTGGCGATGGGCACCTTCGCGGGCGCGGTCGATCCGGACATCAAGAGCTTTGGCCAGTTCAAGGATTTCGTCGCCCGCACGCTCGATCCGGCGAAGCACAGGAAGATCGCCATGTTCTGCACCGGCGGCATCCGCTGCGAGAAGGCCAGCTCCTATCTGCTGTCGCAGGGCTTTGCCGAGGTCTTTCACCTCAAGGGCGGCATCCTGAAATATCTCGAACAGGTGCCCGAGGCCGACAGCCGCTGGCGCGGCGACTGTTTCGTGTTCGACGGCCGCATTGCGCTCGGCCACGGCTTGAAGGAAAGCCAGTCGATCGCCGCGGACGCGCCGATCAATTCCGACGATTTCGATCTGCTGCGCGGGCGCGCGCAAGAGGCCGCACATGACTGATGCCGAACTGAGCGCGCGCATCGACGCGCTGGAAACCCGCCTGACCTATCAGGACGAGACCATCGAGGCGCTCAACGCCACCATCACCGCGCAATGGAAGCAGATCGACGCACTGACCCGGCAGGTGGCGACATTGGGCGAGCGCGTGCAGGAAGCCGAGAGCAACGCCGGCGCGCCGAGCAACGAACCGCCGCCGCATTATTGAGGGGCTTGCTTCTTTCTTCCTTCTCCCCTTGTGGGAGAAGGTGCCTTCGCGAAGCGAAGGCGGATGAGGGGTAGCCACGAAGCTCCGAGCCTGTTGCTACCCCTCACCCGTCTCGAACTGCTTCGCAGTTCGATCCACCCTCTCCCACCTAGCGAAGCTTCGCTTCGCGCGGGGGAGAGGGAAGAAAACGCGCCTCGCTGCTATGTGCGCTTACCCCACCGCCAGCCGCTGGTCCCGCAGTTCGCGCTTCAGCACCTTGCCGATGGCGCTGCGCGGCAGGGTGTCGACCAGCGCCACATCGTTGAGGCGCTGGAACTTGCCGACGCGGGCATTGGTCCACTCCTTCAATTCGGCCGATATCGCCGACGCACCGGGCCTCAGCACCACGAAGGCCACCGGCGTCTCGCCCCATTCCTCCGACGGCATCGCCACGACAGCGGCTTCCAGCACGGCGTCGTGGCCGGCCAGCACCGCCTCGAGATCGCTGGGATAGATGTTGAAGCCGCCGGAGATGATCATGTCCTTCTTGCGGTCCATCAGCGTCAGGAAGCCGTCCTCGTCGAAGCGGCCGACGTCGCCGGTGCGGACATAGCGCTTGCCGGTGGCGTCGTGCCAGAAGGTCTCGGCGGTCTTGGCGGGCTGGTTGAGATATTCCTTCATGATCACCGGCGAATGGCCGAAGATCTCGCCGATCTCGCCCGGCCCGACCTCGCGGCCATCGTCGTCGAGCAGGATGATCTCGTGATCGGGCATCGGCTGGCCCACGGTGTGCAGCTTGTCCGGATGCTCGTGGGCCAGCAGCGCGCAGGAGCCGCCGCCCTCGGTCATGCCGTAGTATTCGATGAGGCCGCCGGGCCATCGCCTGAGAATATCGGCCTTCAGCGCCGCACCGAACGGCGCAGAGGTGGAGAACTTCATCACGAAGGAGGAGAGGTCGAAGCTGTCGAAATCCTCCAGCGCCATGATGCGGCGATACTGCACCGGCACCAGCATGGCGTGGGTGGCGCGATGTTTTGCGCTGAGTTCCAGGAAGCCGCGGGCATCGAATTTCTTCATCAGCACCACGGTGCCGCCGCCGGCGAAGGTCGGATTGAAGCAGACCAGCGTGGTGTTGGAATAGAGCGGCGTCGACAGCACGGTGATGGCGTCGGGGCCATAGCCAAGCGGATCGAGCTGGCCGTACTGCCGCCAGCGCAGGTGGTGGGTGTGGACGATGCCCTTCGGCGTGCCTGTGGTGCCGGAGGAATAGATGATATTGAACACCCAGTCCGGATCGACCGCCACCGGCGCGGCCTTTGCCGGAGCCGCGGCACACCACGAGGTGAATTTCTGGCCCGCTGCGCCGTCGTCGAGCGCGACGCGCTGCACCGTGGGCGCAATCGCCGCCGAGGCCAGGGAGGCCGCGGTGGCGTCGTCCATGAACAGGATTCTGGCGTCGGCATCCTTGACCATGGCTGCGAAGTCGACGGGCGTCGACGACGGCGCCAGCGGCGCCACCGCCACGCCGGCCCGCAGGGCACCGAGGAACGTGGCGACATACTCGATGGAGCTCAGCGCGCAGATCGCGATCGCCTCCCGCGGCTGTACGCCGCTGGCCTGCAGCGCAGACGCGACGCGATCGATCAGCGCATCGAGCTCGGCATAGGAGATGCGGCGATCGCCATCGATCACCGCGATCCTGTCGGGGCTGGCGTTGGCCGTGTTGCGCACCAGCGCGTCGAGGGTGATGAAGTCGGGCATGGCGAGTCTCCCTTTGTTTTTTGTTGTTGTAGCATCGAAGCGAATGGTCGCCCTCCCCCTTGCGGGGAGGGTCGGCTGAACGACGACGATGCGCAGCATCGTCGGAAGTGGAGGCCGGGGTGGGGGTGCGGCAAACTCATCTGTAGCGATTGTGGACCCCCACCCCCGACCCCTCCCCGCAAGGGGGAGGGGAGAAGCAGCGCGCTTCTATCTACCTATCCAGCGCCTCCCCGTTCAGCCATTTCTTGCCACTGGCATACAGCGCCTCAACCGCGGCGCCGCGCAGGCCGGGCATGTCGGACTTGATCTTGTAGCCGATCTGGCTCTGCAGATAGGCTAGGTGGCGATAGCCCTCCGGGAAGCTGTTGAGCAGTTTGTCGTCCAGCACCAGCGGTGCATTGGGCACCACGCTGTCCATGCGGTCCTTCTCATAGATCGGCTGGCGCAACACCATGCCCCATCGGCCATCGCGCTTCTCCAGGAAATCGTAGAACCGACCGGTCAGCATCACGTCGACCATGACGCCATGCACCGAAGCGCGCTGGGCGATGGTCATCTTGGTCTGCGACACCGCGCGGGTGCCCTTGAGATCGATCGACTGGCCGCCGAGGAAATGCATGATCGAGACGCCCTTGGCCCAGCCTTCCTTGCTCATGGCGATGAACTCGTCGGCGGTGCCTTGGGTCCAGGTCGCCATCATGCGGCCATCGCCGAACCAGACGGTGCGAAAGCGGTCCCAGTCGCCGGCGTCGCGCCAGACCACCCAGTTTTCGATCAGGTCGCGGATGGCAAGGCGGTCGACAATCTCTATATCCATGGTGCATCCCAGATGACGTGGCCGGATACCGCACTGCGCGGCCGTTCCAGCCATAGTCCGATCACGCCTTTCCGATCAAGCCTTTGCCGAAAAGAGCCTTCATGACCAAGCCCGTCCCTGCGCCGGTGGCGCCACGCCATCCCCACAGCTTCACCACCCACGGCATCACCGTGTCGGACGACTATGCCTGGCTGAAGGATGCCAACTGGCAGGAGGTGCTGCGCGACCCCGCGGTGCTCGATCCGGAAATCCGCACCTACCTGGAGGCGGAGAATGCCTATACCGAGAGCCTGCTCGGCAGCACCGCGGAGCTGCAGAAGACCCTGGTCAAGGAGATGCGCGGCCGCATCAAGGAGGACGATTCCAGCGTGCCGGCGGTGGATGGGCCGTTCGCCTATCTCCGGAAATATCGCGAGGGCGGCCAGCACGAGCAATATGGCCGCACGGCGCGCGACGGCGGCGAGCCGCACATCATCCTCGACGGCGACGCTCTGGCGGCCGACCACAAATACTTCAAGTTCGGCGGTGCCCGCCATTCGCCAGACCACAAGCTTCAAGCGTGGTCCGCGGACATCAAGGGCTCGGAATATTTCTCGATCCGGGTGCGCGACTGGGCCACCGGCACGGACAGCACCGACCTGGTCGAGGAGACCGACGGCGGCGTGGTATGGACGCTGGACGCCAGGGCGTTCTTCTACGTCAAGCTCGACGACAACCACCGACCGATGCAGGTCTGGCTGCACCGTCTCGGAACCACGCAGGCTGATGACAAGCTCGTTTACGAGGAGCATGACTCAGGCTGGTTCACCCACATCCACGAAAGCGCCAGCGGTCGCTTCTGCGTCATCGCCGGCGGCGATCACGAAACCTCCGAGCAGCAGCTGATCGACCTCGCCGACTACGACAAGCCGCCGCGCCTCGTCGCCGCGCGCGAGGAAGGCGTGCAGTATTCGCTGGCCGACCGCGGCGACGAACTGTTCATCCTCACCAATGCCGACCATGCCATCGACTTCAAGATCGTCACCGCGCCTTTGGCGTCGCCGGAGCGCGCGAACTGGCGCGATTTGATCCCGCACCGCGCCGGCGTGTACATCATCGACATCGAACTCTATGCCCATCACCTGGTGCGGCTGGAGCGCGCCAATGCGCTGCCGTCCATCGTGATCCGCGACCTCGTCAACAAGGACGAGCACGCCATCGCCTTCGACGAGTCAGCCTATTCGCTCGACACCATGGGCGGCTATGAATTCGACACCACCAACCTGCGTTTCGCCTATTCGTCGATGACCACGCCGTCGGAAGTCTATGACTACGACATGGCGACGCGCGAACGGCACCTGCGCAAGCGCCAGCAGATTCCGTCGGGCCACAATCCCGACGACTACGTCACCACACGGATCATGGCGACGTCCCATGACGGCGCCGAAGTGCCGGTGTCGATCCTGCATCACAAGACCCTCGTCCGCGACGGCGCCGCGCCGCTGCTGCTGTATGGCTACGGCTCCTACGGCATGGCAATGCCGGCCTCGTTCTCCGCCAACCGGCTCTCCCTGGTGGACCGCGGCTTCGTCTATGCCATCGCCCATATCCGCGGCGGCGCCGACAAGGGCTGGGGCTGGTATCTCGACGGCAAGAAGGAGAAGAAGACCAATTCGTTCGACGACTTCGCCGCGGCCGCGCGCGCACTGATTGCGGACAACTATTCCAGCGAGCAGCGCATCGTCGGCCACGGCGGCAGCGCCGGCGGCATGCTGATGGGCGCGGTGGCCAATCGCTCCGGCGACCTGTTCGCCGGCATCGTGGCCGAGGTGCCGTTCGTCGACGTGCTCAACACCATGCTCGACGACACCCTGCCGCTGACGCCGCCGGAATGGCCCGAATGGGGCAACCCGATCGAGAGCGCCGAAGATTTCAAGACCATTTTGTCGTACTCGCCCTACGACAATGTCACCGCGCAGGACTATCCGGCGATCCTGGCCATGGGCGGGCTGACCGATCCGCGCGTCACCTACTGGGAGCCGGCCAAGTGGATCGCGCGGCTGCGCGCCACCATGACCGGCGGCGGGCCCGTTCTGTTGCGCACCAACATGGGCGCCGGCCACGGCGGCGCCTCCGGCCGCTTCAACCGGCTCGACGAGATCGCCATCGTCTATGCGTTCGCGCTGTGGGCGGTCGGGATGGCGGAGGGGGACGAGGGGTAAGAATTCGTCATGACCGGGCTTGACCCGGCCATCCACGATTTCGCGTGTTCAGACGTGGATTCCCGGCACAAGGCCGGGCATGACGTGGAGAGACTGGTCGATGAACAATTACACCAAGAAAGACTTCCCCGTCGCCAACGTCCGCCGCCTGCTCGAGCCCGGACCGATCGTGCTGGTGTCGTCCGCCTGGAAGGGCAAGAGCAATATCATGACCATGGGCTGGCATATGGTGATGGAATTCCAGCCGTCACTGGTCGGCTGCATCGTCTCCAGCGCCAACCACAGCTTTGAGATGATCCGCAAAAGCCGCGCCTGCGTCATCAATGTCCCCACCGCCGACCTGGCGGCCACGGTGGTGGATATCGGCAACTGCTCCGGCCGCGACGTCGACAAGTTCGAAAAGTTCAGCCTGACGCCGGAGCCAGGCGTCGCCGTGCGCGCGCCCGCGATCCGCGAATGCTACGCCAACTTCGAATGCCGGCTGGCGGATACCAGGATGGTCCGGAAATACAACATGTTCATCTTCGAGGTGGTGCGGGCGCGGGTGGCGACGGCGCCTAAGTTGCCGAAGACCATCCATTATCGCGGCGACGGCGAATTCATGTTGTCGGGCGCCGAGACCCGCAAGTGGCGCAAGCGGTTCCGGCCGGAGATGCTGTGACCCGCCGACGACCGCGGGATCATTCCGGCCGGCTGCGCTCGATGATGTCGCCGGCGCCCTTGTGCAGCAAATCGAGCCCGACGGCGCGGCCGAGTTCGCGCGGCCGGTCGGCGGGGCCGTTGCGGGTCACCTCGATGAAATGACCGCCGGCCTCATCCAGCACCGAGGCGGTGAGCGACATCTCACCGCCTGATATCACCGAATAGGCGGCGATCGGCGAATTGCAGTGGCCGTTCAGGACCCACAGCACCTCGCGCTCGGCATCGCAGGACAGATGCGCCGCGGGGTCGTCGATCAATGCGAGGATTTTTCGCGTCTGCCAGTCGTTCGCCGCGCATTCCACCGCGACGATGCCCTGCCCGGCGGCCGGCAGCACGTCGAGCGGCGAGAAATCGCAGGCGATGCGCGCGGCGAGCCCGACGCGCTCGAGCCCTGAGCGCGCCATGATCAGCGCGTCGGCCGGCCCGACCTCGCCGCCGCCGGGCAGCCGCTGCATCTCGCGATTGTCGAGCTTGCGCACGCGGGTATCGGCGGCGCCGCGAAAATGAATCACTTCGATACCCGGAAAGATCCGTCTGATGTAGGCCGCCCGCCGGACCGCATTGGTGCCGATCTTGTAGCCCGCGCCGCCGCTGCGGCGAAAATCCTCCAGCGTGACGCCCGGACGCAGCACCAGCGCGTCGGTGGGCGGATCGCGCACCAGCGCCGCGCCGATCACCAGGCCGGGCGTATCCTCGTTGCCGGGCATGTCCTTGAGCGAATGCATCGCCGCATGGAGTTTGCCGGCGCGCACCGCATTGCGGATTTCGCCGACAAAGGCGCCGCCCTTGCCGCCATGGCGCAGCAGATTGCTGGTCTGGTCGCGGTCGCCGACCGGCTCGAACTTGACGATCTCGACGTCGAGGCCGGGATCGGCGGCAATCAGGCGGCGCGCGATTTCCTCGGTCTGGGCCAGCGCCATGGTGCTCTTGCGCGTGCCGATCCGCATTGAAACTGTCACCAAGCACGCTCCATCCCGACCGCGCGAGGAACGCGGCGACTCTTCGGGGAGATTAAAACCAGCCGGCGACGGAATGCAAACGGATGCGTCCGCTGTACCGCAAATGGTCATCCCGGCGACATCCGCCCGCCACCCGATTCGGCTTCTATCCGGGGGACCGCAATGCTAGTCAGGAGGCCGGCTGGCGTGGCCAGGAGCCGACGACTGGGAATGGGGACGCGGGTGACTGCTGAAGTCCTGATCGGCGAAGGCCAAGGCGCGCATCTGGTGCCGCACCCGCTGCGTGCGGCGGTTCTCGGCGAGGTCCATGCGCGGCCATTCACCGCCATCGAAGTGCCCTGCCGCATCATCCATTTCGCCTTCGACACCTCCGGCGCGCAGGCCCAGACCGACCGCGCCAATCTGGTGCGGTTCTGCGAGGCCCGCGGCCTGCCGCCGCCCGGCGCCAGCGAAAAGCACCACCGCGCGCCGTTCGGCAGCATCATCCTGCGCTGGGAGCAGCATTCGGAATTCACCACCTATACCTGGGAGATGCGCTCCGATCCCGGCGGCGTCCCGTTCCACCCCGAGGCGGCCTCATTGGCCTCGCCGATGACGCTGCTGCCGCAACCCGGCCCGCTGCTGGTGGCCATCGACCTGCATGCGCTGGCGGAGGACGGCGTGCGCACCGCGCCGGAACGCCTGTTCGACCGCGCCAGCCTTGCGGTGGCGGAGAATTCCGACGGCGCTGCGCTCTATGCCACCGATTTCAAGCCCGGGCCGTCGGGCTTCGTACGCATCCTGCTGGTCGATCGCGGCATGTCGGCGGAACGCGCCGGCGCGCTGGCGCAGCGGGTGATCGAGCTGGAGACCTATCGTACCCTGGCGCTGCTCGGCCTGCCGGAAGCGCAGCGGCTGGCGCCATCGATCGGCGCCAGCGAACAGCGCCTCGCCGAGGTCACCCAGGAGATGCGGCGTCCCGGCGATCTCGCCAGCAACCACCGGCTGCTCGACGAGTTGACGGCGCTGGCCGCCGATGTCGAGGCCGGCGCGGCCATCAGCGGGTTCCGGTTCGGCGCCAGCCGCGCCTATGAGGACATCGTCACCCAGCGGCTGCAGACCATCGGCGAGCGCAAGGTCGGCGGCCTGCCGACCTGGACCTCGTTCCTCGCCCGCCGCATGAAGCCGGCGCTGCGCACCTGCGTCACCATCGAGAACCGCCAGGCCATCCTGTCGGTGAAGCTGACGCGCGCCGCCAACCTGCTGCGCACCCGCGTCGATGTGGAGCTGGAGCAGCAGAACCAGGAACTGCTGAAATCCATGAACGCCCGCACCCGGCTGCAGCTGCGGCTGCAGACCACGGTGGAAGGGCTTTCGGTGGCGGCGATCACCTATTACGTGGTCAGCCTGTTCGGCTATCTCGCCAAGGCCGCCCATGACAGCGGCCGGCTGCACCTGGAGCCGAGCATCGTCACCGCCGGCTTCGTGCCGGTGGCGGCGCTGGCGATCTGGTGGACGGTGCGGCGGATCCGGCGCAAGCACGTCTCGGACGAGGACTGAGGAGCACGAGCTTTATCGATCTGCTTGTGGCCGTCGCACCCGCGACGGCGTTGATGGGAGGACCAAGATGTTCACACCTGTCCGCATCGAGCCCGCCCCCGGCCAGGAATCGGTCTGGGATTATCCACGGCCGCCAAAGCTGGAGCGCGTGACCGCGCGATTGCGGGTGATGTTCGGCGGCGAGGCGATCGCCGACACCACGGAGGCGTATCGCGTATTGGAGACCAGTCATCCGCCGGTCTATTACATCGCGCCCGAGCATGTGGCGCTGCAGTTCCTGTCGAAGGCGCCGGGCCGCTCGTGGTGCGAGTTCAAGGGCCACGCCGGCTACTGGACGCTGGAGGTGCACGGCCGGCGCGCCGAGAACGTGGCGTGGAGCTATGCCACGCCGACGCCGGCCTTCGCCGCCATCGCCGGCCACCTCGCCTTCTACGCCTCGAAGGTCGACGAATGCTGGGTCGGCGACGAGCTGGTGCAGCCGCAGCCGGGCGACTTCTACGGCGGCTGGATCACCACGCGGATCGTCGGGCCCTTCAAGGGCGGCGAAGGCACGCGCGGCTGGTAGGCCGCGCGTGTGGGCCGCGCCTTAGCGCCCGCCGAACTTGGTGTCGCCGAACAATGCCTTTTGCGTCGATGGCTGCGAGCGCCAGTATTGCGGCGGCGCCTCGACGGTGGCGCCGAGCGCAGCGGCAGCGTGCCACGGCCAGCGCGGTTCATAGAGAATGCCGCGTGCAATGGCCACCATGTCGGCCTTGCCCGACGCCACGATCTCCTCGGCCTGCTGCGGGTCGGTGATCAGGCCCACCGCAATGGTCGGCAGGCCGGTGGCCGCCTTGATCGCCTCGGCGAACGGCACCTGGTAACCCGGGCTCAGCGCGATCTTCTGCAACGGCGACACGCCGCCCGAGGACGCATCGATCCAGTCGACGCCGCGCTTCTTCAATTCCTTCGCAAACGCGATGGTCTGTTCGAGATCCCAGCCGCCCTCGACCCAGTCGGTCGACGAGACGCGGACACCGACCGGCCGGTCTTCCGGGAATGCGGCGCGCACCGCGTCGAACACTTCGAGCGGAAAGCGCATGCGGTTCTCCAGCGAGCCGCCATAGGCGTCGGTGCGCTGGTTGGCAATCGGCGACAGGAATTCGTGCAGCAGATAGCCGTGCGCGGCGTGGATCTCCAGCGCATCGATGCCGAGGCGGGCGGCACGCCTGGCGGTGGCGGCGAAGGCGGC
>DATCUS010000056.1:0-53006 GCA_036561845.1 Tardiphaga sp. | reverse complement strand
GTGCGTTCGAATGGCGATGGCGGTTGCGATCATGGCGCGGCGGACGGCGTTCTTCCGAGCGGCCACCGGGGCGCCAGACGTCGACCATTTCGGCGGCCGCGACGGTGGCTTCAGCCGCAGGCGGCGCATCCGAAGCGGTCTCGGCCGTGGCCACGGTCTCGGCAGCAGGCGCCTGTTCTGCGGGAGATGCTTCGGTGACCGCGGCGACCGGCTCGGGCGCAACCTCGACGGCAACGGCCTCGGCTTCGACGGCGGGCGCCAGCGACACCTCGGGCAGCAAAGAGGCTGACGAGGGAGCCACGACTTCCGCGACCGGGGCAGCGTCGTTGGTGATGTCGGCGATCTCGCCGGTGGCGACGGCGACAGCCGGCTCCTCTGCGGAGGCAGCCGCCGCTTCAACCGGCGCGGCATCGCTGGTGATGTCGGCGATCTCGCCGGTGGCAACGGCGACAGCCGGCTCCTCGGCGATTGCCTCGTCGGTAACGACAGTGTCTGCCTGGGTGGCGTCGACAGCCACGGCGTCAGCGGCCGCAGCGTCGGCAGCCACGGCCTCCGCCACCGCCGGCGGCAACGGTGCCTTCTTCTCCATGCGATAGCCGAGCGCGCGCAGGATCGAGGCAAAGTCCTCGCCGGCCGAACCGGTCAGCGAGGTCATCGCCTGGGTCACCACGAAGCCGCGGCCATCGAAGGCGCCGGCGGGCTTTTCGCCCAATGATCCTTCGCGCCACGCCAGTGCCGGCCGAATGAGATCGGCCAGCCGCTCCAGAATATCGACGCGCACCGCGCGTTCGCCACACTGGCGATAGCCGAGAATGCGGTAGGCGTCGCGGTCGAGCAGCTTGTCGACCGGGAACGAGGTGCGGCCGGAGCCCGCCAGGTGTTGCGCGGTGGACAGCGCCGCCATGTCGGCATTGTCCTGCTTCTGCGCCCACAGCAGCAGCGCCAGCGCGCGCGCCGCGGGCTTCAGCAGCGCCGGGACATAGATGTGATAGGCGCCGAAGCGCACGCCGTATTTGCGCAGCGTGGCGCGCGACGGCTGGTCGAGATCCTTCATCTCGGCGGCGATCTTCTGCCGCTCCAGCACGCCGAGCGATTCGGTGAGCTGGAAGGCGATGCCGCGGGCAATGCCGGTGATGTCCTCGGCCTTGGTGAGGTCGAACAGCGGGCCGAGCAGCTTCTCGATATGGGTCTTGAGCCAGAGCTCGAGCCGCGCCTGCACGGCGTCGCGCGGCGGGCCGCTGAGGCGATCGTCGGCAATGATGCGGATGCGGGGATGCAGCACGTCGTCGGCAGCGACCAGCCGCGCCACCGCGTCGCCGGTCCAGCGCAGCACGCCGTCGGAGGCCAGGACGAACTGATCGTCGGCCGCATTCGCCAGTTTCTCGGCGCGCGCCTCGATTTCTCCGCCCAGCGCCTTTTGCGCCGTCGCCTGCAAGGCCTTGGCATCGGAGCCGGCTTCGGCCGCATCGGGCGCGAACGTAAACCCGTCGAGACGGCCAATCACATGGCCCTCTACGATCACTTCGCCGGTCTTGCCAATTTCAGTATTCAACATCGTGTTTTCCCGTAAGCGGCGCATCAATACACTGGTACGACGGTCAACGAAACGCTCCGTGAGCCGTTCATGCAGTGCATCTGACAGTTTATTTTCAAGTTCGCGCGAAATTCCCTGCCAATGATCGGGATCTGACAGCCAATCCGGCCGATTCGCCACGAAGGTCCAGGTCCGGATCTGTGCGATTCGACCCGACAAAGTGTCGATATCGCCGTCAATCCGGTCCGCCTGGGCGATCTGCGCGCCGAACCAGGCGTCAGGAATGCGTCCCCGCCGCATCAGGAAGCCATACAAAGTGGTCACAAGTTCGGCGTGCACTGCCGGCGCGGTGCGCCTGTAGTCGGGTATCTGGCAGGCATCCCACAACCGCTCGACCGCCGCCGCGCCATGGGCCAGGTCGCGCACCTCGGCATCGCGGGCGAGGTGATCGAGCACGCGCAGGTCCTCGGCGATCGGCGCGCGGGTCAGCGCATCATGGTTCGGCGTCATCGCCAGCGACACCTGCAGTGCCGCAATCGACGAGAAATCGAGCTTGGCGTTGCGCCATTGCAGCACCTTCACGCTGTCGAAAGTGTGGTTCTGCAGCGCGTTGACCAGTTCGGGCTCGAACGGCGGGCAGCGGCCGGTGCTGCCGAAGGTGCCGTTTCTTGTGGCACGGCCGGCGCGGCCGGCGATCTGCGCGAATTCCGACGGATTGAGACGACGGAACTGGTAGCCGTCGAACTTGCGGTCGGAGGCGAAGGCGACGTGCTCGACGTCGAGGTTGAGGCCCATGCCGACCGCATCGGTGGCGACGAGATAGTCGACGTCGCCGGACTGGAACATCTCGACCTGCGAATTGCGGGTGCGCGGCGACAGCGAGCCCAACACCACCGCGGCGCCGCCGTGCTGGCGCTTGATCAATTCGGCGATGGCGTAGACTTCATCGGCGGAGAACGCGACGATCGCCGAGCGGCGCGGCAGCCTTGTGATCTTGCGGTCGCCGGCGAATTCCAGCTGCGAAAGGCGTGGCCTGGTGACGATGCTGGCGCCGGGCAGCAGGCGCTCGATGATCGGCCGCATGGTGGCGGCGCCGAGCAGCAGCGTTTCGTCGCGGCCGCGGCGATTGAGAATGCGGTCAGTGAAGACGTGGCCGCGTTCGAGATCGGCGGCGATCTGGATTTCATCGACGGCGAGGAAGGAGACGTCGAGATCGCGCGGCATCGCCTCCACTGTGGAGACCCAGTAGCGCGGCTTCGGCGGCTTGATCTTTTCCTCGCCGGTGATCAGCGCCACCGCGTCCGGACCGACGCGGGCGACGATCTTGTTGTAGACCTCGCGCGCCAGCAGCCGCAGCGGCAGGCCGATGATGCCCGACGAATGCGCCAGCATGCGCTCGATCGCCAGATGCGTCTTGCCGGTGTTGGTGGGGCCCAGCACCGCGGTGACGCCGGCGCCGGGCGCGCGGTCGTGGCCGTTGGAAGCCGTAAGGTGGAAGAAAGCCATGTCTTTCAGGGGTTTCTGCGTCGCCAGCGATCAGGTGTGTGTCACAATGCGACGCATCGGCACGGGTGGTTTCAAACTTTGGAACGAGTCCGGAACGAATCGCGCCCGAATCGGTGACTCGCTGCCCCTCCGCTCGCGTTCACCGCAATATCTCGCGTTCATCGGCATGTCCGATCACTAGATCAAGATTCATCCCGGCCAACAAGAGAGCGATTTGCATCGTCTGCGTTGGCCGGGCGCGGCGCGCGATCGCGCCAGGAGTCAAGCCGAGTCTCATGCGGCCGGTCGCGCGCGGCGGCGAAATTCGTTGCGACGGTGTTGCGGCAAACCGGCGGCGAAGTTGCGGCAAACGTTTACTGGGTTTTCGCCAGCCGCGGCGGCACCGCCGTGGTGACGAAGTCGACCGCCTCGAGCATCGCGGTGCCCAGGGGCGTCGGGACCGACATCCGGAACGGCACCAGCACCCGGGTGCCGGCGATCGGCGCCAGCCAGACCTCGATGTTGCGCTGGGCGGCGAGATATTTGATGGCGGCGCGGTCGGGAATGTAGCCGGCCAGCGGCGCGAAGTAGACGGCGCAGACCACCACCGGGCCGTGATAGCCCTTCTCGGCCTTGACGGTGTCCATGCGCTTGTAGTCGAGCTTGAGGTCGTAGCGCATGCGGCCGTCGAAGATCGAGGTCGCGGTGCGGCAGGCATCGGCGGTCAGCACCTCGCCGGTGCCGGCGACCCGCAGCAGCGAGCCGGTCATCGGATCGAGCACGCCGCGGCGATGCGCCTCGGTGACCGGGATCCGCTCCGGATCCACCGGCGGCTCCGGCTCGATGGAAAACTCCTTCACCCCGCCGCCCTGCAGCGCCATGCGGATGGTCTCGGACTTCTTCGACGCGGTGGTGGTGGCGGTATAGCTCGACGGCACCAGGGCACCTGCGACGATGCGGCCGGTGGCGGCGCCGGTGCCGGAGCCGCCGGCAAAGGCCTTCAGCAGGCCGGAGGTGCCGCCGGAGGCCGCGGCATTATACTGGTCGTCGGCGATATCGATGGTCCAGGCGCCCTTGCCGACCGGAATCCCGGCGAGACTCGCTTCATAATGCGCCTCGAGCCTGCCCTGTGCCGCCGCCGGCTGGCAGGCCGCGGCCACAGCGACCAGAGCCAGGACCAGCAGGCCGCAGCGGCGCCAGGCCGGGGCGCGGCGCAATCGCGGTCGATCGATGGCAACAAGACGCATCACGCGGCGGGTGATCCCTGCGGGTTGGCGGCAGCGGCGACGCCTGAGGACCGTGTCGGCCCGGCCGGCTGCGCCGTTGCTGATCTAAGCACGAATCCGGCGCCGGCCAAGCGGCCCGCCGCCGATCCGCGCAAGGGCCCTGTTTCAGGGCCGAATACGTCGTTTATATGATTGAAGCGGCACGCAAAACCGCGCTATACGGGGCAAACCGCAGGCCCCGCCTGCGACTTTGCGCAAGGCTTCGTCTTGACGCATCGCCGCGCCCGTCCTATACGTCCGCGGCTCCTGAAATGGACGTGATTTTGAACCCCTGCCTGGCTTTGGGCCGTGGCGGGGATGACAGAGGATTTTCGCGATGTCGCGGCGCTGTGAACTGACACTCAAGGGTCCCCAGGTGGGCCACAAGGTGAGCCACTCGAACCACAAGACCAAGCGCCGGTTTCTGCCGAACCTGGTCAATGTGACCTTCCTGTCCGACGTACTCGGCCGCGGCGTGCGCATGCGCGTCTCCACCAATGCGGTGAAGTCGGTCGATCATCGCGGCGGCTTCGACGCCTACCTGATCAAGGCCAAGGAAGGCGACCTGTCGCAGAAGGCCGTGCTGATCAAGCGCGCCATCGAGAAGAAGAAGATCACCGACGCCAGCAAGGCGCCCGTCGCCGAGGCCCCCGCCGCGGCGGTCTGAGCTTCAAAGCTTCTCCACTGAATTGAAAAGGCCGGATCGCAAGATCCGGCTTTTTTGCTTTGAGTAAGCGATTAAGCGCGGGTGAAAGAGCCATTTTCCCCATGTCTATACAAGATGGAGCACCTCGCCACCCAACAAACAATTTGCAGTTGCATGAGCTTTGCTGCACGCTACGCGAGCAACTGCGGTCAAATTGTGGGGGCACTTTTGAATATAGATTTAAACACTCTGAGAAACATTGCTTCTCAACGAGACCGATACCAAGCGCAACTGGCTCGCCTCACTAAATTAAACAAACAAACATCATGCGTTGAAGCAGCCGTTACCAGCGCCTGCGAGACATTAGCAACCGGAACATCGTCGTTCGTCATTTATGGCGAGCCACAAAGCGGCAAGACAGAGATGATGATCTGTCTCACCGCAAAGTTGCTTGACGAAGGCTACCGGGTCATCGTGCATCTCTTAAATGATAGCGTTCAGCTACTTCAGCAAAACCTGGATCGGTTTCAACGATCCAACCTTTCGCCAGCAGCTCGCAACTTCTCAGACGTCATTGATCCCGACTATTCTCTGGCAACTGGCTTTCATGTAATTTTCTGCAAAAAGAATGCAAGCGACCTCGCAAAGCTGAACCAGAAGTTGGAAAAAATAGGTCAGAAAGTCATCATTGACGACGAAGCGGATTTCGCAACTCCCAACGCCTTGATCAACAAAGGCGACGTGACTCGGATCAATGCACTAATTCAGCAGCTCATCAGCCATGACGGAATATACATCGGTGTCACGGCCACTCCGGCGCGACTGGACTTAAACAACACCTTCGAAAACGACAATGAACGCTGGGTTAACTTTCCGCCCCACGACGCATACACTGGTCAAGACGTATTTTTCCCGCTGGACACCGCAGCAGCATTTTCGCTCCAAACTCTGCCCGACAGCGACGACAGCCCAAAGTACCTGAGAGAGGCCATTTTCAGATTCCTGATTCGAGTCGCGGCCCTAAATCTACAAACTGGGACGGATGAGAATTTTTCTATGCTCATACATACCAGTGGGAAAAAGCTCGACCACAAGTCTGACAAAAAGCCGATTGACGACGTCATGAACGCTTTGTCAGACGTACATTCGAAAAAATTCGAGGCCTACACTACTGATCTCGACAAAATAGCCTCCAAACTCTACGGGAAAGGACAAGCCGGTAGAATACTGGGCTACATCGTCAGAAATTGCGACCAAACTACAACAGTAATAATGAATAGCGAGCGGGACAAAAATGTAGACTTTAAGTCTGCGACATCCCCCGCAGCAATGTTCACGTTTGTGATTGGCGGCAACATCGTGTCGCGCGGCGTGACGTTCGATAATTTACTCTCGATGTTCTTTACTCGAGACTCCAAACATAAAATCCAGCAAGACACCTACATCCAACGAGCGCGAATGTTTGGAGCGCGAAAAAGACATCTATCTCACTTCGAGCTTACAATTCCAGAGCAACTATACCTCGATTGGCAGCGATGCTTCGTTTTTCATAAACTTGCACTTGAGGCGATTAAGACAAAGAAAGGATCGCCTGTTTGGCTTGCGGACCAGCGAATAGCTGCCGTTGCCGCAAATAGCATCGACAAGGCAAATGTAATGCTCGACAAGGGCGAGATGTCGTTTCCTATGTTTAAGTATTCGCGCGACATCGAGAACATCGTCCTTGGAAACAAAGACACGATATCTCGCCTTAAAGACATCCAAACTAAAATCGGCAGCGATTCCCTCCCCGAATACCTGATCCGATACGTTCAGACAATTATGCCCAATGGACCACTATCGATCGCCCTACATCCGTCCAGCACCATCGAGAACATGAGGGATGCAGACAAAGCAAAGATTGAACGATCAAAAGGACTATTCGGCCAAGTACGACGCGAATTCCCCGAAGCCATACATCATTTCAAAATATTTTTTAATTCCAGAGAAGACGCTCGAGTAATCTACAAATTCAATGGCAACATCAGCTTTCTGAAGAATGTCAAAAATGCTTGATGATTACGAATATTATCAAGGCGTGGTTCTTCGGCAACTAATTGTCGAGGCCGACTACTCAATGTCGCTGAGGCCATTTGCGCGAGAAGGCAGAATAAACGCATTTGTTTTGAATGGACGTGTCGGAACATATGTCAAACACTCATCAAAGCGAATGTCGCCTTGGCGATTTACATTTACTATTGAGCAAGCGGCAGACCTCTTAGACCTTGAGCAAAAATACTCAGATTCATTCATGGTTTTCGTTTGCGGGACAGATGGCCTTGTTACGCTTTCATTTGCCGACCTCCATAGCATTGTGAGTTTTCAAGAAAGCGAGAATGCGTGGGTCAGCGTTTCTCGTCCGCCCCGAACTCAGTACGACGTCGCAGGAAATCGGGGAGAATTAAAATACAAAGTCTCCCGAGGCATCGGAATTATACATGAGACATTGAAAGAAAGAGTGCGTGAGCGACATGCAAAAATCTAGTAACACGATCTACAACGCACTTGGTCGCAATCCCGTTCACCCCTTCCCAGCGCGAATGGCGCCGGAAATTGTATGCTCATTCATCAAGCGCACAGAGAAGCCAATTCGAATTCTTGATCCTATGATGGGATCGGGCACTGTCGTTGCCTTAGCTCAATCGCGAAACCATCACGCTATTGGAATCGATATCGATCCCTTAGCTATACTAATGGGGCGCGTGTGGACGACACCTATCAATCGCGATTCCGTCAAGGCAAAAGCAGGACAGGTGCTCAAGCGAGCGTCTTTGCTCATGCCGTCAACGACTACGAAATTGAGCTTCCCAACACATGCTGAACCTTCGACGAAAAAGTTTATTCAATACTGGTTCGACAGCAACTCTCGTCGCCAACTTTTATGTCTCTCCACTTCTATCGCAAGAATCAAAGATACTGAAATTCGGGATGTTCTTTGGTGCGCCTTCTCCCGTCTTATAATCACTAAGCAAGCGGGCGCTTCCCGGGCAATGGACTTGGCACACAGCCGCCCTCATAGACGTTACAAAAAAGGACCGCTTAAACCGTTCGATGGCTTTCTCCCAGCAATTGATAGCGTCTTAAAAAACATCATCGACTCTCAATCGGGTGACGCCCTGCCTGCCGCATCAGTGAGGCTAGGTGACGCTCGCAAACTGGGGCTCCCAGCCAACTCAATCGATTTAGTCTTGACATCCCCTCCGTATCTAAACGCGATTGATTATATCAGGTGCTCGAAATTTTCGCTTGTATGGATGGGGCACCAAATCGATGCGCTACGGACCCTTCGCGGTGAAAGCGTCGGCACTGAGGTTGGCAAAAAATACGAGCACGATGCTGAAATTTCGAAAATAATGAAATCGCTTAGAGTTTCAAAACTCCCCAATCGTAAGCGCCTAATCTTAGCCGCTTACGTGTACGATATGCGCCTGGCTATCGCAGAGGTGGCACGCGTGCTGGATACGGGCGGGCAAGCGATTTACGTTATTGGAGAGAATACAGTCAAAGGGAACTACATCAAGACTGCTAAAGTACTCACGCAACTTGCGGAGGCAGTTGGCCTAATAACTCTGTCATCCAAAAGACGGTCCCTGCCCCCGAATAAGAGATACATGCCGCCGCCGACGCGCGGAAGCATGACAATGGACACACGGATGAGCACCGAAGTAATATTGCACTTCGAAAAGCCCTGATGGATGTCGGGCGTATCGGCGGAACGACCATCCGTCGCGACCGCGGCGCTGGGCGATATCTCAAGCAAACTGCAGATTGGAAGCGCTCGGCCAAGCTCCCTGCATCTGTCAAAACGCCTTGGGCAGTCCGGCCTGCCGCAAGATCGCATTCGCTGTGTGGCGGCTGGGGATTCCGACCGGTACGGCGAAGTTTCGCTCCGTGATCGGACTATGCCAGATCTCATGGCTGCCGCGGCCTTGCCGGACCAGCGTGCAGCCGGCGGCCCGCAGCAATTCCCGCAGCAGCCGATCGAACGCCGGCGCCATTCAGATGACCGCGGGCTCGGCTTCGCGTAGTGCCGTGATCTGCAGAAACACCTGCTCCGGCGCCACGTCCGGGTGATTGTCCGGCAGCAGGTCGAGGGCCATTGCGGTGATTTTCGCCAGCAGTTCGTCGAGAGTTACGGCGGCGGCGGCGGCGGGGATGTCGTCGCAATGGCCGGCCCACACCGAGGCGTCGGCGTCCCAAACGGCGGAGATGGTGAAGATGACGGGCTTGAGCATGGCGGCTCCGGGGTGGTGTTGGTTTGGATGGTATCACAGATCGCCGGACTCTCGGCACCCCACTCGGCTTCGCTCTGCGAGCTTCGCCGCACCCCCACCCCGGCTCCACTCCCGACGATGCTTTCGCATCGTCGTCCGTTCGGCCGACCCTCCCCACCTCGCACAGCTTCGCTGCACTCCGGGGGAGGGAGATCAGGGCGCCGGCGCATCTCGCTTTCGCGCGTGGCTCGCCCTCACCCGGCCGCTGCGCGGCCACCCTCTCCCGCAAGCGGGAGAGGGAAGGAAGTGAGCGCGCCAACGCCTCTCATCCCTCCACAACATCGCCCCATATGCGGCGGGAACGCCGTGGCGCGGCAGCGGTTCTTGAAATGGTGCGCTGCGTGAGCGGCGCGGAAATCGAGGAGAATTTCGATGCAGAACATCATGCGCAAGGCGATGCTGGCGACCGCGCTGACCATCGGCGCGGCGGCGCCGGCGATGGCCGCCGACTATCTGGTGCGCGAGCGGGCGCCGCGGGTGGGGATGATGCCGGCGCCGACGGGGCCGGTGACCTTGCAGCAGGCGCTGGCGATCGCCTCCGACATCGGCGTGGTCACGGTGCAGAACACCCATTTCGACGGCGACCAGTGGGAGATCGAGGGCCGCGACGGCTACGGCAAGTGGATCGAGGTCGATGTCGATGGGCGCACCGGCGAGGTGCGGGATGTCGATCGCTCGATCCTGTAGCGGGCGGGCGAAGGCGTAGCGCAGTCCGCTGGAGCGCGGTTTGATGAGAAGCGGCGGGTTACGCCCGGGCTTGCGTTGCAAGCGCCGGGGCTAACCCGCCCACCGTTTGCCGGGGCACTGGGTCCCCGCTTGCGCGGGGACGACATCGCGTGTTTCGTGGGGACTCGACTCAAGGACGACAGAGGTCCCGCGTCATCCCAAAAAGATCCTGCGCCGGTCTTTTCCTTACGCGTCCAGGCTGGCGAGGCGGCTGCGGTTGCGCAGCACGACCTGGCGGGCGCCGGTGAGCGCCACGATGCCCTTCTCGCTGAGGTCGGAGAAGGTGCGCGATACGGTTTCGAGGGTGAGGCCGAGATAGTCGCCGATGTCGCGGCGGCCCATCGGCAGCGCCATCATGCCGGTGCGGACCAGGCGGGCGTCCATTTCCAGCAGGAAGGTGGCGACGCGCTCGAGCGCGGTCTTGCGGCCGAGCAGCAGCATGTGGTCCTCGGCGTGGCGCAGGCTGTGCGCGGTCATCTTCCACAGGCTGTGGGCGACGGTGGCATTGGAGGCCGCGGCGGCTTCCAGCGAGCGGCGGCGCACCAGGCGGACGGTGGTGGCGGCGATGGCTTCGGCGGTGAGCCGGTGGGCGGTGGTGCTGTCGAGGCCGAACACGTCGCCGGCGAGATGGAAGGCGCCGATCTGGCGGCGGCCGTCGCTGAGCAGCTTGTAGGTGCGCACGGCACCGGACAGCACCTGGTAGACATATTCGGCGGGCTCGTCCTCGCCGTAGATTTCCTCGTCCTTGCCGAAGGTGAATTCGCTGGCGACGACGCCGGGGCAGCTCGCCACCACGTCGAACGGATCGGCCGCCGGCGACGGGGCGATGCTGGCAGGCCGGGCGATCCTGAGGCTGGTTCCGGTGGCGACTTCGGTGTGCAGCATGGTCATCTCCTCGGTTGGGATGGCCATTGCTACGGTGGTTGCGTACCTTGGAAAATTCCGTGCGATATCCTAGGGGCCTCCCCCTAAGGGCCTCACCGGAGGTGGGGGGCCTGCCGGAGGCAGGCGGCTTACCGGAGGTCGCCGCGGCGCGGCCCGCCGCCGGCCTGCATGGCGTCGCACACCGAGCGGACCAGGCTGTCCTCGAGATGCGGCTTCAGCAGCACCTGGGCAATGCCCGCAGCAGACGCCTTGGAGCGGATCTGGTCGTCCGGATAGCCGGTGATCAGCACGATCGGCGCGGTGATGGCGCGTTCGCGCAGCCGCTGCGCCAGCTCGAGCCCGTCGAGATCGGCCATCTTGTAGTCGATCACCAGGCAGTCGATGCCGCCGTCGGCGGCGGTGTCCAGCAGCGCCGCGCCGCTGTCGAAGGTGCGGACGTCGAAGCCTTCGGTTTCCAGCAGGAACCGCAGCGATTTCAGCACGTCCACGTCGTCATCAACCACATACACCATCGATCGCGTCGATGGTGCCTGGGCCGCGGAGTTGCTCGTCTGGTGAATGCCGGTCATGACGCAACGCTAGTCCGGGACCGGCCGCGCCGAATTGACCTGCCTCAATCCAGTGTCGTTCAATCGTCAAAAAGCCCGGCGCGCATGGCGAAGCGGACGAGGTCGGTGATGTTGCCGGCCTGCATCTTGGTCATCACATTGGCGCGGTAGACTTCCACGGTGCGCGGGCTGATGTCGTAATCGCGCGCGATCAGCTTGTTGGACTGGCCGGTGACCAGACCCTTCATGACCTGCAGCTCGCGCTGCGACAGCGACGCCAGCCGCGCCCGCATGTCGTCGTGGTCCGGCGCCGGATCGCCGCCATTGCGCTTTAGCGCGGTCTCGATCACCGCCACCAGCCGCTCGTCCTCGAACGGCTTTTCGAGGAAATCCAGCGCCCCCAGCTTCATCGCCTCGACGGCCAGCGGGATGTCGCCATGGCCGGTCATGACGATGACCGGCAGCCTGTTGGGGCCGGCGGCGTTGAGCAGGCGCAGCAGCTCGATGCCGTCGGTGCCGGGCATGCGCACGTCGGTCAGCACGCAGCCGGCGCCGAGGCCGGGCAGCGCGCCGAGAAACGCCTCGGCGTTCTCGAACAGCCGGACCGCGAAGCCGGCGGCGCCGAGCAGGAAATCCAGCGAGTCGCGCATCGCCGGATCGTCGTCGATGACATAGACAAGACTACTCTGCGACATTCACCGTTTCCCTGATCGTCGCTGCCGGCAGCGTGAAGAAGAACGTGGCGCCGCCGGCATCATTGCCGCCGGCCCACATCCGGCCGCCGTGGGTTTCCACGATGGTGCGGCTGATCGACAGCCCGATACCCATGCCGCTGTCCTTGGTGGTGTAGAATGGCTGGAACAACTTGACCGGCACGTCGGCGCCGAAGCCGTGGCCGGTGTCGGCGACGGCGATCTCGACCATGTCGTCGGCCGACCGGGCGCTCGAGACGGTGAGCTCGCGACGCTCGGTCAGCGACATCGCCTCCAGCGCGTTGCGGAACAGGTTGACCAGGATCTGCTGCACCTGCACGCGGTCGGCATGCACCAGATCGCAGGCCGGATCGAGATGGAAACGCAGTGCCACACCCTGCTCGCCGGCGCCGCTGAGGCCCAGTGCGGCGGCCTCCTCGACCAGCCGCGCCAGGCTTTCGACGCGCTTCTCGGAGGCTTCGCGCAGCACGAAATTGCGCAGCCGGCGGATGATCTGGCCGGCGCGGATCGCCTGCTCCGAGGCGCGGTCGAGCGCCGCCTCGATGCGCGCCGCGTTGGGATCGATGCTGCCGGCGAGCAGCCGCCGCGAGCCCTTCATGTAGTTGCTGATCGCCGACAGCGGCTGGTTCAGCTCGTGGGCCAGCGCCGAGGCCATCTCGCCCATGGCGCTCAGCCTGGAGACATGGACCAGCTCCGACTGCAGCTCGTGCAGGCGCGCCTGGGTCTGCTGCTGTTCGGTGAGGTCGCGCATGAAGCCGGTGAAATACGGCCGCCCCTCCGACTGCATCTCGCCGATGGTCAGGTGCATGGGAAACAGCTCGCCGTCCTTGCGGCGGGCGGTGACGACGCGGCCGATGCCGATGATGTGGCGGTCGCCGGTGGCCAGATAGCGCGCCAGATAGGCGTCGTGATTGCCGCGATCCGGCTCCGGCATCAGCACGCGGATGTTGGTGCCGACCACCTCGGCGGCCGGATAGCCGAACTGCCGTTCGGCGGCGCGGCTGAAGAACTGGATGATGCCGCGCTCGTCGATGACGATCATCGCCTCCGGCGCGGTGTCGAGAATCGAGCGGAAATGATTTTCGCGCAGCTTGAGCGCCAGTTGCAGCCGCTTGTCCTCGTCGATATCGAGCACGAAACCGTCGAGGCTGTACGGCGTGCCGGCGGCATCAATGTTGCGGGCGCCGAGCATGTGCACCCAGTGCGTGACATCCGGCTGCCGCCGCACTCTGAACTGCACGTCACAGTGATCGCCGCCGGCGATGCAGCGCCGGATCGCCTGCGCGGTCGGGCCGCGATCGGCATCGTCGATGCCCGACAGGACAAGCTCGAGATCGACCGGCCGGTCTGGCGGAACCCCGAGCAACGCCCGCGCGGTCTCCGAACAGGTCATACGATCGGTCGCGGGATCGATGCGCCAGGTCCCCACCCGTTGCGCCGCCGCGGCTGCGGCCGGCGGGGTCTCGGTACGGAACGGAAGATCGGCGTGCGTCATGCCCAGCCTGAAAATTGATTCGAATGATCCGGAGGAAGGGTGGTCGACAGCGTTGCACCGATCAATCGTCGGCGCGCTGAATTCAGGCCTTGTCGTCGTCGGTGCGCCTCGTCTCGTTCGACGCCTCGGACTGGGCCAGCTTGGCCTCCTCAGCGGCAAGCAGCGCCGTGATGGTGCGCCGTTTCACGTCGTCGATCTCGGACGCCAGAAGCTTCCGGTAATGTTCGACATTCAACCTGGCCACGGTCTTTTCCAAATCGTGACTCCCCGCTGCAACAGTTTGGAATAGTTACAGCGAATGACGCGCCGACAAAAGGGGCTTGACGCATGGCTGCCGCTCCGCACCTTGCGATGCATGGCACCGCGCGGAATCGCCGCATGCAGCCGCTGTCAAATGTGGCGCAGATCAAGATTCTGCAACGAAACCATACCTTAATGCGGGCGCGCCGCCGTCGCGGATCATGCCACCGTTTCGCCGGTCCAGCGGTCGCGGCCGTGCCAGTAGGCACAGGCCGGGTCGGGGCACCAGTCGCCGGCATAGTCGATGCCCTGCTGGTGCGGGCAGCCGAGGATGGCGGGCGCGATACCCACCGACAGCGCGCCATGCTCGGCGATGAAGGCCAGCATCTGCTCGGCCACGGCGGGGTCGGTGCGGATGTCGCCTTCGGTGACATGCCAGTCGCGCTTGGCGACCGCCGGCACATTCCACGCCGGCATGATGCCGACGGCCACCTTGGTGGCGCGGTCGGCGTCGGGACCGTACCAGGCGACGGTGGCCAGCGGCCAGCCGCGCCGGCCCTTTCTGGCCTTCTTGTGCAGGCGCTTGATGAATTTGTCGTCCATGACTAGCGCAACGCCATGCCGGTGGCGGCTTCCAGCTCGGCCAGCGCCTGCGCCGCATCGCTCACCTTGATGGTGGTCATGCCCATGGCGCGCGCCGGCTTCAGGTTGATGCCGAGGTCGTCGAGATAGATGCAGTTTTGCGGATCGACCGACAGCGCTTCGGTCATCAGCGCATAGATCTTCGGATCGGGCTTGCGCAGGCCGATTTTTGCCGACTCGATGACGTGGTCGAACAGCGCCATCACCTCGGCCACGTAAAGCGAACGGCCGCCGGCGCTGCCGCTGGCATTGGCCGGCAGGTTGTTGGTGATGCAGCCGGTCTTGAACGCGCCCTTGATGCGGCGCAGCGCCTCGACCATCTCGGGCCGGATCTCGCCGGACAGCAGCGCTACCACATCGCGGCCGCGCACCTCGGCGCCGAGCGCCAGGGATTCCTGGGCAAACAGCGCGTCGAAGCCGTCGATGTCGAGCTCGGCGCGCTCGAACCGCGCCCAGGCATTCTCGAAATGGTTTTCCGCATTGGTCCGGCGGATGATGTCGGCGGGCAAGCCACGCTCGGCCTCGAAGCGGGCAAAGGCCTCGAATGGGGACGAGGTGAGGACCCCGCCGAAATCAAAGATCACTGCCTCGATCATGCTGCCCTGCTCCTGCCGTCGCGCCGGCCGCGAGCGCTAGCACGACGCCGCCTGGCCGGCCAGACGGCCCGCCGGATCCGACACGCGGCCGTGCGGAACGTCCGTTTCCCGACGTAAGCCAAGGAAATGGCTCGTGATTTTTCGTCATCCATGATCCGGGTACCATTCTGCGTGCCCCTTAACGCCCGGTTCACCGAACCTGGTAACGCGGCCTCCACGTCTAACCGGTAATCGTGGAACCGACAGAGGGGCTCACGATGAACGTCCGATTGCGGGGGCGGCAGCTGACCAACGCGCTGACGCGGCGCAATCCGGTGGGCTGGCTGATAGCCACCGGCGCGGTGGCCATCGTGACGATCGCGCTGACCACGGTGATGGCGGTGGACAGTTTCCGCGCGCGCGCGCTGGCGTCGAGCCAGCGTGAACTGGAAAACACCCTTGTGCTGCTATCCCGGCATTTCGAGGAGGAATTCTCCGACCTCAAGCGCGTCGAACGGGATCTCAGCGCCTTCCTGCAATCCGACGGGATCGTCTCGGCGGAGAGCTTCAGACGGCGGATCGGCGGCCCTGAGGCGCATCGGTTGCTGAAGGCCAAGATGGGCGCCACCTCCATCGGCAGCATCAATGTGCTCGACGCCGACGGCCACCTGATCAGCTGGTCGACGTCGTGGCCGTCGCCGGAGTTCAACTTCGCCGACCGCGATTATTTCCGGCGCGTGAAAGCCGCTCCGCCGGAAGCGGACGATGAGGTGGTCGAACCGATCCTCAGCCGCACCACCGGCACCCAGAAGACGCTGTTCGCACGCCGGCTGTCGGCGTCGAACGGCGACTTCCTCGGCGTCGTGACGCGCGGCATCGAGCCCGGTCAGTTCGAGGCGTTCTTCGCCTCGATCTCGCTCGGCACGGATGCCACGGTGGCGCTGTGGCACGAAGACTTCACGCTGCTGGCGCGCCATCCGCAGGTCAATCATATGATCGGGAATAAGGTCAGGCCCGACGCCTTGCTTGCGCACATGAAGGCCAGTCCCGAGCCGGCGACGATGATCAGTGTCAGCCCGGTCGACGGTCGCGAGCGGCTGTCCTCGATCCGGCGCATCCAAGACTTTCCGGTGGCGCTGGTGGCCAGCATCCCGATCGACACCGCGCTGGCCGACTGGCGCGAGGAGACCCGGCTGATGGTCGCCGCGGCGGCGCTCACGGCGCTGATCGTGATCGGCCTGCTGGTGCTGATCATCCGCCAGGTCAGGCAGCAGCACGGCGCCTCGCGGGCGCAACTGACGCTGGAGAAGCAGCGGCTCGACACCGCCGTCAACAACATGACCCAAGGACTGATTCTGTTCGACGCGGAGAACCGCGTCGTCGTCGTCAACCAGAGTTATGTCGAGATGTACCGGCTGGCCGCGGACGCCGTCGGGCCGGGCAGCCTGTTCCGCGACGTGGTGGCGATGCGCGAGGCCAGCGGCTCGTTCAAGGGCGACATCGAGGCGTATTGCAGCCAGATCACCCAGGCCGTCACAAACGAGGCCGCCATCACCGTGGATACCGCGGACGGCCGCGTGATCCAGATGCTGTGCCGTCCGATCGCCGCCGGCGGCTGGGTCGCCACCCATGAGGACATCACCGAACGCCACCACGTCGAGGCGCGCATCGCGCATCTGGCGCATTACGACGCGCTGACCGACCTGCCCAACCGTGCGCTGTTCCACAACCTGCTCAGCCACGAACTGACGTGCATCGCGCGCGGCCAGAACTGCGCGGTGATCTACATCGACATGGACGAGTTCAAGGGCATCAACGATTCGCTCGGCCACCCAGTCGGCGACGCCCTGCTGAAGGCGGTGGCGCAGCGGCTGCAGGGCTGCGTGCGCAGCTGCGACGTGGTGGCGCGGCTCGGCGGCGACGAATTCGCCATCGTGCAGACCGATCTCGGCGGTCGCGACGAGACCATCGCGCTGGTGGCGCGGATCTACGACGCCATCCGCGAGCCGTTCGAATGCCTCGGCCATCGCCTGCTCACCGACGCCAGCATCGGCATCGCGCTGGCGCCCCAGGACGGCGTGGATATCGACGAGCTGCTGCGGAATGCCGACCTGGCGATGTACAGCGCCAAGGCCGATGGCCGCCGCACCCACCGCTTCTTCGAACCGAAGATGGACGCCCGCGCCCAGGCCCGCCGCACGCTCGAGCACGAACTGCGCGAGGCGATCGCCGACGGCAGCTTCGCCGCGGGCGGCTTCGAGGTCCATTACCAGCCGCTGCTGCGGCTCAGCGATGATGCTGTGTCGGGCTGCGAGGCGCTGCTGCGCTGGCGCCATCCGCAGCGCGGCATGATCTCGCCCGCCGAATTCATTCCGATCGCCGAGGAGATCGGCGTCATCGACCAGATCGGCGAATGGGTGCTGGCCACCGCCTGCGCGGAAGCGGCCAACTGGCCCGGCGACATCAGGATCGCGGTCAACGTCTCGCCCATCCAGTTCCGCAGCCAGACCCTGGCGCTGAGGGTCGCCGCAGCGCTGGCACAATCCGGATTGTCGGCGCAGCGTCTCGAACTGGAAATCACAGAGGCGGTGCTGATCCGCGACGACGAGGTCGCGCTCGGCATCCTGCACGGGCTGCGCGCACTGGGCGTGCGCATCGCGCTGGACGATTTCGGCACCGGCTATTCATCGCTGAGCTATCTGCAGCGCTTCCCGTTCGACAAGATCAAGATCGATCGCTGCTTCGTCACCGACATCGCCGAGGCCGAAGGCTCGCCGGCGATCGTCGAGGCGGTGGTGAAGATCGCCGCCTCGCGCCACATGACCACCACCGCGGAGGGCGTCGAGACCGAAGCGCAGAAGCAGTTGCTGCGCGCGCTCGGCTGCACCGAGATGCAGGGCTGGCTGTTCAGCGCCGCCCGCCCGGCCGCCGATGTGCGCGCGCTGATCGCGAGCCATCGCGGGAACGCCGTGGCCGCATGAGGCGCCCCGGTGCGGAACCGGTGGTAAAACAGCTACTTCAATACCACCAGACATTGTCCTTAACCGGTTATTCACCTGACTTGCTAACCCCACCTCCATTTCTCCGCGGTACTCATCTCCCTATGGGGAATGCCATGAAAAACTGGTGGAAACGCAAAGGCGGCTACCCGGGGGCTTCGGGTGGCGGCGCTGAACAGGCCGCCGTGCGCCGCAACCCGGTGCATTGGCTGATCGTCAGCGGCGCGTTCGCCATTGCCGCTATCGCCGTCGGCACCGCGGTGACCGTGGGCGGCTTCCGCGACCGCGCGCTGGAAAGCAGCAAGCGCGAGCTCGAGAATACCCTGGTGCTGCTCACGCGCCACTTCGACCAGCAGTTCGAGGACCTGCAGCGGATCCAGCGCGGCCTGCTCGCCGACCTGCGCAGCAACGGCGTCGCCTCGCCGCAACATTACACACGGCAGATGACCAGCTATGACGCGCATCTGATGCTGCGGGCCAAGGTCAGCAACAGCATCAGCGGCGAGCTCAACCTGCTCAACGCCGACGGCCAGCTGATCAACTGGACGCCATCCTGGCCGGCGCCGGAGGCCGACCTCAGCGACCGCAGCTATTTCCGGAAACTCAAGGCGAGCGCCACGGACTCGGACGAGGAAATCGTCGAGCCGATCTTCAGCCGCCTGACCGGGCGATGGAAGACGCTGTTCGCCCGCAAGCTTACCGGGCCGCACGGCGAATTCCTCGGTGTGGTCACGCGCAACGTCGAGGCGCCGCAGTTCGAGCAGTTCTTCGCCTCGGTGACGCTCGGCGAGAATTCCGCGATCTCCATGTTCCACCGCGACGGCACGCTGCTGGCGCGCTATCCCCACGCCGAAGCGTTGATCGGACAGAATTTCAGTTCCGGCCCGCTGATTCAGCACGTCAATCGCAGCGATTCTCCCGCCACCATGCGCATCCGCAGTCCGCTCGACAACCTCGAGAGGCTCGGCTCGGTGCGCCCGCTGCGCGACTTTCCGATCGCGCTGGTGGCCACAGCGACCATCGACGGCGTGCTCACCGACTGGCGCGCCCAGACCAGGTTCCTGATCAGCACCGCGGCGCTCTGCGTGCTCATCATCGCCGGGCTGCTGGTCCTGATCATTCGCCAGGTGACGCGGCAGCACGGCGCCGCGCAGGCTCAACTGACGCTGGAGAAGCAGCGGCTCGATACCGCCATCAACAACATGACCCAGGGCCTGCTGCTGTTCGACGCCCAGGCCCGCGTGGTGATCTGCAACCAGAGCTACATGACGATGTACCGGCTGTCCCCGGACGTGATCAAGCCGGGCTGCCCGTTCCGCGAGGTGATTGCACATCGCAAGGCGACCGGCTCATTCCAGGGCGACATCGACAGTTATGTCGATAAGGTGCTGAGCAAGGTGCATACCCAGACCCTGGCCATCATGCAGACCGCGGACGGCCGCGCGATCCAGATCCTCGGCCATCCGATCGCCTCAGGCGGCTGGGTTGCCACCCACGAGGACATCACCGAGCGCCGCCGCACCGAGGAACGCATCGCCCATCTGGCGCATTACGACGCGCTGACCGATCTGCCGAACCGCGCGCTGTTCCGCGACCAGCTCGCGCATGAGCTGACGCGGGTCGCGCGCGGCCAGAACTGCGCCGTGATCTATATCGACATCGACGAATTCAAGGGCATCAACGATTCACTCGGCCATCCCGTCGGCGACGAACTGCTGAAGGCGGTGGCGCAGCGGCTGAAGGACTGCGTGCGCAGCTGCGACGTGGTGGCGCGGCTCGGCGGCGACGAATTCGCCATCGTGCAGACCGACGTCAAGGAGCAGGACGATATCGTCGCGCTGGTGGCGAACATCTATCAGGCGATCCGCGAGCCGTTCGAATGCCTCGGCCACCGACTGCTCACCGACGCCTCGATCGGCATCGCGCTGGCGCCGCGCGACGGCACCGATCTCGACCAGTTGCTGAAGAATGCCGACCTTGCCATGTACGCCGCCAAGGCCGACGGTCGCCGCACCTATCGCTTCTTCGAGCCGGCGATGGACGCCCGCGTGCAGGCTCGCCGCACCCTGGAGCACGACCTGCGCGACGCGATCGCCGATGGCGGGTTCGCCAAGGGCGGATTCGAGATCTACTACCAGCCGCTGCTGCGGCTCGGCGACGACGCCATCACCGGCTGCGAGGCGCTGCTGCGCTGGCGGCATCCGGTGCGCGGCATGATCTCGCCGGCCGAATTCATCCCGGTCGCCGAGGACATCGGCGTCATCAACCAGCTCGGCGAATGGGTGCTGGCCGCCGCCTGCATGGAAGCGGCAAGCTGGCCTGACGACATCCGGCTGGCCGTCAACGTCTCGCCGGTCCAGTTCCGCAGCCACCTGCTGGCGCTCAAGGTGGCGGCCGCGCTGGTCACCTCCGGACTGGCGCCGGAACGGCTGGAGCTGGAAATCACCGAAGCCGTGCTGATCCGCGACGACGAGATCGCGCTCGAAATCCTGCACCGGCTGCGCGCGCTCGGCGTGCGCATCGCGCTCGACGATTTCGGCACCGGCTATTCCAGCCTGAGCTACCTGCAGCGCTTCCCGTTCGACAAGATCAAGATCGACCGCTGCTTCGTCACCGACATCGCCGAGATCAACGGCTCCTCGGCCATCGTCCAGGCGGTGGTCAACATCGCCAGCTCGCGCCACATGACCACCACCGCGGAAGGCGTCGAGACCGAAGCGCAGAAGCAGCTGCTGCGCACGCTCGGCTGCACCGAGATGCAGGGCTACCTGTTCAGCGCTGCCAAGCCGGCCGCCGAAGTGCGCGCGCTGATCGCCGGGCATCAGAAGATGATTGCGGCGGCGTAGCGCTCCAGCGGCCGTAGCGCGCTTCTTCCTTCCTTCTCCCCTTGTGGGAGAAGGTGGCGCGGACGAAGTCCGCGACGGATGAGGGGTTCGGGCGCAACACTACCCCTCACCCGTCTTCGCTTCGCGAAGCCACCCTCTCCCACCTAGCGAAGCTTCGCTTCGCGCGGGGGAGAGGGAAAGAAGGCAGCGCGCGGCGCGCCGCCTCCCTACTCCACCAGCGTGAATTGCAGCAGCAACGTCCGTTGCAGCATGGAAAAATTGTCGTCGGAGACCAGCGTCAGCACGGTCTCGCCATCCTCGGTGACATGGGCATCGATGCCCTCGAGGTTGTCGATCTCGTAGCCGAGATCGGCTTCGAAAATGACCGGGCCATCGACGGTGGCGCCGGGCACGATCGCGCCGAGCTTGAGCCTGCGGATACGCACCCCGGCGCCGCCGCTCCACGAGAACTTTCGCTCCAGCACAAGAAGATCGCCGGACGCCAGCAACACCGCGTCGCTGATGTCGTAGCCCTCGGAGCGGCGCACCGCGAAGCTGCCCGGCGCCTTGTCATAGGTCTTGCCGCCGATCAGGAAACCGATGATGTTGCCGTCGGAATCGAGGCCGCGCTCGGAGAGCGCGATCAGCGTGCCGGCCAGCGGCACGCCCTTGCCCACCACGACCATGGCCTCAATGCCACGGTTGTTGGGCAGCTTGCGCATGGCGGGTGGCAGTGCGATCGGCGTGCCGCGGGCGCGGATGCCGTCGCGGCCGAAATCGAATCTGACGATCTGGTTGACGCGCTCGATGCCGACATAGGCGGTGGCGCCGTCGAAGGCCAGCGCCTCGGTATCGTACCAGTTGCGCGCCGCCAGCGGTCTGCCGTCGGCGCCCAGCATGGCTGCGGACTGCACATCGACGAGGCCCACCATCGCGCCGTCCCGATAGGCGATGCGACCTGTGAACCAGTGGCCCTTGTCGCTGATCGCGACAAATTTTTCGCCCCGGGTGTCGAGCCGCAGGCCGGACAAGCCGCCGAAGGCAGGAAACGCCGAGGTCAGCACGAGCCCGCTGCGATATTGCAGCGACCCGAACCTGACATGGCTGCGGTCGCGCGGATTGAACGATGCAATCGGGCGCGCGGTGATCTCGAGGGATTCAGGCGCGCGTGCGGAGGGCGGTGCCGGCGCGCCTTGCGCGTGGGCGAGGGAGCGAAGAGTCGCAGTAGCAGCAATTGTAGTTACGGCTGCGGTGAGAAAAACGCGGCGGCTGATGGACTCCCCTCCCCCCGCGCGAAGCGAAGCTTCGCTAGGCGGGGAGGGGTCGGGGGCGGGGATGCCACATACTTCGGAGGTTGCGGTTACCCCCCTCCCCGGCCCTTCCCCGCAAGGGCGGAGGGAGCTCGCCGCCGGTACTTTATCTCGCACTAGTTCGTCTTGCGCCGCCGCCGGCCGTGGGTCGGCGCAGCCACGTTGGTCTCGGAGAACAACTCCGCGAGCTTCTCGGTGATGGCGCCACCGAGTTCTTCGGCGTCGACGATGGTCACGGCGCGCCGGTAGTAACGCGTCACGTCGTGGCCGATGCCGATGGCGATCAACTCCACCGGCGAGCGGGTCTCGATCTCTTCGATGACGTGGCGCAGGTGGCGCTCCAGATAGTTGCCGGGATTGACCGACAGCGTGGAGTCGTCGACCGGGGCGCCATCGGAGATCATCATCAGGATCTTGCGCTGTTCGGAGCGGCCGAGCAGGCGCTTGTGCGCCCAGTCCAGCGCCTCGCCGTCGATGTTTTCCTTCAACAACCCTTCGCGCATCATCAGGCCGAGATTCTTGCGCGCACGACGCCACGGCGCGTCGGCGGACTTGTAGATGATGTGGCGGAGATCGTTGAGGCGGCCGGGATTGGCCGGCTTGCCGGCGGCCAGCCACGCCTCACGCGACTGCCCGCCCTTCCATGCCCGCGTGGTAAAGCCCAGAATTTCCACCTTGACGCCGCAGCGCTCCAGCGTGCGCGCCAGGATGTCGGCGCAGGTCGCCGCCACGGTGATCGGGCGGCCGCGCATCGAGCCGGAATTGTCGAGCAGCAGGGTGACGACCGTATCGCGGAAGGTGGCTTCCTTCTCGTGCATGAAGGACAACGGATGATGCGGGTCGGTCACGACACGAGAGAGTCGTGCGGGGTCCAGAATGCCTTCCTCGAGATCGAACTCCCAGGCGCGGTTCTGCTGCGCCATCAGCTTGCGCTGCAGCCTGTTGGCGAGCCGCGCCACGATACCCTGCAGATGTGCCAGCTGCTTGTCGAGGTAGCTGCGCAGCCGTTCCAGCTCGTCGTGGTCGCAGAGATCCTCGGCGGCGATGACCTCGTCGAATTTCGGCGCGAAGGCGTGATATTCCGGGCCGCGCGGCTCGTTCTGGCCGCGCGCATTCGGCCGCGTCGCCTCGCCCGGCGTCTCGTCGTCGCCGAGTTCGCCGTCGTCGAAGGTGTCCGAGGTGGACGCCTGCGCGCTTTCCATGGCGCTCTCGGACATTTCGTCCGAGGTCTGCTGTGCCTGATCGGCACTCATTTCCTGCGCGGCATCGGAATCCGGCGAGCCCTCGGCGCCGGACTGATCGCTCTCGCCGTCCTCGTTCTCGTCCTGGCTGTCGTCGTCATCGGCCTCGGCATTGCGTTCGTCGCCGAGCTCCAGCGCCGACAGCAGGCCATGCACGGCGTCGCCGAATTTTGCTTGATTCTCCGTGAGCTGGCCGAGCTCGTCGAGCCGGTGACCGATCTTGTCCTCCAGGATCGGGCGCCACAGGTCGACCATCTTCTTGGCCGCGGCAGGCGGCGCCAGGCCGGTGAGCCGTTCGCGCACCAGCATCGCCAGCGCATCGGCCAGCGGCGCATCGGCACGGTCGGTGATCTCGTCGTACTTGCCGCGGTGGAAGTGATCGTCGAGCATCGCGGTGAGATTCTTGGCCACGCCGGCCATGCGGCGCGAGCCGATCGCCTCGACGCGGGCCTGCTCGACGGCTTCGAAGACACCACGCGCCTGCGGATTGCCCGGCATCAGCTTGCGATGCACCTTGGGATCGTGACAGGCGAGCTTGAGCGCTATGGAATCGGCATGGCCGCGCACGATGGCGGCGTCGCGCCGACTCATCTTTCGCGCAGGCTCCGGCAGCCGCGCCTTGCCCGGCGACAGGCCGGGTCGCTCGGCGGCGAAACTGACTTCAAGCTCCGGCGACTTGGCGATGGCGCGCAGGCACGACGTCACCGCGCGCTTGAACGGCTCGGTCGGCGCCTCCTTGGCGCCGGGGCGGAACTTGTTGGTAGTGGGTGTAGTCATCGAATTCCCGTCACTGCTCAGGCGATTGCAAATCGTCGAACACAATCGCTCGGCTCATGATCTCATCCCAGACATAAGGGCATACCCGTGCAAATGTGTCACCGGGCAAACCCGTTTCGCGCCACGCATCTCCTTTCGCATCCTCGTACGCCTCATCGACAGCCTCATCGAGGCTGGATTTGAGGCTCGGATTCTTCTTGAGGACACGTAAAACACGGCGGCGATGCTCAGCAATGGAGAGCATCCAGCTTCGCGAACGTCGTTCAGGCTGATGATCCCACTTGAGAAGATGCAGCAAGACCACGCGGATGGAGCTTTCCAGTCTGTCGTACTGCTCGCCGCCCACGTCCGACAACTCCTCGGCAATGTTGCCGGCATCGATCTCGGTGAGCCGGCCGGCCTTGAGCAACGCCACTTGCTGTTCGACCCAGCCGTACAGATCCTCTTCATAGCGCGCGGACGCGGTCGACGTTTCGTTCGACCCGGAGCGGACTTTGTTGGTTGTCGTGCTCATCGCCGGCACCTTCCGCTGCTCTTTCTTTTCCCTCCCCCAAGCGCAGCGAAGCTGCGCTTGGGGGAGAAGCCATTCTCAGCTCAGCGCGACATTCACCGAACTTTCGGGCAATTCCGCATTGAAGCAGCGCTGGTAGAACTCCGCCACCAGCGGCCGTTCCAGCTCGTCGCACTTGTTCAGGAAGGTGACGCGGAACGCGAAGCCGATGTCGGAGAAAATCTCGGCATTCTCGGCCCAGGTGATCACCGTACGCGGGCTCATCACCGTGGACAGGTCGCCATTGGCGAAGGCGTTACGGGTCAGATCGGCCAGCCGCACCATCTTGTTGACGATGTCGCGCCCTTCCGGATTGCGATAGTGCTTGGCCTTGGCCAGCACGATCTCGACTTCCTCGTCGTGAGCCAGATAGTTCAGCGTGGTGACGATCGACCAGCGGTCCATCTGGCCCTGGTTGATCTGCTGGGTGCCGTGATAGAGGCCCGAAGTGTCGCCGAGGCCGATGGTGTTGGCGGTCGAGAACAGCCGGAACGACGGGTGCGGCTTGATCACCTTGTTCTGGTCCAGCAACGTCAGGCGGCCGGAGACTTCCAGCACGCGCTGGATCACGAACATCACGTCGGGACGGCCGGCGTCGTATTCGTCGAACACCAGCGCAATGTTGTGCTGCAGCGCCCATGGCAGGATGCCGTCGCGGAATTCGGTGACCTGCTTGCCGTCGCGGACCACGATGGAGTCCTTGCCGACCAGGTCGATGCGGCTGATGTGGCTGTCGAGGTTGACGCGCACGCAGGGCCAGTTGAGCCGGGCCGCGACCTGCTCGATATGGGTCGACTTGCCGGTGCCGTGAAAGCCGGTGACCATCACGCGGCGGTTGTGGGCAAAGCCGGCGAGAATGGCGAGCGTAGTGTTGCGGTCGAAGCGGTAATCGGCGTCGACATCCGGCACATGCGGGTCGCTCGCCGAGAAGGCCGGCACTTCGAGGTCGCTGTCGATGCCGAACACCTGCCTGACCGACACTTTCATATCGGGAATGCCGGTGGGCTCGTGGGCTTTGGATATGGCGGCGGTCATCAATCCTCCGTGGTCCCGGATATCCCGAAACCAGATCTGAAATCGGCTGCGGATGGGGTGCTTGCAGGAACGTAGCAGAGGACCGGGGCCGGCAGAAGCCCGCGGCGCAATCAAAGTTCCCAAGCATTATCATCGAGGTAAGCACTCACGGCCAAATTTGGAAGGCTGCCCTGCGAATCAGGCGGTACTCGCGGGCGAATTCGGCCGGATTCGGCGAGGATCCATTCCGCCGCCGTGCCGTTGCCGGTGGTAGGGTGCGACGCCGGGCCGGCTGGCACGGCGGCAGAACGGAAATTTCGTGACCTCACTGATCGATACGCTGACGCATTTCGTCGCCGCCCATGCCTGGCTTGGCTATCTCGTGCTGTTCCTCGCGGCCTTGCTGGAAGCGGTGCCGGTGGTCGGCTCGGTGATTCCCGGCTCGACGATCATCCTGGCGCTGAGCGCACTGGTCCCCGGCGGCGAACTCGACCTGGTCGGCGTGCTGCTGGCGGCGGCCGCCGGCGCAGTGCTCGGCGACGGCACCGCATTCTGGGTCGGGCATGTCCAGCAACGCCACATTCTCAACGCCTGGCCGATGTCGCGCTATCCCGGCGTGGTCGCGCAGAGCGAGGCGTTCTTTGGCCGTTTCGGCACCTGGGCGGTGTTCTTCGGCCGCTTCGTTCCGCCGATCCGCGCCTTTGTGCCAATCACCGCCGGCGCACTCGGGATGGCCCCGGCCCGGTTCTACACGGTGAATATCCTGGCGGTGTTGCTGTGGGCCCCGGCCCATGTGCTGCCCGGCGTGCTGGCGGTGTCGGCTCTGGACCGCGCCGGCGGGCTCACCGGGCTGGAGGTCTCGGCCAAGCATTACTGGATGCCGACGGTGCTGCTGCTGGCCCTTGCCGTTGGCGCCGCCACCTGGTGGTGGCAGCGCAGCCGGCGCGCGGCGGCGAAAGCGGCGCTGGCCGGCAAAAGCGCGTAGGTTGCGCTACCGCTTGCGGCCCCTCGGCGCCGGGCGCTCGGGCTTCAAGGCCTGCGGATCGAAGCCGATGTAGAACACGTAGCTGTCGCCGGCGGCACCGACCGGGACCGGATAGACCAGATCCTCGCCGACCAGGCTGAAAGGCACGCTGGTGTCGGAGCCCATCTGCACCGTGGTCTGGTAGACCTTGGTGACGATGGTCTTCGGCGTCACGCCCTCCTGCACCACGGCGACCCGCAGCGGCACGTCGACGCTGGCCGGTGCGCCGGACGGGCCGGCGATGACCCGGCCCTGGATGCCGATGCGCACGTTGATCTGGCCGGCATTGAGATTGCAGTCGCGCGCGGTACGGGTGATGGTCGCCTGGTAGCGCAGGTCATTGCCGACCGGCTGCTTGCCGGGCGCGGCCACCGCATAGGTCGAGGCGCCCGGACGGATGCTGACCGAGGGACAGGTCAGGTCGTTCTCGTCGGTCTGCGGCGATTGCGGCGCACCGACCTCGGTGGACTTGCCGCTGAACAGCTGGCTGAAGCGATCGGTCATGGACGGGCTGCCGCTGCTGCCCGGCGAACTGCCGCCGAACATGCTGCCGCCGCCGCAGCCGGTCAACGCGACCCCCGCCACTGCCAGCACCGCGAGATTGCGCAGCGTCGCGGCGCGGCCAGCCGCCTGCATCGTCAGAAACTCACGCATTGTCTGGATATCCCCGAAACTCGATGGTCCGCGCGGACCGCCCCCGATCCACACGCGGCCTTATAGCAGCGCAATGGCGGCGAACCCAAGGCGCTGGTGGCGGAAGACGGGGACCGGGGATGCGTGTCCCGGACGCGATGCAGCGCTTTCTTCCCTCGCCCCGCCCGGCGAGGCGAAGCTTCGCGAGGCGGGGCGAGGGAAGAAGCCCCCTACCCCCTCAGATCCTCATGCAACATGCCGAACAGCAGGTGGTCCTGCCAGACGCCATTGATGCACAGATAGCGGCGAGCGAGGCCCTCGCGGGTAAAACCGCATTTCTCCAGCACCCGGATCGACGGGGTGTTGGTGGGAATGCAGGCGGCCTCGACACGGTGCAGGTTGAGTTCGCCGAACAGGCTGGGCAGCAGCACCCGCAGCGCCGCGGTCATATAGCCCTGATGCGCATAGGGCTGGCCGACCCAGTAGCCGACCGTGCCGGCCTGGACGATGCCGCGACGGACATTGGCCAGGGTCACCCCGCCGACCAGCGCGCCATCGGATTCACGAAACACCAGGAAAGGATAGGCACGATCGGCGGCGACATCCTCGGCGTAGCGGCGCAGCCGGCGCCGGAAGCCGGCGCGGGTCAGGTCGTCGGACGGCCAGATCGGCTCCCACGGCGTCAGATAGGCGCGGCTGTGTTCGCGCAGGTCGGCCCATTGCGGGAAGTCGGCCATGACCGGCCCGCGCAGCAGCAGACCATAGCCGCGCGGCGCAAGCGCGGCCGGCAGGTTCGATGGCATCCGAAACAGCGCCATGCTGGCGTCCCCCTGAGGCGCGAAACGATATCCGCGTCAGTGTAGCTGGGCTTTGTCCTTCACGTGGGTCAAACCTTCGGCAAAACCCACCGCGGTGTCCAGACCCCGGCCGCTGCCCAGTGCCACCACCGCGGGGCGGCTGCGCGACAGCAGGCCATGGGCGGCGTTGCGGGTGGTCTCGACGCTGACCGCGTCGATCCGCCCCATCAGCTCCGGCACGGTGAGCGGCCGGCCATAGGCCAGCATGTGCCGCGCCAGCTGCTCGGCGCGCGAGCTGCAGCTTTCCAGCGCCATCAACAGGCCGGCCTTCATCTGCGCCTTGGCGCGGTTGATCTCGGCCTCGGTCAGGGTCTCCACGGCGTCGTTGATGACGTCGACGATGACTTCCATCATCTCCGGCGCATCGGCCGGATCGGTGCCGGTATAGAGGCCGAAGAAACCCGTGTCCGAATAGGGCGCATGGAAGGTGTAGATCGAATAGCACAGGCCGCGCTTCTCGCGGACCTCCTGGAACAGCCGCGACGACATTCCGCCGCCGAGAATGTTGCTGAACACCTGCAGGCTGAACAGCGACAGGTCCGACTGCGGCACGCCTTCCAGCGCCAGCGTCAGATGCGCCTGTTCGAGATCGCGATGCACCACGCGAGAGCCGCCCTTGCCGAACATCGCCGACTGCGGCTTCGGCGCCGGGGTCGCGTCAAAACTCCTGAAGCGCTCGGCGACTTCCTCGACGACGCGCTTGTGATCGACGGCCCCGGCGGCAGCGACCACCATCTCCGGACCGCGGTAATGCGTCGACAGATAGTTCTGCAGCGTGTCGCGGTCGAATTCCTTCAGCGTCTTGGCGGTACCGAGCAAGGAGCGGCCCATCGGCTGGTCGGGATAGCAGAGTTCGTTGAGATGCTCGAACACCACGTCGTCCGGGGTGTCCTGGGCAGCCCCGATCTCCTGCACGATAACGCTCTTCTCACGCTCCAGCTCGTCGGGCACGAAGGACGGATTGGCGAGGATGTCGGAGAGCACGTCGAGCGCCAGCGGCACGTCGTCCTTCATGACGCGGGCATAATAGGCGGTGGTCTCGGTCGAGGTGCCGGCATTGAGGTCGCCGCCGACCGCCTCGATTTCTTCCACGATCTCGCGCGACGAGCGCCGCTTGGTGCCCTTGAACGCCATGTGTTCGAGGAGATGCGAGATGCCGTGCTCGTTGGGCTTCTCGTCACGGCCGCCGACGCCGGTCCAGACCCCCAGCGCCGCAGTTTCCAGATGCGGCATGGAGTCGGTGACGACCGTCAGGCCCGAGGGCAGTTTTGTGACTTCGACGCTCATCAGATGGCTCCCTGCTTCGCAGCGCGACTGACAGACAGCACGAACCGCTCGATCTCGATCTGATCGTTTTTCATAACCTTGATCTGTTCCGTCTTGCTCATCAGCCCTTCGAGATAGGCCGGCAAGGCCGGACGCACGCCGCAGGCGGCTTCCACTGCATCGGGAAACTTCGCTGCATGCGCCGTCGACAGCACGATATTCGGCACATGCATTTCGGTGGTGTCGCGGTCGGCTACGGCCAGCGCCACCGCGGTGTGCGGATCGACCAGGTCGCCGGTCTCGCGCCAGGCGGCGCGGATCGCGGCGGCGGTTTCGTCCTCGTCGGCGCGCCCGGCCTCGAAATCGGCACGGATGGCCGACAGCAGCGGCTCCGGCAGCACGAAGCGGCCGGACTGCTTCAGCGATGCCATCAGCCCGCGCACCAAGGCGGCGTCGCGGCCGGAGGCCTCGAACAGCAGCCGCTCGAAATTCGACGACACCTGGATGTCCATCGACGGCGAGGACGAGGCATGGACCTCGCGCACTTCATAAATGCCGGTCTGCAACGTGCGCGCCAGGATGTCGTTGACGTTGGCGGCGATGTGCAGCTTGCGCACCGGCAGGCCCATCCGCTTGGCGACGTAGCCGGCGAAGATGTCGCCGAAATTGCCGGTCGGCACGGTGAAGTCGACTTCGCGGTGCGGCGCGCCGAGCGCCACCGCGGAGGTGAAGTAGTACACCACTTGCGCGACGATGCGCGCCCAGTTGATCGAATTGACGCCCGACAGCGAGACGGCGTCGCGGAAGGCGTGATGGTTGAACAGGCCCTTCACCAGCCCCTGGCAATCGTCGAAATGGCCTTCGATCGAGAGCGCGTGGATGTTCGCCGCGCCCGAGGTGGTCATCATGCGGCGCTGCACGTCGGAGATCCGGCCGTGGGGAAACAGCACGATCAGGTCGACATTGTCGCGGCCGGCAAAGGCGTCCACGGCGGCACCGCCGGTGTCGCCGGAGGTGGCGACCACGATGGTGGTGCGTTGGTTGCGCTTGGCCAGCACGTGATCCATCAGCCGGGCGATCAGCTGCATCGCCACGTCCTTGAACGCCAGGGTCGGGCCATGGAACAGCTCGAGCACGAACTGGTTCGGCGCGGTCTGGTCGAGCGGCACCACCGCAGGATGGCGGAAGGTGGCGTAGGCCTCGTTGGCCATGCGGCCGAGATCGTCGTCGGAAATCTCGCCGGCCACGAACGGCCGAATCACCTCGACGGCGACCTCCCAATACGGCCGCCCGAACAGGCCGGCGATCGCCTGCGGGCTCAGCTGCGGCCAGGTCTGCGGCACGTAGAGCCCGCCATCCCGGGCGAGCCCCGTGAGCATCACATCGCAAAATCCCAGGGTCGGGGCCTCGCCCCGCGTCGAAATATAGTTCGTCAACACGTCCTCCAAAGGAGCGGATGACCGCCAAGCCTTTGATGTAAAGGGATGATTATCTCACGCGCAGGTGAAATGCCGGGCCACCATAATGGGTTTTGTCGACAAGGGGAAATGCGGCGGATGGCCCATCCGCGCCCTCACGCCCTCCGTTGCCCCCGCAGCCACACGCCGAACGCCACCAGCACGGCGGCCGCGAGGCCGAACCAGGTGATGGCGTATTGCATGTGGTCGTCCTTCAGCTGCACCTCGAGCGGACCGGGTTTTGGAATGCCGCTGGCCGGCACCGGCGTTTCGAGGTCGATGTAGAACGGCGCGACCGCGCCCCAGTTCAGCGCCTGCGCCATGGCGCGCTGGTCGCGGGTGAACCACAGCCGTTTGCTGACATCATCATGCGGCGTCAGCGCCCCGGCGGCTTCCGGGAAGCGCAGATAGCCGGTCAGCGTCACCGGCGCCCCGGTGACCAGCCGCTGCACGGCGCGGTCCTGCTGGGCGCGGTCCTGCATGGTGTTCTGCACCGCGCCGGCATTGATCACCACTGTGGCGCCGTCGGGCAATCTGGCCGGCAGAAAGGCCCAGGTCACGGGACCGGAAATATCGGTGCGCACCGCCGAGCCCGACGAATAGACCATGGCGTCGGGTTTGGCCTCGTAGGTCGCGGTCAGGGTGACGCGGCGGAATTCATCATGCTCCGGGGTCAGCGCCGGCCAGAGTGCCGGTGCCGGCAGCGGCTGCGGCGCGCCGGCGAGGCGTTCGGTCAATGCGGCGATCAGCAGATGCTTCTGCGTGCGGCGCTGCAGCTGCCAGAAGCCGAGGCTGAGCAGCACGGCGAGGATCACCAGAGTGACGATGCCGAGGCCAAAACTGCCGCGACGCGGCGCAGTGAGAGCGGTCATTTCGGATTGCGATCGATCAGGCGGCCCGGCGCGGCCTTGTGGTGAAACTGCAATGCGATCAAGAGCGACTTCATCGACCGCATCGGCAGCAGGGTGGTGGCCAGAATCAATGGCAGCCATAAGGCAGCGTGCAGCCAGAACGGCGGCTGGTACTTGATCTCCACCACCAGCGCGCAGCCGACCACGATGGCGCCGGCGATCATGATCAGGAAGATTGCCGGACCGTCGCCGGTGTCGATGAAGGTGTAGTCGAGCCCGCAGTTGTCGCATGACGGCCGCAGGTCGATGAAGCCCTTGAACAGCTTGCCCTGGCCGCAGCGCGGGCACTTGCAGGCGATGCCCCGGAGCACGGTCTGGGCGAGGGGGACGGGAACAACAGTTTGATCGGGCATAGGTGCATTCTTTCAGATCGCATCGCGCCAACGAAAAAGGGCGGCCCTGCGGCCGCCCTCTTCTAGCACTTCGAAACGCTTAGTGCGCGGCGTGGGCGATGGCTTCGCCACCGCGGCCCCAGACGTAAATGCTGATGAACAGGAACAGCCAGACCACGTCGACGAAATGCCAGTACCAGGCGGCGAATTCGAAGCCGAGGTGCTGCTTGGGCGTGAAGTGGCCGGCATAGGCGCGGAACAGGCAGACCAGCAGGAAGATGGTGCCGACCAGCACGTGGAAACCGTGGAAGCCGGTGGCCATGAAGAAGGTCGCGCCATAGACGTTGCCGGCGAACGAGAATGCGGCATGGCCATATTCATAGGCCTGCACGCAGGAGAACGCGGCGCCGAGCAGGATGGTCAGGATCAGACCGTATTTCAGGCCCTTGCGGTCGCCTTCGAGCAGCGCGTGATGCGCCCAGGTCACCGTGGTGCCCGAGGTCAGCAGGATCAGCGTGTTGAGCAGCGGCAGGTGCCAGGGATCGAAGGTCTCGATGCCCTTCGGCGGCCAGACGCCGCCGAACAGCGCCTCGCGGGTGACGTGGACGGGATCGCCGGGGAACAGCGAGGCGTTGAAGAACGCCCAGAACCAGGCGACGAAGAACATCACTTCCGAGGCGATGAACAGGATCATGCCGTAGCGGTGGCTGATCTGCACCACGCGGGTATGGTCGCCCTTGTACTGGGCTTCCTTGATCACATCGCCCCACCAGCTGGCGAAGGTATAGAGCACGCCGATAGTACCGATGCCGAACACGATCGGCGCAGCGGCATACATGTGATGCATCCAGCTGACGGCACCAACCGCCATGATGAAGGCGGCAACCGAGCCGACGAACGGCCACGGCGAGGGATCGACGAGGTGGTAGTCGTGGTGCTTTACGTCAGCGGTGGCCATTGCGGTCTCTCCGTCAGCGGCCCCGGTTTGCGCCGGAGCCAGTTCGTCTCAGGAAGTCAAAACGCGTATCAAAGATTACCCTTGCGCTTGTCCGCCTCGCCCGAAGCCCAAGGTCTGGAATCTTTGGGCTTCGGCGCGGGATCGCGCACGGGGTAGAACGTATAGGACAAAGTGATGCTGTTGAGGCTGTCGTGCTCCGGATCGGCGGCCAGCGCCGGATCGACGTAGAACACCACCGGCATCTCGCGGGTTTCGCCCGGGCCCAGCGTCTGTTCGGTGAAGCAGAAGCAGTTGATCTTCTGGAAATACGCTCCCACCGTCAGCGGCGCCACATTGTAGGCGGCCTGTGCGGTGGTGATGCGCGCCGAGCGGTTGGTCACGGTGTAGAAGATGGTGACCACTTCGCCGATCTTGACGTTGATCTCGCTCTGCTCCGGCACGAACTTCCACGGCAGTCCGCCGGAGACGTTGGAATCGAAGCGCACCGCGATGGTGCGCGCGAGCGGTCCGGAGGTCGGCGCCGCGGTCGCCACCTGGGTGGTGCCGTTGAAACCGGTGGAGCGGCAGAACCAGTTGTAGAACGGCACGGCGGCGTAGGACGCGCCCACCATGAAGGCCACCAGCAGGCCGCACAGGGCAGCCACCTTGATGTCGCGGCCGACGCGGAAACGCGGTTTGGCGGCGGCGATCGGTTGCTCTGGTGTGTGGTCGGTCATGTCAATCACATCGGCCGGACGAGAACGCCCGGTCCCTTGACCATGGTGACGGCGAAGAACAGCACCACGAGAATGCCGAGCGCCCACGCGATGGCCAGCGAGCGTTCGCGCTGGCGCTTCTTCTGCGCTTCGGTGAGGACGATGCCCTCTGGCTTGACCGGGTTTGGCTTGTTGTCCATCGGACCATGCGCCTCTCTACCAGACCAGCGGCAAGATGGCCCGGACGGCCACCTCGAGCAGCAGGATGGCGAACAAGGCGAACAGATACAGGATCGAGAAGGCGAACAGTTTGCGCGTGGCGCGCAAAGCGGCGCTGCCGGTGCGGCGGTTGTAGACGTTGACGGCGAAATACAGCATGCCGGCGCCGAGGATCAGCGACGCGACGCCATAGACCGCCGAGAAATAGCCGAGCGGCCACGGCGCCACAGCGATCGCCACCAGCACCACGGTATAGAGCAGGATCTGCAGCCGCGTCGCGTCGGGACCGGCGACCACCGGCAGCATCGGCACGCCGGCGCGGGAATAGTCGTCGTTGCGGAACAGCGCCAGCGCCCAGAAGTGCGGCGGGGTCCAGAAGAAGATGATCAGAAACAGCAGCAGCGGCTCGACCGACAGCGAGCCGGTCGCAGCCGCCCACGCCACCACCGGCGGCAGGGCGCCGGCGGCGCCGCCGATCACGATGTTCTGCGCGGTCCAGCGCTTCAGCGCGATGGTGTAGATCACGACGTAGAAGAAGATGGTGAAGGCCAGCAGCGCGCCGGCCAGCCAGTTGACCAGAATGCCGAGTGTCATCACCGAGAAGAACGCCAGCACCAGGCCGAAGGTCAGGGCTTCCGGGCGGGTGACGCGGCCGCGCGGGATCGGACGGTTGGCGGTGCGCGTCATCAGCGCGTCGATGTCGCCCTCGTACCACATGTTCAGCGCGCCGGAGGCGCCGCCGCCCACCGCGATGCACAGGATCGAGGTGAAGGCCATCACCGGATGGGCGTGGCCGGGGGCCAGGAAGTAGCCGACCAGCGCCGTGAACACCACCAGCGACATCACCCGCGGCTTCAGCAGCGCGATGTAATCGGCAACGCCCGCTTCGGAGATGCGGGGCATCGTGAGGTCGATGGCGTTCTGGTCGAGTACCGACAAATTCGTTCTCACTTCTCTCAACTGCGTCTCCGCCGGCAACCTTGCGGCCGCGGCGGAGACATCAACTCAAAGCGCGGCGCAAGATGCGCCGCGCGAAGCCGTTACTGCACGCGCGGCAGGACTTCGAACTGATGGAACGGCGGCGGCGAGGTCAGCGTCCATTCCAGCGTGGTGGCGCCCGAACCCCACGGGCTGTTGACGGCCTTTTCCTTGCGCATGAAGGCGTCCACAACGCCCCAGATGAAGATCAGCACCGCAAAACCGGAGATGTAGGAGCCGATCGACGACACCAGGTTCCAGCCGGCGAAGGCGTCGGGATAGTCGACGTAGCGGCGCGGCATGCCCGACAGGCCGAGGAAGTGCTGCGGGAAGAACACCAGGTTGACGCCGACGAAGGTGACCCAGAAGTGCAGCTTGCCGATGAAGTCCGAGTACATGTAGCCGAACATCTTCGGGAACCAGTAGTACCAGCCGGCGAAGATCGCGAACACGGCGCCGAGCGACAGCACGTAGTGGAAGTGCGCGACCACGTAGTAGGTATCCTGCAGCACGCGATCGACGCCGGCATTGGCCAGCACGACGCCGGTGACGCCGCCGAGGGTGAACAGGAAGATGAAGCCGACGGCCCACAGCATCGGCGTCTTGAACTCGATGGAGCCGCCCCACATGGTGGCGATCCAGGAGAAGATCTTCACGCCGGTGGGTACCGCGATCACCATGGTGGCGGCGACGAAGTAAGCCTGCGTCGCCGACGACATGCCGACGGTGTACATGTGGTGCGCCCACACGACGAAGCCGATGCCGCCGATGGCGACCATGGCGTAGGCCATGCCGAGATAGCCGAACACCGGCTTCTTCGAGAAGGTGGAGATGATCTGCGAGATCATGCCGAAGCCCGGGAGGATGAGGATGTAGACTTCCGGGTGGCCGAAGAACCAGAACAGATGCTGGAACAGGATGGGATCGCCGCCGCCTTCTGCGGAGAAGAAGGTGGTGCCGAAATTGCGGTCGGTCAGCAGCATGGTGATGGCGCCGGCGAGAACCGGCAGCGACAGCAGCAGCAGGAACACGGTGACCAGGATCGACCACACGAACAGCGGCATCTTGTGCAGGGTCATGCCCGGCGCGCGCATGTTGAAGATGGTGGTGATGAAGTTGATGGCGCCGAGGATCGACGACGCACCGGCCAGATGCAGCGCCAGGATCGCGAAGTCGACGGCCGGGCCGGGATGACCCGAGGTCGACAGCGGCGCGTACATGGTCCAGCCGGCGCCGACGCCGTTGGCGCCGGGCTCGCCTTCCACGAAGGTGGAGATGATCAGCAGCGCGAAGGCGGCGGGCAGCAGCCAGAACGACACGTTGTTCATGCGCGGGAACGCCATGTCCGGCGCACCGATCATCAGCGGCACCATCCAGTTGCCGAAGCCGCCGATCATCGCCGGCATCACCATGAAGAAGATCATGATCAGGCCGTGCGACGTCACAAACACGTTGTAGGTATGGCTTTCGTGGAAGATCTGGACGCCGGGATACATCAGTTCGATGCGGATCAGGATCGACATGATGCCGCCGATGATGCCGGCCATGATCGCGAAGATAAGGTACATCGTGCCGATGTCCTTATGGTTCGTCGAATAGACGTAGCGCCGCCATCCGGTGGGATGGGCATGCGCATGATCGTCATGGGCGTGATCGTCGTGAGCCGGTGTTGCCGCGGTCGTTGCCATTTTCAAATCCTGCTTTGTCGTCTTTGGGCCTCGCGGCCCCGTCGCCCTTAACTGTTACAGCAGCGAGCCGGAGCTCACTGCGCCGCGGTACCCGCCGAGGCAAAGGAATTGCCCGGGTTGGTCGCGTATTTCTTCTTGGCGGTCTCGACCCAGGCTGCGAAATCCTGGTCGCTCACCACGCGGATCGCGATCGGCATGAACGCATGGTCCTTGCCGCACAGTTCCGAGCACTGGCCGTAGAACATGCCGACCTTGGTGGCCTTGAACCAGGTCTCGTTGAGCCGGCCGGGCACGGCATCGATCTTGATGCCGAAGGACGGGATCGCGAAGGAGTGAATGACGTCGGCGCCGGTGGTCTGGACGCGGATCACCTTGTTGACCGGGACGACCATGTCGTTGTCGACGCCGAGCAGGCGCGGCTGCTTGTCGGCGGCCATCAGCGAGTCGAATTCGAACTTGCCGTTATCGGGATAGGCGTAGCTCCAGTACCACTGCTTGCCGGTCGCCTTGACGGTGAGGTCGGCCTTGGGGATGTCGAGCTCGAGGAACAGCAGGCGGAACGACGGCACCGCGACGGCCACCAGGATCAGCACCGGGATCAGGGTCCACGCCACCTCGATCAGGGTGTTGTGGGTGGTCTTGGAGGGCACCGGATTGCTCTTGGCGTTGAACTTGACCACCACGAGGATCAGCAGCACCAGCACGAACAAGGTGATGGCGGTGATCAGCCAGAGCAGGAAATTGTGGAACCAGGTGATGTTTTCCATCACCGGCGTCGCGGCTTCCTGCAGCTTGTATTCCCAGGGCGCGGGCTGGCCCATTTCGGCAAACGCAGCCCCGCTCAACGCGAGCCCGGCTCCAACAACCGCTAACCCCAGCAACCGGCGGCCAATCTGGCCCTTCGACATCTTCATGTCGCGCGCGCTCCCATATTGATCTAACTCAAGATAGCCCGGCGGGTCGCCGTGTTACCCAGCAAAAGCTGTTCAGTCCGTATCCCATCAAGCGGGCATGAGCCCATTCGTTAGAACGCGTCGAAATCCAGCCTCTCAAACCATAATTCGCGGCGGGTCGCAATGCAGGAATGGACGAGGGTTCAATGCATCCGGAGGGATTGTCCCGGCGCCACAATTCACGCACCGAATTCGGCCAAACGGCAACTTGACCGGTCCCGCCGCGCTTGACAGGCTGACGGCCCGATGTAGGCACAGGACGGACGGTGCGGCGGTCGGTGATTCGCCGCCGTGGCGCCGGAATCCGGCGGATGCCTTCACGGCGCCGTCTTTGCCTATCAATCCATTGCCCGGACGACTTGCCGAGGGACAGACCCTGATGGGGCTTTTGAAACAGTTGGATACATCGGCCACCGGCCGCGCCGTGCGATTTGCCGGCTGGCGTCGTCTTGCGGCCGGATGCCTGGCGCTGGCGGCAATCGCCGCCGTGCCGTCCGCCGGCCATGCCCAGGGCGCGGTGCGCTCGACCCATGGCGACTGGCAGATCCGCTGCGACACCCCGCCCGGCGCCCAGGCCGAGCAATGCGCCCTGATCCAGAGCGTGGTGGCCGAAGACCGCTCCAATGCCGGCCTGACCGTGATCGTGCTGAAGACCGCCGACCAGAAGAGCAAGCTGATGCGGGTGGTCGCCCCGCTCGGCGTGCTGCTGCCGTCCGGTCTCGGACTGAAGCTCGACAATGTCGACGTCGGCCGCGCCGGATTCGTGCGCTGCCTGCCCAACGGCTGCGTCGCCGAAGTGGTGATGGACGACAAGCTGCTCGGCCAGCTGCGCACCGCCAAGACCGCCACCTTCATCATCTTCGAGACCCCGGAAGAAGGCATCGGCTTCCCACTTAGCCTCAACGGCATCGGCGAAGGCTACGACAAGCTGCCATAGGGGCTTTCGCTCTCGCCCCCTCACACCGTCGTCTTCACGCACCCCGTTGTCATCGCCCGGCCAGCGCGCAATTGCGCGCTAGGACCGGGCGATACGGTATTCCGTGGCGGCGACGCTTATCACCAGTCAACAGCACTTGCGTTTACTGGATCCCCGCATGCGCGGGGATGACAGCGGCGTATTATTACCCGCTGCCGCAGCACCAACATGGACGGAAAGAGAGAAAACTCCCCTCCCCTTCTTCCGCCGCAATGCCTATCTTCAGTGCCACAACGCCATTGCCCCGGAGCCTCCATGACCAGCCCCGCCACCACCTCCCTGATCGACCGCGCCAATCTCGACCGCGACCAGGTGCGCCAGCAGCTGATCCGGGGCCTCGAGGGCGCCGACGACGGGGAGCTGTTCCTGGAATACAGCCAGAGCGAGGCGCTGGGCTTTGACAACGGCCGGCTCAAGCAGGCGACCTACGACACCGCCCAGGGCTTTGGCCTGCGCGCGGTCAAGGACGACGCGGTCGGCTATGCGCATTCCTCCGACGTCTCGATCCCGGCGCTGATCCGCGCCGCCGATGCGGTGCACGCGGTGCGCGGCGGCTACAGCGGCACGTTTGCGGCGGCGCCGGCGCACACCAATGTGCGGCTCTATGGCGACGACAACCCGCTCGATGCGCCCGGCTTCGAGGCAAAGGTAAAGCTGCTCGCCGAGATCGACGCCTATGTCCGCGACAAGGACCCGCGGGTTCGCCAGGTGTCGGTCAGCGTCAGCGCCACCTGGCAGGTGGTGGAGATCCTGCGCCCGGACGGCGAGAGCTACCGCGACATCCGCCCGCTGACCCGCGTCAACATTTCCGTCGTCGCCGGCCAGGGCGACCGCCAGGAGAGCGGCAGCAAGGGTTATGGCGGCCGCGAGGGCTATGCCCGCTTCATCGAGACCAAGGCGTGGCGCGACGCCGCCGACGGCGCCATCCGCGAGGCCATGGTCAATCTGGAATCGATCCCCGCTCCCGCCGGCGAGATGGACGTGGTGCTCGGGCCGGGCTGGCCCGGCGTGATGCTGCACGAGGCCGTCGGCCACGGCCTCGAAGGCGACTTCAACCGCAAGCAGACCTCGGCCTTCGCCGGGCTGATGGGCCAGCAGGTGGCGGCTAAGGGCGTCACCGTGGTCGACGACGGCACCATCTCCTCGCGCCGCGGCTCGCTGTCCATCGACGACGAGGGCACGCCGACCAGCCGGACCGTGCTGATCGAGGACGGCATCCTCACCGGCTACATGCAGGACCGCCAGAATGCCCGGCTGATGGGCATGAAGCCGACCGGCAACGGCCGGCGCCAGGGCTATGCCCACGTGCCGATGCCGCGCATGACCAACACTTACATGATGGGCGGACAGCGCGATCCGGCGGAGATTCTCGCGTCGGTGAAGAACGGCATCTATGCGGTGAACTTCGGCGGCGGACAGGTCGACATAACCTCCGGCAAGTACGTATTCCAGTGCACCGAGGCCTACAAGATCGAGAACGGCAGGATCGGCGCGCCGGTCAAGGGCGCCATGCTGATCGGCAACGGCCCGACCGACCTGCATCGCATCAGCATGATCGGCAACGATCTGGCGCTCGATGACGGCATCGGCACTTGCGGCAAGCACGGTCAGGGCGTGCCGGTCGGCGTCGGCCAGCCGACTTTGCGCATGGACAAGATTACGGTCGGAGGAACGGGCGGATGAGCGACGTCACCACTTCATTTTCGGCCACCGCGAAGCGCTGGTCCGGGCAGCTCGGCCAGATCGTCGCCATCGTGGCGATCGTATTCGTCGCCAAGGGCGCCTTGGCCGAGCCGTTCTACGTGCCGTCGGCCTCCATGGAGCCGACACTGTTGATCGGCGACGCGCTGCTGGCGACCAAATTTCCCTATGGCTATTCGACGGCGTCGCTGCCGATCCACGTCTCGTTCCCGGAAACCGGCCGGGTGTTCGCCTCGACCCCGAACCGCGGCGACGTGGTGGTGTTCCGCTGGCCAGGCGACCGCTCGCAGGTCTGGGTCAAGCGCGTCATCGGCCTGCCCGGCGACCGCGTCCAGGTCAAGCAGGGCCAGGTCTGGCTCAACGGCGTGGCCACATCCGTGAAGCCCGACGGCCTCGGCGTTGCCGAGGACGACAATGGCGGCGGCGAGCCCGCGCGCCGCTATGTCGAGACGCTGCCCGGCGGCGTGTCGCATCCGATCTTCAAGCTCTACGACAACGGCCGGCTCGACAACACGCCGGAAGTCACCGTGCCCGCCGACCATCTGTTCGTGATGGGCGACAACCGCGACAACTCCGCCGACAGCCGCGTGCCGGTCTCGCAGGGCGGCGTCGGCCTGCTGCCAATGGACAACCTGGTCGGCCGCGTCGACGCCATTGTCGGCTCCTGGGACCTCGGCGTGCGCAGCCAGCCGGTAACCAGCTGGCTGTCCGGCTTCAGGATGGCACGGTTCTTCACGTCGGTGCATTGAGACGAACGCCGACGTTAACGAGCCGTCACCCTGAGGCGCCTTCGCGCAGCGAAGGCCTCGAAGGGCGGCGGCGGGGACGCTGAGGATGAACATGCATCCTTCGAGGCTCGCCGAAGGCGGCGAGCGCCTCAGGATGACGGCGAGTTTAGCTGCGAACGTAATAGCACCGTGAATATGCGCACAGACGAATTCCTGACGGCAGCCCTGCGCAATCCCGTCCACAAGGCGCTGCTCGATGAACTCGACAAGCGCGCCCTGTGCGACGCGTGGATCGTCGCGGGATCATTGACGCAAACGGTCTGGAATGCGCTGACCGGGCGCGCGGTCGAATACGGCATCAACGATTATGACGTGTTCTATTTCGATTCCGACCTGTCGTGGGAGGCCGAGGACCGCGTCATCGCCGCGTTTCGCGAGGTGTCCGACAGACTCGGCGGGCGGATCGAACTGCGCAACCAGGCCCGCGTGCATCTGTGGTATCCACAGAAGCACGGCACGCCCTATCCGGCGCTGACGCGTAGCACCGACGGCATCGATCGCTTCCTCACCCGCTGCACCCAGGTGGGCATTCGGCGCAACGCCGAGGGCCACATCAATGTCTATGCGCCAGCGGGTCTCGACGACATCGCTGAAATGATCGTGCGGCCGAACCCGGCGGCGAATTTTTCCGCCGCGGCCTACCGGATCAAGGCCGCACGCTGGCAGGCGTTGTGGCCGGAGCTGGCAGTGTTGCCGGCCGGCGAAGCCTCCGAGCCGTCACCCTGAGGCGCCTTCGCTCAGCGAAGACCTCGAAGGGCGGCGGCGTGGACGCCGTCGGATGAACATGCATCCTTCGAGGCTCGCCGAATCGGCGAGCGCCTCCAGCCGAAACGCCATTGCGTTTCGGTGGGGATGACGGCGCGACATGTTGGAAAGGCAGCCTCTACCGCACCACGCCCGAGGTAAATCCCGGCCTCCGCCGCGGCGGCTTGATGTCGTTCTTCAGGAAACAGTGCGCGCCGCGGCCGGCATAGCCAGGCCGGGAATAGGTCCAGGCGCGGCATTTGTTGTCAGCCTCGCAGGCCATGCGGCAGGCGTCGTCGCTGCGAGTCTTCTCGTCCGGCTTGATCTCGAAGCTCTTGTAGTCGCCGCCGACGCGGTCGATGGAAGTCTCCACCGGGCCCGTGCGCCGCTCGATGACGCCGGCGCCGCGAACCCCGGAGACGCAGCAGAAGCTCTCGACCCGCGCCGGCACCTTGTCCTTCAGCCAACAGACCGCGCTTTCCGAATTGTCGCCGGGATAGTTGAAGCTCCAGGCACGGCAGCGGCGGTCGCGCTCGCACAGCAGCGCACATTCGGCGGGATCGCCGGACCGCGACAGCGAGCGTGAATAGTCGCCGCCGGGCCGGTCGAAATTGGTCTGCGCGCCGGCCGGGCCGGCCGCGACAAGCACCAGCAGGGCGAACGCAACCCAGCACGCTCTGATCAGGCAGTTGCTCGACATCAACGGTTGCTTTCGGAGGGCCTGGAGCGGCGCGAACCGCCATTTGACCGCCCGCTTCCTGTACCAAGGATGAACGGCCGTACAGGGTCAGCCAAGCCGTTGATCTAGAAGCAGTACTCCGTATAGGCCGGCTCCACCGAGTGCTGCCAGGAGCCATGGAACTTGTCCAGCATCTCCTCGGCCGGGGTCTTGCCGGAATCGATGATACGATCCAGCGGCTCGAGATGCCGCGACTCGTCACGGCCGCCCTGGTCGAGCCGGCCGCGGCGGTGCAGCCCGGCGCGGGCCAGCGTCACGCATTCCCTGGCGATCTCGAACAGATAGCGATCCCCGATCTTCGCCTTGAAGCCGAGCGTCGGCACCTGGTCGCGCAGCGACTGGCGCTCCTCGGCGGTCCAGTCCTTGACGATCTGCCAGGCGGCATCGAGCGAGACGTCGTCATAGAGCAGCCCGACCCAGAACGCCGGCAGCGCCGGCAGCCGGCCCCATGGCACGCCGTCGGCACCGCGCATTTCCAGGTAGCGCTTCAGCCGCACTTCCGGAAAGATCGTGGACAGATGGTTGGCCCAGTCCGACAGGGTCGGCTTCTCGCCGGGCATCAGCTTGTTGGTGCCGGCAAAGAAATCGCGGAACGAGGAGCCGGACACGTCGATGTAGTCATCGCCGCGCTTGACGAAATACATCGGCACGTCGAGCGCATAGTCGACCCAGCGTTCGAATCCCATGCCGTCCTCGAACGCCCACGGGATCATGCCGGAACGGGCATTGTCGGTGTCGCGCCAGATCTCCGAGCGGAACGACAGGAAGCCGTTGGGCTTGCCCTCGGTGAACGGCGAATTGGCGAACAGTGCGGTGGCGATCGGCTGCAGCGCCACGGAGACGCGCAGCTTTTTCACCATGTCGGCTTCCGAGGAGAAGTCGAGATTGGTCTGCACCGTGCAGGTGCGGTACATCATGTCGAGGCCGTATTGGCCGACCTTCGGCATGTAGTTGGTCATGATCTTGTAGCGGCCCTTGGGCATCACCGGGATCTGTTCGCGCGACCACGACGGCGTCATGCCGAGCCCGAGAAAGCCGATGCCGAGCGGGGTGGCGACTTCGCGCACCTGCGCCAGATGCGCCATCAGCTCGGACTGGGTCTGGTGCACGGTCTCCACCGGCGCACCGGACAATTCGAACTGGCCGCCAGGCTCCAACGAGATGGCGCCGCCGCCGGTCACGTCATAGAGACCGATGATGTGCGCGCCCTCCATGATCGGCTCCCAGCCGAGCAGCAGTTTCATGCCTTCCAGCAGCGCCTCGATGCCGCGACCGCCGGCATAGGGCACCGGGTGGTGGCCCTGCAAGGTGAACGGCGTCTTCTCGTGTTCGGTGCCGATGCGGAATTCCGACGGCGGCTTCACGCCGGCTTCGATCCACGCCACGAGTTCGTCGCGCGACTGCAGCGGCGTCATATCGATCTGGTCACGCGCCATGGAAATTCCGGATGCAGGGCGCAGCGATCACGCGCGCGCAGTGTCGGGGACGGCTGCGGGCCGGGATGGCCGCAGACGCGGGGGGTAGAATAAGGTTCATCGGGCCGACGCGGCGTCTCTGGCGGTCGGCACCGCAGCTTCTTGGCACGCGCAGCCGAGCCGGTCGAGCAGGCCGCACAATTTGGCGGCGTCCGCATCCGACAATTTCGAGCCGACGTGCTTCTCGATTGCGGTGGAATAGGCGCAGCACATCTTCTTCTGCAGTTCGCGGCCGGCTTCGGTGATTTCGACGAACAGCCCGCGCTTGTCCATCTTGCATTCGCGGCGCGCCGCCAGCCCCTCGTCGACCAGCCGGTCGATCAGCCGCGAGGTCGAATATTGCGGGATCAGCATCTGCTTTTCCAGCTCCACCGGCCGCATTTCGCCCGATGGCGCACGCGACAGCTCGAGCAGCGCATCGTACCACGCCAGCGGCGGGAAGCCTGCCCGCTTCAGATCCTGCTCGACCGCGTCCAGCACCCGGCTCTGCACCCGCACGAGGCGGATCCAGGCGGCTGTCGCCTCAAGGGAAGGTTTGCGTTTCATCGTCGATCCATCATGCTGCCGCACCCTAGCGCACTTGATGCAGCTGCATCAATCTTGACTATTCCATGCAGCTGCATTTAGTCACGCGTTTGGTTAAGCCAATAACCACCACGGAGGAAATCCCCATGAAGCTGTATTATTCGCCCGGCGCCTGCTCCCTGTCGCCGCATATCGCGCTGCTCGAGGCGGGTCTCCCCTACGACCTCGTCAAGGTCGACCTCAAAGCCAAGAAGCTGGAAAATGGCGACGATTATCTCGCCATCAACCCCAAGGGCCAGGTGCCGGCGCTCGGTCTCGACAGCGGCGAACTGGTGACCGAAGGCCCGGTGATCGTGCAGTACATCGCCGACAAGGCCGCCGCCAAGAACCTCGCGCCGGCCAACGGCACCGACGCCCGCCGCCACCTGCAGGAATGGCTGGGCTTCATCAACGGCGAATTGCACAAGAGTTTTTCGCCGCTGTTCCAGCCGGCGTTCGGCGACGACGTGAAGGATTTCTTCAAGGCGCGGCTGATGGGCAAGTTCAAATATATCGACGGCAAGCTTGCAGGCCACGACTACCTGATGGGCAAGGATTTCAGCGTCGCCGACGGCTATCTGTTCGTGATGCTGAAATGGGCCGAGCGGATGGGCATCGACCTCACCGCCTTTCCCAATCTGATGGCCACCAAGGCCCGCATCGCGGCGCGCCCGAAGGTGCAGGAAGCAATGACCAAGGAAGGCCTGATGAAGGCGGCGTGATAACGCTTTTCCTTCCCTCTCCCCTTGTGGGAGAGGGTGTCTCGAACCGCGAAGCGGTTCGAGACGGGTGAGGGGTGCCGCAAGCTCCGAACCCTGCCGTGCCCCCTCATCCGACCGCGCTACGCGCGGCCACCTTCTCCCACAAGGGGAGAAGGCAGTAAGAAAGCAGCGAGTTACGCTGCCGCCAGTTTCTTCGGCGGAAAGCGGCCGTAGAAGGTCTCGCCCTTGGCGGCCATGTCCTCGAGCAGCTTCGGCGGCGTGAAGCGGGAGCCGTATTTGGCTTCCAGCTTGTGGCACAGCTCCACGAACTTCTTCGTACCCATGAAGTCGATGTAGCTCAGCGTGCCGCCGGTGAACGGCGCGAAGCCGAAGCCGAGGATGGAGCCGACATCGGCCTCGCGCGGATCGGTGATGACATGATCCTCCACAGTGCGCGCGGCTTCCACCGCCTGCACGACGAGGAAGCGCTGCTTCAACTCCTCGACATCGAGCGTATCGGGATCGACCGGCTTCGGCACCAGCGCGCCCAGTCCCTGCCACAGGCTCTTCGAGCCCTTGCCCTTCGGCGGATACTCGTAGAAGCCCTTGCCGTTCTTGCGGCCGAAACGCTCCTGCTTCTCGACCATCTCGACGATCAGCTTCTTCTGCGCCTGGTCGACCGCCTGGGCGCCGAGATCGGCCTCGGTGGCCTTCATGATCTTCAGCACCAGGTCGAGCGCGATCTCGTCCGACAGCGACAGCGGCCCGACCGGCATGCCGGCCATCTTGGCGGTGTTCTCGATCATCGCCGGCGGCACGCCTTCCATCAGCATTTCCAGACCTTCGGCGGTGAAACGCAGCACGCAGCGGTTGGCGAAGAAGCCGCGGGAATCGTTGACGACGATCGGCGTCTTGCCGATCACGCGGACGTAATCCAGCGCGGTGGCCAGCGCCACGTCGCCGGTGTTCTTGCCGACGATGATCTCCACCAGCATCATCTTCTCCACCGGGGAGAAGAAGTGGATGCCGATGAACTTCGACTGGTCGGCGAACTCCTCGGCCAGCGAGTTGATCGGCAGGGTCGAGGTGTTGGAGGCGATGATCGCGCCTTCCTTCAGCAGCGGCTGCACCTTCTTGTAGATCTCGGCCTTCACCGCGCGGTCCTCGAACACCGCCTCGATCACCAGATCGCAGTCCCTGATGACGTCGAAATCGGCGGTGGCGGTGATGCGGGCCATCAAAGCGGCCTTGTCGGCTTCCTTGGCGCGGCCCTTGCTGATCAGCGCATCGATGGCCGCCTCGCAATGGCCGAGACCCTTGTCGGCGCTGGCCTGATCGCGATCGATCAGCACCACGTCCATGCCGCCGCGCGCCGAGACGAAGCCGACCGACGCGCCCATGAAGCCGGCGCCGATGACCGCGAGCTTTTTCACCTTGGTGGGTGGCACGTTCTGCGGACGGCGCGCGCCCTTGGTCAGTTCCTGCATGGAGATGAACAGGCTGCGGATCATCGCCGCCGCTTCCTTGCTCTGCAGGATTTTTGCGAAGTAGCGCGACTCGACGCGCAGCGCCGCATCCATCGGCAACTGCAGGCCTTCGTAGACGCACTGCATGATGGCACGGGCCGCGGGATAGTTATCGAACGTCTCGCGGCGATAGATGGCGTTGCCGGCCGGGAACATCTGCATGCCCTGCTTGGAATAGACCGGGCCGCCGGGCAGCTTGAAACCCTTCTCGTCCCATGGCGCCACCGCCTTGCCGCCGGCCTGGATCCACGCCTTGGCCGCGGAAATAAGCTCGGCGGCAGGCACCACCGCGTCGACCAGCTTCATCGCCTTGGCCTTGGAAAGGTTGATCGCCTCGCCCTTCAGCAGCATCTGCATGGTGTCCTGCGGCTGCAGCATGCGCGCAATGCGCTGGGTGCCGCCGCCACCGGGAAACAGGCCGACCTTGATCTCGGGCAGACCGAGCCGGGTCTTCGGATTGTCCGATGCAACGCGATAATGGCACGCCAGCGTCAGTTCGAAGGCGCCGCCCATCGCCAGGCCGTTGATCGCCGCCACCCAGGGCTTGCCCGAGGTCTCGATCTTGCGCAGCGTCAGCGACAGCTTGCGACTCTCATCGAACAGCATCTGCTGCGCTGCCTCTTCGCCCTGCTCTTTCCGAGCGGCGGCGAACACCTTGTTCATACCCTCGAGCATCGACAGATCGGCGCCGGCGGAGAACGCCTCCTTCCCGGAGGTGACCACCACGCCCTTGATCGCGGCATCGGCCGTAGTGGCGTCGACGATAGCGCCAAGCTCTTCAATGGTAGTCGCGTCCAGCACGTTCATGGAACGGCCGGGAATGTCCCAGGTGACAACCGCGATGCCGTCGGCGTCGGTCTCGAGCCTGAAGTTTTTATAGGTCATGTGTCGCTCCCAATGAAGTGCAGCTATTTCAGCGCAACGGAAATCTCTTGTTTCCCCTCCCCCCTTGTGGGGGAGGGTGGATCGAAGCCCGCGAAGCGGGTTCGAGACGGGAGAGGGGGCTTCTCCGGAGCTCGGGGCTCCCCCTCTCCCGCCTTCGCTTCGCGAAGGCACCCTCCCCCACAAGGGGGGAGGGGAAGGAAAAACTACACCCGCTCGATGATGGTGGCGGTACCCATGCCGCCGCCGATGCACAAAGTCACCAGCGCGGTGGACTTGCCGGTGCGCTCGAGTTCGTCGAGCACGGTGCCGAGGATCATCGCGCCGGTGGCACCGAGCGGATGGCCGAGCGCGATGGCGCCGCCGCAGACGTTGATCCTGTCATTGTCGATGTCGAACGCCTGCATGAAGCGCAGCACCACCGAGGCGAAGGCCTCGTTGAGCTCGAACAGATCGATGTCTTCGAGCTTCATGCCGGAGCGCTCAAGCACCTTCTTGGTAACGTCGACCGGACCGGTCAGCATCATCGCCGGCTCCGAGCCGATATTGGCGAAGGCGCGGATCTTGGCCCGCGGCTTGAGGCCGGCCTTCTTGCCCGCCTCGGCGCTGCCGAGCAGCACTGCGCCGGCGCCGTCGACGATGCCCGACGAGTTGCCGGCGTGGTGCACGTAGTTCAGCTTCTCGATTTCCGGATGCGACTGGATCGCCACCGCATCGAAGCCGCCCATCTGCGCCATTGCCACGAAAGAGGGCTGCAACGCCGCCAGCGACTGCATGGTCGTCGACGGCCGCATGTGCTCGTCCTTGGCCAGAATGGTCAGGCCGTTGATGTCCTTGACGGGGATCACCGACTTGTCGAAGCGGCCTTCGTCCCAGGATTTCGCCGAGCGCTGCTGGCTCTGCACCGCATAGGCATCGACGTCGTCGCGCGAGAAACCGTATTTGGTGGCGATCAGGTCGGCCGAGATGCCCTGCGGCATGAAATAGGCTGGCACGGCGATTGACGGATCCACCGGCCAGGCGCCGCCGGAGGCGCCGATGCCGATGCGGCTCATGGATTCGGCGCCGCCGCCGATGGTCATGGCGTGCTGGCCGGACATCACCTGCGCCGCGGCGAAGTTCACCGCGTCGAGGCCGGAGGCGCAGAAGCGGTTGATCTGGATACCCGGCACGTCGTTGCCGTAGCCGGCCGACAGCGCGGCCATGCGGGCGATGTCGCCGCCCGCCTCGCCGATCGGATCGACGCAGCCGAGGATGACGTCGTCGATGGTGCCGGGCTGGATGTTGTTGCGTTCCTTCAGCGCCTTCAGCGGCGCGGTGGCCAGCGCCAGCGCGGTCACTTCATGCAGCGCGCCGTCGGCCTTGCCGCGGCCGCGCGGGGTGCGCACGTGATCGTAGATATAGGCCTCGGGCATGGGGTCTCCCTTATGTTTGCATCTGGCGTGCGAACGATGGCGTTTTACTCGGCGTCATCGCCCGCGAAAGCGGGCGATCCAGTAAACGCTGTCGTTCGCGATCAAATCTCTAAAGCCGGTGTTTACTGGATCCCCGCATGCGCGGGGATGACAGTTGAGTGTGTGTCTTCGTCAGAACGCCTCCGCCGGCAATTCCATGGTCGTCGCGGCACCGGTCTGGATGCGCGCGAGATGAACCGTGGTCTCCGGCAGCATCCGTTCCATGAAGAAGCGGCCGGTGACCAGCTTGGTGGTCAGATAGGGTGTGGCGCCGGAAGCGGCAATCTTGTCCTGCGCCACCTTCGCCATCTTCGCCCACATATAGGCGAAGGCGGTGAGGCCGAACAGCTGCATGTAATCGGTGGCGCCGGCGCCGGCATTGTCGGGCTTCATCATGGCGTTGTTCATCAGCCACATCGTCGCCTGCTGCAAGTGGCCGAGCGCGTTCGAGAGCGGATCGACATAGGGCTTCATCGCCTCGTCGCCGCCGTGCTCCTTGGCAAACGCGGCGACCTCGCCGAAGAACGCCATCGCAGCACGGCCGCCGTCGCGCGGCAGCTTGCGGCCGACCAGGTCGAGTGCCTGGATGCCGTTGGCGCCCTCATAAATCATCGCGATGCGGGCGTCTCTAACGAACTGCTCCATGCCCCATTCGGCGATATAGCCGTGGCCGCCGAACATCTGCTGCGCCGACACCGCATTGGCAAAGCCGCCATCGGTGAGCACGCCCTTCAGCACCGGGGTCATCAGACCGAGATGGTCGTCGGCGGCCTGACGCTCTTTCGCGTCGTCGGAGCGATGCGCGACATCGCTCTTCAGCGCGGTCCACACCACCATGGCGCGGGCCGCCTCGTTGAAGGCGCGGATGGTCAGCAAGGTGCGGCGCACGTCGGGATGCACGATGATCGGATCCGCCGGCTTGTCCGGCGCCTTCGGTCCGGTCAGCGAACGACCCTGCAGGCGATCCTTGGCATAGGCCACAGCGTTCTGATAGGCGACCTCGGACTGCGCCAGGCCCTGCACGGCGACGCCGAGCCGGGCTTCGTTCATCATCACGAACATGCCCTGCATGCCCTTGTTCTCTTCGCCGATCAGCCAGCCCTGGGCGTTGTCGTAGTTCATCACGCAGGTGGAATTGCCGTGAATGCCCATCTTGTGCTCGATGGAGCCGCATGACACGCCGTTGCGCGCACCCAATGAGCCATCGGCATTGACCAGCACCTTGGGCACCACGAACAGCGACACGCCCTTGATGCCGGCCGGCGCACCCTCGATACGCGCCAGCACCAGATGGATGATGTTGTCAGCGAGGTCATGCTCGCCGGCGGAAATGAAAATCTTGGTGCCGGAGATCCTGTAGCTGCCGTCGTCCTGCTTCACCGCCTTGGTGCGCAACAACCCGAGGTCGGTGCCGCAATGCGGTTCGGTCAGGTTCATGGTGCCGGTCCATTCCCCGGACACCATCTTGGGCAGGAAGATCGCCTTCTGCTCCGGCCGGCCATGCACCACCAGCGCCGCGGTGGCGCCCATGGTCAGGCCGCCATACATAGAGAACGCCATGTTGGCGGAGCACTGGAATTCGTTGACCGTCTGCGACAGCGCCACCGGCAGGCCCTGACCGCCATATTCCACCGGCGCCGACAGGCCGAGCCAGCCGCCCTCGGTCACCTGCTTGTAGGCATCCTTGAAGCCCTTCGGCGTGGTCACGCTGGCGTCGTCGTGGCGAACGCAGCCTTCGAGATCGCCGACGCGATTGAGCGGTTGCAGCACCTGCTCGCTGAGTTTCGCCGCTTCCTGCAGGATCGCTTCGCGCACATCGGCGGAGGCGTCGGAGAATCCCGGCAGGTTATTGTAGCGGTCGAACTGGAACACGTCGTTGAGCAGGAAACCGACGTCTTCGAGGGGGGCTTTGTAGCTGGGCATGGGGGATCCTTAAGTGGAAATCGCCTACTGGCGAGCAAGCTGTTCGCCCATCAGGCGGTGCAGAAGGTTGATGGCCTTGAGCGGGCGCACCATGACTTTGAAGTGGGTGATGCGACCGTCGCCATCGAAGGTGATGATATCGACGCCATTGATCGCGATGCCTTCGAGCTTGGTATCGAATTCCAGAACGACGCCGGTGTCGTTGCGCCACTCGCCGCGATAGGCGAAGCTGGGACCGCCCAGCACTTGCTCGGCACTGACGAGATATTTGAAGACGATATCACGGCCGCGTTGCGGCGTATGCACGACGGGGCTCTCGAACACCGCGTCAGGATGCAGCAGATCCCACAACACGGCGCGATCATGCTCGCGCATGTAGGCGTACCACCTGTCGAGTCCGGTCATCGCCAGCCCTCTTTGTCGTTTCCATACATCCCTGCATGGAAAACTATCCGGGACGGGTAGCTGCCGTCAATACATATGTGTATGGTGGCAGCGTGAAAGATCGGCTGACCATAACGGACTGGATCAAACACGGCCTGCGGACGCTGGCCGGTCAGGGTGAGAGTGCCTTGAAAGTCGGCGCGCTGGCCGCCGGCCTGAATGTCTCGCGCGGCAGTTTCTATTGGCATTTCAAGGATATAGACGACTACCGCAAGATCCTCCTACGGGAGTGGGGGCTGCGCGCCGGCGAGCAGGTCATTCGCGATATCGACGCAACCATCACCGGACCGGCGCGGCTGACGGCGCTGATGCGGCTCGCGTTCAAAGAGGATCGCAGCCTGGACCGCGCCATTCGATCGTGGGCGACCGCAGACCCCTCGGCGGCGGCGGTCGTGGCCTCGGTCGACGTACAACGCGTGGCCTATATCGCCAAGGTTCTCGCCGAATCCGGCGTTGAGGTCCGAAAGGCGATGCCGCGCGCCGAGTTCATCTACTGGGCCTATATCGGCCAGCCCGCCGCAATGCATCAGGCGCAGCCCGCCATCACCGAAGCCGACATCGACGACCTCAGTGCGCTGTTCACGCGCTGAAGCCTGATCCGTCGAAGCCGGTTAACTTTCGGGCAGCGCGGGCCAATTCCTTAACCCGTTATTTACCGTAACACGAAAAAGTCGAAGCGAGAGGCAGACGACCTGCGCCGCTGTCGATTGTCCCGGTCGATGGGACGCGCGGGGAGGCCTCGGGTGCAGTTGCGCCAGGCTCGGAACCGGACGAAAGCATGAATTCGCGCGTATCGTGGAGTGTTGAGGGGATCGAGCCGACCGTGCGGGAGCGGGCTGAAGCCGCCGCGCGCCGGGCCGGCATGTCGCTCGGCGACTGGCTGAACTCGACCATCGGTGAATCCTCAACGAGTTTCTCGTCGCCCAATCCGCATGGCCGCGGTGACGCGCCACGCGCAACCCGTCCGCCGCTGCCGGAGCGCGACGTGCAGGACGTCGCCGAAATCCACCAGCGGCTGGACTCCATCACCCGCCAGATCGACCAGATGTCCCGCCCCGCCGTCCGCGGTGAACCCGGCGTGGCGCGACAGCTCAACGACGCTATTTCCAGACTCGACGCCCGGCTGTCGCAGATCAGCAGCCCGGCACTGGCCCCGCTGGCGCAGGAGCCGCCGCGCACCGCCGACATGGTCGAGCGCGCCGCCGCACAGGTCTACAACAGCCCGCCCTACAGCCTGCCGTCCCATGAAGCTTCGCCGCCCTACGAAGCCTCGCCGCCGCTGACGCCTTCGCTGGATTTCGCGATCGCGGAAATCGCCGCCCGCCAGCATGAGCT
>DATCUS010000055.1:0-13365 GCA_036561845.1 Tardiphaga sp. | reverse complement strand
CCGTGGGAGCACCGACCTCGCGCAGCCGCGCAACCGCTTCCGGGCTCAGGGCGCGGGCGACGCCGGGATACAGCGGCACGCCGTCGGGATCATGCGGCCAGGCGCCCCTCGCCTGCTCCGCCGCCACCAGCCGGGCGATCTCGGCGCGGCTTTCGAAGCTCGGATACAGCAGGCCGTCGCGCGCCAGCCGGTCGGTGGCTGCGCGATAAACATCGAGATGTTCGGATTGCCGGCGCACCGGGGTTTCCCAGACGATACCCAGCCATGCGAGATCCTCGTGGATCGCCGCTTCGAATTCCGGCTTGCAGCGCAAGGGATCGATATCCTCCATGCGCAGCAGCAGCCGGCCGCCGGCCTGCCGCGCGAGGTCGAAATTCAGCAGCGCCGAAAAAGCATGGCCGAGATGCAGGTAGCCGTTCGGGCTGGGCGCAAAGCGGAAGACGGGCGGCATTGATCTCTCGGTCCGGACGGGCGATTCTAGGGCGCAATGACAGTCCATCTCAACAGCCAGTCCGACCTCGAAGACGCCATCGCCGGCTTGATGAAGCTCGACCCGCGGCTGCCGCCGATCCTCGAGATCGCCGGCATGCCGAAGCTGCGGCGGCGCGAGGCGGGATTTGCCGGGCTGGCGCAGATCATCGTCGGCCAGCAGGTGTCGGTGGCCTCGGCTTCCGCGATCTGGGGCCGGGTGTTCGGCGCTTTCGACCCTTTCCACCACGACAGCTTGCGCAAGGCGCGCGCCGATCGGCTCGGCCGTCTCGGCCTGTCGACGGCCAAGATCAAGACGCTGAAGGGGATCGCCCGCGAACTCGCCAGCGAGCGACTCAATCTCGACGTGCTCGCCGAGGAGGACGCCGACGTCGCGCATGCGACCCTGACCAGGCTGCACGGCATCGGGCCATGGACCGCCGACGTCTATCTGTTGTTCTGCCTCGGCCACGGCGACGCCTGGCCGGCCGGCGATGTGGCGATCCAGGAGGCGATCAAGGTCGGCCTCGGCCTCAAGGCGCGGCCCACCGTGAAGCAGATGGCGCCGCTGGCCGAACCGTGGCGACCGCTGCGCGGCGCCGCCGCGCATCTGTGGTGGAGCTACTATCACGCCATCAAGAAACGCGAGGGCGTGATCGGCAAGTAACAAATCCGAACGGCGTTTAAAGCAGGCCCTGTCGCAAAATTTTCATCGCGCGGGATGAGGATGCGGGCAGAACCAACGCGAGGGCCTGGACATGAATGCTTTTCAGTTCATCGTTGCGCGCGACGATCTGCAGCGCTGCAGGACAATCGAGACACCTCTGCCCGATCCCGACGAACTGCCTGACGACGGCGTGCTGCTGAAGGTCGATCGCTTCGCCTTCACGGCCAACAACATCACCTACGCCATGCTCGGCGATCAGCTGCAATACTGGCAGTTGTTTCCGGCGCCGCAGGGATTTGGCACCATTCCGGTGTGGGGCTTCGGCGAAGTAATCGCTTCGAACCACCCGCAAGTCACAGCGGGCGAACGGCTGTTCGGCTATTTCCCGATGGCCACCCATCTGCTGATCGAGGCGACCGATGTCAGCAAGCGCGGCCTGCGCGATGCCGCCCAGCATCGCCAAGGCGTGGCGCCGGTCTACAACGCCTATGCACGCGTCGGCGGCGATCCCGCCTTCGCCGGCGCGCAGGGCGACCATCAGGCACTGCTGCGGCCGCTGTTCATGCTGTCGTTCCTGGTCGACGACGCACTGGCCGAAGCGGAGTTTTTCGGCGCCGAAAGCGTGATGCTCACCAGCGCCTCCAGCAAGGCCGCGTTCGGGCTTGCGCACCTGCTGCACACGCAGCGCCAGCCGGTGCGGGTGATCGGCCTGACCTCCGCGGCCAATGTCGATTTCGTCCGCGCGCTGGGCTGCTACGATGAGGTCGTGGCCTACGACCAGATCGCGTCATTGCCCAGCGATCGACCTGCCGCCCTGGTCGACATGGCCGGCAATGGCACGTTGCGCGCCCGGCTGCACCGCCACTTCGGCGACCGCCTGGTCTATAGCGGGCGGGTCGGGCTGACCCATCAGGACTCCGCTGACGACACCGAATTGCCCGGAGCCCGGCCACAATGGTTCTTCGCGCCCGACCAGATTCGCAAGCGCGCCAAAGAATGGGGCCCGGGCGGCATCGACGCCCGCTTCGGCAAGGCCTGGGACGGTTTCAATCCGCTGCTGCAGCGCGTGATCGCGGTGGTGGAAAGTCGCGGCGCGACGGCGGTCGAACAGGTCTACCGTGACACGCTGGGGGGCCGGATCGCGCCGAATCAGGGGCACATGCTGTCGCTGGCGGAAGACTAATCCGGCTTGCCGGCCACTTCGCCGGCCGGCTTCAGCGCCGCCCATTTCAGCAGTGCATCGAGCACCGGACAGAGTGACTGGCCCCAATCGGTCAGGCCGTACTCGACCTTCGGCGGCACCTGGTGATGAACGATGCGCCGGACAATGCCATCCTGCTCCATCTGGCGCAGTTGCTGGATCAGCATCTTCTGGGAGATCGCCGGAATCGCCCGTTCAAGCTCCGAGAAGCGCAGCAGCTTGCCGCCGAACAGCTGAAACAGAATCACCAGTTTCCAGCGCCCCTCCAGCATCTTCAGCACCGACTCGACGCCATTCGCCGCCGTGACCGGCGTCAACAACTCACCTACGGGTAAGTACCCTACTTTTTCGTGCGTACTTGTCATTCGGTGAGCATAGCGACATTTGCTGATGAGACAACGCGCCTGCATTGCTCAGGAGACATGAATGCCGATCACGCTTGCACTACCCATCGCCGACTACATCGCCGCAGATAATACCGGTGACGCCCGTCGCTTCGGCCAATGTTTTGTCGAGGACGCCATCGTACGCGACGAAGGCCACACCTATCGCGGTCGCATTGCGATCGAACGATGGAACACAGAATCGCGGGCCAAGTACCAACACCGGATCCAGCCGATCGCGGCGAAAGAGGCTGATGGCAAGACCATCGTCACCATGCGCCTTGCCGGCCGCTTCCCCGGCAGCCCCGTCGATGTCGATTTTGCCTTTCAGCTCGCTAATGGAAAAATCGTCGGGCTGGGGATCGGGCTATGAGCGGCGGGTTGGAAGGACTGCGCGCGCTGGTCACCGGCGGCACCATGGGCATTGGCGCGGCCGTGGTGGCGCAGTTGCATGAGGAAGGTGCGCGCGTGCTGACCACGGCACGGCACGCTACGCCCGGCCGCGCGGACGGTATCCTGTTCGCCGCCGCCGACGTCACGACAGCGGAGGGCTGTGCCGCGGTGGCCGATGCCGTACACGCGCAGCTCGGCGGCGTCGATATCATCGTTCACGTGGTCGGCGGCTCCTCGGCGCCCGCCGGTGGCTTCGCCATGCTCGACGATGCGCAGTGGCAAAGCGCCCTCGATCTCAACCTGCTTCCGGCGGTGCGGCTCGACCGCGCCTTGCTTCCCGCCATGCTGGCGCGCGGCAGCGGCGTCGTCATTCACGTCACGTCGATCCAGCGCGCACTGCCGCTGCATGACGCGACCACCGCCTATGCTGCGGCGAAGGCAGCGCTGTCCACCTACAGCAAGGCGCTGTCCAAGGAGGTCGGCCCGAAAGGGATTCGCGTTGTCCGGGTGGCGCCGGGCTGGGTCGAGACCGAGGCGGCTATCCGGCTGGTGGACAAGATCGCCGCCGGCGACGGCACCGACTACGGGACCGCGCAAAGCAAGCTGATGGCTTCACTGGGCGGAATCCCGCTCGGACGACCGGCGAAGCCGGCAGAAGTGGCCGACCTCGTGGCCTTCCTGGCCTCGGATCGGGCCTCCGCGATCACGGGAACCGAATATGTCATCGACGGCGGCACGGTGCCGACGGCCTGACCGCGGACGAGCCCCTTCGGGATAGAGCCGCCAACACCCTTCACAATGGCGTCACGCTGCCTGTAGTATGTGGAGGTGGGCTGCGTCGCAGCCTAATGTGGGGGTCAGGAGCGTTACTTGAACGCACATGTCTCGCAGGGCGGTTGGCCGGTACTGGTCCTCAACGCGGACTTCCGGCCGCTCAGCTATTATCCACTGTCACTGTGGTCGTGGCAGGATGCCATCAAGGCGGTGTTTCTCGACCGCGTGAATATCGTTGAGCACTACGATCATTCGGTGCATAGCCCGTCATTCGAGATCCAGCTGCCCAGCGTGGTATCGCTGAAATCCTTCGTCAAGCCGTCGACCCACCCGGCCTTCACCCGATTCAACGTGTTCCTGCGCGACCGCTTCTCGTGCCAGTATTGCGGCTCGCATGACGACCTCACCTTCGACCACATCGTGCCGCGCTCCAAGGGCGGCCAGACCACTTGGGAAAACGTCGTCGCCGCCTGCTCGCCGTGCAACCTGCGCAAGGGCAACATGACGACCCAACAGGCCCGCATGTTCCCGCGGCAGACGGCCTTCGCGCCTACCGTACACCAGTTGCACCGCAACGGACGCCTGTTCCCGCCGAACTACCTGCACGACAGCTGGCTCGACTATCTCTACTGGGATACGGAACTGGAGCCGTAGGTCCGGGGGATGCCTGTTGCGCATCAACCAGGAACGGGCTGGCGCATTCTACGGCTGAATCGCGGCTGCGTGACCCGTGGCACGCAAGCTTTCGAATCCGCGTGATCAATGGTGCCGTGGGACGCCTGAAGCGCGCCGCACTCAATTTCCGGTTTCAGCCTGGTGGTCGTCAATCACGCCAAATTCCATCACTGGCATGATCCAGTAGACCAGTCTGGTTCCTGCGAATGCCGTCTTGAGCCGGGCAAGCAATCGCGCGGCGTCCTGCCTTTCCAGAATGGTTCGCACCAGCACCTCATCGGCGTTGCCTTTGACCTGCTCGGCCGTCGAGTGCAGGCGGACCGTCGGGCCGTAGCCGGCACCATCAGATGCCGTGAATCCCACTACCAGATCGCGCTGCTCGGCGAGATAATCGAACAATTCCTCGCGAAGCCTGCGGGCGGCGATCAGCGTCAGGCAAACAGGTTCGACCGTCATGGGGCCTTCCTCGCAACGCTGCCGAACCGGCGATAGAGGATCGGCAGAAGGATCAGGGTCAAAAGGGTCGACGACAGCAAACCGCCGATGACCACGATGGCCAGCGGTTTCTGGATTTCAGAGCCGGGGCCGGACGCGAACAGCAACGGGACCAGTCCGAGCGCGGTGATGCTGGCGGTCATCAGCACCGGCCGAAGCCGGCGCTGCGCGCCCTCCACGACGATGCGATCCTCGGCAACGCCGTGGGCGCGCAACTGATTGAAGTAGGAGACGAGCACAACTCCATTCAGGACAGCGATACCCAGCAGCGCGATAAATCCGACCGAAGCCGGCACCGACAGATATTCCCCGGTCAGGACCAACGCGAAGACACCGCCGATGAGTGCGAAGGGGATATTCACCAGGACCATCAGCGCCTGCCGGATCGAGCCGAACGTGGTGAACAGCAGAACGAAGATCAGTCCGATGGCAACCGGGACGACAACCGACAGGCGCGCGGCGGCGCGTTGCTGGTTTTCGAACTGGCCTCCCCAGGTAAGCCGATAACCCTGCGGCAGCGTCAGGTCCGCCGCCACCTTCTGCTGCGCGGCGAGGACGAAGCCCACCATGTCGCGCCCCCGAACATTGGATCGGACCACGCTCATCCGGGCACCATCTTCGCGGTCGATCTTGACCGGACCGTCAACCCGGTGAATGCGGGCAACCTGGGAGAGCGCCACGTGCTGACCGGACGCAAGCGTCAGGGGCAGATTGGCCAGCATGGCAGGCGCCTCGCGCGTCTTCTCACTGCCGCGCACCAGGATCGGCGTACGGCGTCCCGCTTCCAGCGCTGTGCCGATGGTCCGGCCCTCGATCTGGGTGCGCAGCGAGGCGGCAATTCCATCCACCGCCAGACCGAGGCGGCCCGCTTCCAGCCGATTGACCGCGACCGTATAGTACTGAGCGCCTTCGTTCAGCGTGGTGTAGACGTCCTCGGCGCCATCGATGCCGGACAGGATCGCGGACAGCGCGCTCGCTATTTCATTGAGCTTCGTGATGTCAGGACCGAATATCTTCACCGCGACGTCGCCACGCACGCCGCTGATCATCTCCTGGACACGCATGTCGATCGGTTGCGTGAAGCTGAGCGACAGCCCCGGAAAGTCGGCGAGCACTTGTCGAAGCTGCTGAAGGAGGGCAGCCTTGTCGGTCGTCTTGCGCTCCTCCAGGGGCTTCAAGACCAGAAACGTGTCGGTTTGATTGAGGCCCATCGGATCGAGGCCGAGTTCGTCCGATCCGGTTCGAGCGATGACCCCCGCCACGTCAGGTACCCGCGCCAGAATGGCGGCCTGAAGCTTGCCATTCATCGCGATCGACTGATCGAGATTGATGGACGGGATTGCCTCGACGCTGATGATGATGTCGCCCTCGTCCATGGTCGGCATGAACGTCTTGCCAAGCTGGGTATAGGCGAAGCCCGCCGCAACCAGGGCCACCACGGCCGCTACCATCACCTTGCGTTCATTGGCCAGTGCCCAGCCAAGCGCCGGCGCATAGCCGCGTGACGCCTGGCGGATCAGCCATGGTTCCCGGTGCGGGGCCGCCTTGAGAAGGAACGATGTCGCGACGGGAAGCGCCGTGAGCGCCAGCACCAGCGAGGCAGCCAGCGCAAAGATGATCGCAAGCGCCACGGGGATGAACAGCTTTCCCTCGAGGCCCTGCAGCGCGAGCAGCGGGACGAAAACGATGATGATGATCATCACGCCCGTGGCAACCGGCTCCAGCACCTCGCATACCGACCGGAACACGATATGGATGAGAGGTGTCGTCTTTCCTTCCTGATCCTTGCTGAGGTTGCCCACGATGTTCTCGACGACGACGACCAGGGCATCGATCAACATGCCGATGGCGATCGCGAGGCCGCCCAGACTCATCAGATTGGCCGACATGCCGACCAGGCGCATGACGATCAGCGCGATCATGATCGCGAGCGGCAGGCTGACCGCGATGACCAGCGAGGCGCGCCAGTTGCCGAGAAACAGCAGCAGCAGGACGATGACAAGAACCGTGGCTTCGCCGAGCGCTCGGACAACGGTTCCGACGGCACGGCCGACCAGCCGGCTTCGATCGTAAAACACGTTGATGGTCACGCTCTTCGGCAGCGAAGGCTGCAGCTCCTGCAGGCGCTGGCGGACGTCGCGTACCAACTGGCCGGCATTGGCGCCGCGCAGGCCGAGCACGAGCCCTTCGACCGTTTCGCCGCGGCCGTCGATGGTGACGGCGCCGTAGCGCGTCAGCGAGCCCACCTGAACGCGGGCGACATCGTTGACCCGGATCGGAATGCCGTCCCGGGTATCGACCACGATGGCCTTGATGTCGTCGATGGAGCGAATGCTGCCCTCGATGCGGACCAGGGCGCCATCTTCGCCCTGGTTGACGCGGCCAGCGCCGTCATTGCGGCTATTGGTCTCGATCGCCCGCCGAAACAGCTCCGACGAAATACCGCGTGCCGCGAGGGCATCGTTGAGCGGCACGATCTCGAACGCGCGGACATGACCGCCAAGCGAATTGACGTCGGCTACGCCCGGAACCGTCCGCAGCGCCGGCCGGATCGTCCAATCGAGCAGCGTTCGACGCTCGGCCAACGAAAGATCGGGGCTGTCGATGGTGAACATGAACATTTCGCCGAGGGGGCTGGTGATCGGGGCGAGACCGCCGGTCACGCCTTCCGGCAGATCGCGCGCGATGTTGGACAGGCGTTCCGAGACCTGGTTGCGCGCCCAGTAAATGTCGGTGCCATCCTCAAAATCGACGGTGATGTCGGCGAGCGCGTATTTTGTCGTCGAGCGAAGGATCTTCTTGTTGGGCAATCCCAGCAGCTCAAGCTCGATGGGAACCGTGATCCGCTGTTCAACCTCCTCCGGGGTGAGACCGGGCGCCTTCATGATCACCTTCACCTGAACGGGCGAGACGTCGGGAAATGCGTCGATCGGCAGGGTAGGCAGAACAACGACGCCCGCGCCGATCAGCAGAAGGACGCTCAACGCGACGAACATGCGCTGCGAAAGCGCGAACGCGACCAGACGCTGCAGCATCACTCGCCGGCTCCGAGCCGCAGCAAGATCCCGCGAAGCGCAGAGATGCCGCTGACGGCCACCTCATCCTTGTCCGTGATCACGCCCGACACCACGACGTGATCCTGATCCTCCTCGACGAGCGTCACAGGCACCAGCCGAAATCCGCCCTCGATTGCGACAAAGACCGATGCCTTGTCGCCGCGCCGGACAAGCGCGCTGTACGGAATTTCCCAGGCGCTTTCACCGGAGGATAGAAAGCCGATCCGTACCGCGGCAGTTTGTCCGGGGCGCAGTTCGCCGGTGTTCGGCACTTCCGCTCGCACCAGGACAGTCTGGGTCGCCGCGTCCGTTGTCTCCGAAACCAGGATGACCTGGCCCGGCGTCGCGTAGCCGTCGATTTCCACGCGCGCGCCCGGCCGGATGGCGCGGATGCTTGACGCCGGAATCGCGATTTCCGCCCACAGGGCCGACAAGCGCGCGAGCTTGACGAGCGGCGCCGCCTGCTCGACCCGCTGGCCCGGGGAAACCAGGATCTCAACCACCGTCGCCTGCTGACGCGATGTGACCGAGACCGTCGCCGAAATTGCCGTCTCGCTGGTCAGGCGCGAAATTTCCGCGTCCGGCAGTCCGCTGAGCCGAAGCATCTGACGTCGTTCCGCCACGGCGATGCTTGCCTGGCGGGCTTCAGCCTGAGTGGTTTCCAGGACGCGTTGCGACACCGCCTTCCCTTCAAACAGATCGGTGTTCCGCTTGAGCTGCTGAGCAGCAAGCACGTCCTGCGCGAAGGCCTGCAGATAGTCACGCTGAAGCGAAACGAAGCTGGGGCTCTCAAGCGTGACAAGCGGCTGGCCGGAAACGACCCGGTCGCCGCGCGCAACCGAGAGGCTGGTGACCATGCCGGCCACGGGTGCGCTCACGACCCACAGCTGCGGCGTGGGGATAACGATCTGAGCGGGATAGGGCAGAGTCAGATCGGTCCGGCTGGAGATCGGATGTACAGCGCGAACGCCAAGAGTCTGTACCTGCGCGGGACTGAGCTTCACCTCCTCCTCAGCCATCGACACGGATGGGAGGCCGATGAGGGCGACCGCAAGCATGGTTCCAGCCAAGCTCTGCCAGGAGCGCAGGCACGATCTGGCTTGCCGGAGATTCATCATCGATGTTCCATATAAGCGTGAGACCGAGCGAAGTCGGGTTGTCACTGCAATCAGTCTATTCTTGCCCGCTCTCGGGCAGTTGATTTGTGTCAAGCAAGGTGCATTCCTGCAGGCGGCGGCTTGCCCGCGGCTTCGGCCTCACGGCGAACCCGCCCGGTGGCGTCCGGACTCACTCGACGAATCGGCGGCCATTCCAACGGAGAGCTCTTGTCTCGCCGTTGACGCCGGATATCTCGACCAAGGCTGCATCCTGATCGCGAAGCAGTCGAATATCGCGAGCGTGCACGGCAAGCACCCGCCGGTATTGTCCTTTGGCCGCGACATAGACTTCGTGCAGACATCCCGTGGCGCTGCAGTGGACGGACTTGTTGGCGCATCTAAAGTCATCGAAATGAAGGGCCACGAGTTCGCCGCCTGGAACGGGGAGATAGAGCGCAAACTGCGGCGCGGCAGCAAGCGATCCACCACAGGCTACCTCCCACCCCTGGACGATGGCGCGGAGTCCCCGCGGCAGGTTCTGGAGATGAGCGGGATTCCAACGATCCTGGGCTATCCCGCTGTGCGAAAATGCTGGCCGGAGCATTCCCGACAAGCAGAGAAGCGCGACTGCAATCGTCGAAGCGAGTCTCCGTGCATTCATGACTTCTCCCCCGACATTGAATGGATGATATTTGAATCCTCGCATCCATCGTGGGGGAGATGATTGATGCAAATCAATCGATGGCCGGCCTCACTCTATACGCGAACGCGTCGCAATTGCATGGCCGCCAGTGAATGAACCTACCGGCACTCTCAATTCGTGGCGATCGCCGATCGCGCAGCGATGGTCCGGGATACCGGCGCTGCATCGACGGCATCAAGGGGCGGAGATTTGGACCACACGCGATTGCTTCGCGCCCTGTCATAGCCGTACTCGAACAACTCGCGCATGTAGGCGGTATCAAATCCGGCAGGCGACGCCGGCCTTTCGGCCCCGATATAGGTCAGGTTGAAGCCAAACTTGTTGCGACGGGCGAAGTCATAAGTACTGGAAATAATCGATCGCGTCTGTCCCTTGACCATCGTCGATGACGAGCGCGCAGCAATCTCCACTGTCTTGTTGTCGATCGGCTGAAACTCCCGATCGACCTTGTTGTTGATCAGGATGAAGAGCTGCAGGTTTTCGGCCTGCGACAGCGCCGCGTTGCGGAGCAGGTATGCCTCGGGCAAGGTCAGAACAGGCGCAGTTACGCCGCCGTCGATATGCATCTCCTGGAACTGCCGGCCATTTGCCTCGACGGTGATGAGCATCGGCGGAAAGACCACCGGCAGACTTGCCGAAGCGGTGACGACGTCCCGGAACAGGTTCAACGATTCGGTCGTGCGGAGCGAAGCGATCCGTCCCATGTCCCAGATGGCGGTGCGCTGAGAGTCGATATTCGTCGTCACGATCAGGAGCCGCCGGCCTTTGGCGTATTCCGCGGCGACTTCGCCAACAAACTTCGCATCGATGTATTTTGCGACCAAGCCGCGCAGATTCTTGTTGCCGAACACCCCCGAACCGAAGATCGCGTTGAACGGATTGGGCGATTCGAGCAGGGTCTCGGCAACGCCGCTGGTATAGACATCGCGCAATGTCTGATCGTATTGCGGGCCAAGAAATGCGAACGGCGCAATCAATGCGCCGGTGCTGACGCCGGAGACGATTGAAAACGACGGGCGCGTGCCCGCCTCCGACCATCCGGTGAGAATGCCCGCGCCATATGCGCCGTCGGCCCCGCCGCCCGACAGAGCGAGATAGGTGAGCGGCCCCCGCTGCACGGCTTGATTCCGAGGATGTTGAAATCTCCAGGCCGGCTCATCGGCGTAGCGGCGCAGGTCGGCGAGATCGAGTACGCGCGCCTGCGCGCCCTCTGAGGCAGAATAGGTCGTTCGCGGCAGCGAGGTGCAGCCGGCGATCAGGATACTCATGGCGGATATCGCCGCGAGCGAAGCGGTCGGACGACGCAGGGCGGGCTTCATGAAATTGCGGAATGAAAGTCGATTGCTGCCCAACATACCGATGCCTGCACGGCTGCGCCCGCCCGGGGAACGATAAGACGAAGGCCGGCTGGCCGGACCGTTCAATGGATTGCGCCCCTGCGCGAGAGTTCCGAGGAGCGCCTGCGCCGTTGCACCTCCCTGGTCGGATCGACCGAAACTTCCTTCAACGCGCCGCCAGACACGACAACCACCAGAAAGATCAGCCTGCCGTCGGTATATTGGAGGCCGGCACCGATCGCCTTGCCCGCTCCGTACTGTTCGGCGATTTCGATCGCTTCGGAAAGACCGATCCTGGATTGCTCGAAATCCGCGAGCTTGCGTTGATCTTCCGCGCCAAGCTCCGATCTCGGCATCAGGAAATCAGCGCGAATGATTCGACGCTTCGATGCGTCAACCACGACGTTCCAGATCTTGTCGCGACGACTGGCCTTCATGTTGAATATTGGCGTGGCGCCCTGACCATCGAAGCTGACGTCAATGATCTTCGCCCCGACAAATTGTATCTCGACCATTCTTGTCAGGTCGGGGACCGCATCTACGCTGCGCGTGAACCAGACGATCTCGTCTTCCACCGAAGTGGCTGGCGGGTTGCCGATGGCGGCCAGGGGGTCGTGGGCGCCCTGCGCCGCGGACATGGAGGCCCACGGAAGCGCAACGAGCGCGATCAGCCTGAGGAACTTCTGCGCAGCCATGACGCCTCATCCATCCGAGGCCCACGGAAAGGCCGGTCGCAAGAAACGGTACCGTTTCGTATCGTATTTACAGGACGGATGCCAGCACTTTTTTCGAGCCGTCTGGAGGCTTGGGCAACAAGCCCTTGCGGTACAAGACTTGGGGTACAAGCCCTGGAGGCGGGCCATATCCGGACTCACAAGGCTGGTGTCCGACGGTGGCCTATGAGCACGGGCCCCAATTCCGTCACGACATGGTCAGTTCTTACGGTCCCGCGGCATTGCCGGCGCACGCCGGGCTATCCGGAACGCGCGCGCGCACCGTCAAGAAAAAGGTCGACAGAGCGGCGCAATGTCTTCAGACGAGCGGCCGTGAGCTGGGGGCTCTCGACTCCAAGCGTCACCAGGCGCATCGGCCCGACGATGACCGCATGGAAAAAATGCTCGGCCGCATGCCGCCGATCCCGCAGCACAATTTCGCCCTTCGCATAGGCCTGATCGAGAATCTTTTCGATCGATCCGAGCGCGCGCGACCCGGCGAAATCATAAACAATCCTGCCAAGCTCCGGAAACCGTCCGACCTCCGCCGTCACCACACGATCGAGTGCGATGGTGTCCGGTTGACAGGCGATCCGGAGAAACTCCTTGGCGATTGCCTCCAGCTGATGCTTCAGCGGGCCCGGACCGGCAGAGATGGCGTCCATCTGCCCCATGCGCTTTTCGACGAAACGCACCACGACAGCGGTGAAGAGATCGGCCTTGCCGCTGAAGCGCGAATAGAAGGTTCGTTTTGAGATCGCCGCTTCCGCCGCAATGGTGTCAATACTCACGGCCTCGAAGCCGGCACGAAGAAACAATGCCGTTGCCCTGTCGACGATGTCCTCGGTCAGCCGGGCCGATGCTTCCTGCGATGGGCGCCCACCGTGACTCTTGCGCAGCGGGGCGGTCGCTTTCTGGGTCTGGCGACTCATTATATCCTTCAACAATGGCGCTATGCGATGGCTTTCGAAACGCAGCGTCGAAGACGCCATGACCGCCTTACAATCGGAACCGTATCGTTTACATAGCACGAAGGCAATTCCAGGCGGTGGATGGCCGGCGATCCCCGCCGCGTGATTGCCGGAGGCGCTGCCTGCCGATGGATCGGGAAATCCGCAATGAGCGAGAGGGTGGTCGACGACATCGTGGCGCTGCTGCCGCCGTTGCTGCAATCGCTGGAGGCGCTGCAGTTCGTGGCGCGCCATCTGCACCCGCCGGGGTTCGACGCATTGATGCAAGCGGTTGGAGCGCCTGATCGGGCCCTTCAGGCGGCACGCGCCGGCCTGAAGGAATGGCCAGCGTCATTCGCCGATCTGCGCGGCCCGCTCGACGCCGCCAGCGCCGCCGCACTCGACGCCTTTGCGGGACTGCGCGCCGTGCACCAGGGCGATGGCGATCTGTTC
>DATCUS010000054.1:0-14991 GCA_036561845.1 Tardiphaga sp. | reverse complement strand
CTATGCCAGCCGCCGGTCCGGCCGCGGCGCCGCGGTTTGCCGCACCCGGACCCGGGCACGGCGCTTGCGCCACCAGATCACCACCCCGGTCACCGACAGCGCCGCGACGACGAGGCCCATCAGCGAGATCAGGATGCGGCCGGGCAGGCCGGCGATGCGGCCGGAATGCAGCGGTAACTGCAGCTGCACGAAAATGTCGGCGGCGGTACCGACCCACGGTACCCGGTCGCCGATCGGGCGGCCGTCCTCGCTGTCGTAATACAATTGCGCGGGCGCGACGCCCGCGGCGCCGTGGTCCTCGCCGGGACGAAAGAACCCCGCGGCGTAGACGCCGTGGGCCGCGCCGTAGAACAGCGAGCCGACCGGCGCGTCCCAGCCGCGAGCTTTGCCGTCGGCGGTGGCGCGCGCCAGAATGTCGGCGAAGGTCATCTTTGGCTCGATGGGATGGTCGAGGTCGCGGTACTCGCGCAGCTCGAAGGGTGTCGGTGTGTAGTCCGAGACCTTCTTCATGACAGGCGAAAACACCTCGAAATACAGGTTGAGCGAGAACGCGGTGAAGGCGATGATGAACAGCAGCGCCCAGGTCCACAGGCTGAAGGCGCGGTGGATGTCGAAGTTGATGCGATAGCCGCTGCCGGAGGTCTTGATCTTCCAGGCCGGCGCCCAGCGCGCCCAGAAGCCTTTGCCGAGTTCGCGTTCGACGGAAGCCGCCCGCCCCGCTTTGACGAGCCGGCGTGCCGGCAGCGTCAGGTAGAAGCCGACGAAGCAGTCGATGGTCCAGATGATGGCGATGACGCCGAGCAGCCGCGCGCCCCAGCGGTCGCTGCCCCAGAACTCCGGAATGTGCATGGTGTAGTGCAGCTTGTAGAGGAACGAGACAAAGTTCTCCCGGGTCACCGGCCACACCGCGCCCCAGTAACGCCGGCCCAGCTCGGCGCCGGTGTTGGGGTCGAGAAAGACCTGGTTATAGTCGAGCGTGAAGCGCTTGCCGGTGGTCGGGTCGATCTGCGGCTGCACGAAGAACGCCAGCGACTCGCCCTTTTCCGGCGTCGTCAGCAGGTAGCGGACGCGGGCGCGCGGGTCGCGCTGCTCGATCAGCGCAGCGAGTTCGATCGAGGGGCGTGCCGGGCCCGGCGTGGTGACGTCGAAGAATTTCTTGTTCAGGAGGTCGTCGAGCTCGTGGTCCCACGAAATCACGGCGCCGGTGATCCCGGAAAAGAACAGGAAGCCGGCCGTGAGCAATCCCGCCCAGCGATGCAGTCGCCCGAAGATCGGCCTCATGACGTCACCGTCGGTCGGTACCCACCTGGCTGCCCCCGGCATCGGGCATGGCGTCGCGCAAGGCCCTGGTCGGCCCCCGCGGCAGTCGCCAGGGGCAGGGCGGTCGGTTCAGGAATGGATACGGCTGTCGTCACGCGGCCTCGGATTGCTGGTCCGGCATCGCCGGTATGCTTGCTGCGTCAGGTCTAGTCGCAGACGCGGCGGGATGACCAGCGGTTGGCCTTTAGAATAGATTGAGATGACGCCATGCGATCCCGGCGGCTGCGCAAACGCTGCAGAATGCGGCGATTTCCGCGACAATCTGTCCCGTCACCGGCCGGCCGAGGGGACCGGCGGCGGATGCCGGCGGTCGCGAAGGAAGCACCGATCGCAGACGGGGCCGTCGCCGGCCGCGGCTGAAATTCGCATCCCGGTGGCCGCGCGATGGCGGCCGTTCATGCGGCCGCAATCGCGGCCGCATGGTCCGGAGGAGCGGTCCGGATTTGTCGGAATCCCCGCCATGCTATGTCAGGGCAACAGCCTGCCGGAGCCGGTTCTAGTGCATTGCACGCAGGCGGGCGGTGAGCGGGCTTGCACTGCCGCGGCAAGGGTGCCAATAGAACGATTCTGGACTGTCTGTTCCGCCTGCCTGGCCGGGACAAATGGTCGTTCTGCCGCCGCGGCAATCGCGGACGCCGGCGCTCCCAAGGGTTGCACGCATGTCGCGTCACCGGGCGGGGATCGCGGGCTGCAGATGAGAAAGGGCTTGGAATCGTGACGACATCGTCTTCGGCGGAACCGACACGCCGTGATTTCCTCTTCGTAGCAACGGGAGCAGTGGCCGCGGTTGGCGCCGCCGCCGTGGTCTGGCCGCTGATTTCCCAGATGAACCCGGACGCCTCGACCATCGCCGCCGGTGCGCCGATCGATGTCGACCTGGCGCCGATTGCCGAGGGTCAGGACATCAAGGTGTTCTGGCGCGGCAAGCCGATCTACATCATGAACCGCACCAAGAAGCAGGTCGAAGAGGCCCGCGCGGTGCCGACCGCCAGCCTGCCCGACCCGCAGTCGGACCAGTCCCGCGTCAAGGAAGGCCATGACCAGTGGCTGGTGGTGATCGGCATCTGCACCCATCTGGGCTGCATCCCGATCGCCCATGAAGGCAATTATGACGGCTTCTTCTGTCCGTGCCACGGCTCGCAGTATGACTCGTCCGGCCGCATTCGTTCCGGCCCCGCGCCGCTGAACCTGCCGGTGCCGCCTTACGCCTTCATCTCCGACACCAAGATCAAGATCGGCTGAGCCTCGGACCCCCTCCGGGACTTCACCCTTCGCGTCGCTTCTCTCCTCAGGATCGCATCATGAGCGGACCATCCACCTACCAGCCGACCAATCCCGCCCTGCAGTGGATCGAACGGCGTTTGCCGATCCTCGGGCTGATGCACTCGTCTTTCGTGGCGTATCCGACGCCGCGCAACCTGAACTACTGGTGGACGTTCGGCGGCATCCTGTCCTTCATGCTCGGGGTGCAGATCATCACCGGCGTGATCCTGGCGATGCACTACACGCCCGAGTCCACGCTGGCCTTCAACTCGGTCGAGGCCATCGTCCGTGACGTCAACTACGGCTGGCTGCTGCGCTACCTGCATTCCAACGGCGCCTCGATGTTCTTCATCGCCGTGTACATCCACATGTTCCGCGGCCTGTATTACGGGTCGTACAAGGAGCCCCGCGAAATCCTCTGGATCCTCGGCGTGATCATCTACCTCCTGATGATGGCGACCGGCTTCATGGGCTACGTGCTGCCGTGGGGCCAGATGAGCTTCTGGGGCGCCACCGTCATCACCAACCTGTTCTCCGCCATTCCCTACGTCGGCGACAGCATCGTGACGCTGCTGTGGGGCGGCTATTCGGTCGGCAACCCGACCCTGAACCGCTTCTTCTCGCTGCATTACCTGCTGCCCTTCGTGATCGCCGGCGTCGTCGTGCTGCACGTCTGGGCGCTGCATGTGGCCGGCCAGAACAACCCGGCCGGCGTCGAAGCCAAGACCGAGAAGGACACCGTGCCGTTCACGCCCTACGCGACCATCAAGGATGGTTTCGGCATGGTGTGCTTCATGATCTTCTTCGCCTGGTTCGTGTTCTACGTGCCGAACTACCTCGGCGACCCCGACAACTACATCCCGGCCAATCCCGGCGTGACGCCTGCGCACATCGTGCCGGAGTGGTACTACCTGCCGTTCTACGCGATCCTGCGCTCGATCCCGAGCAAGCTCGGCGGCGTGATCGCGATGTTCGGCGCCATCGTGGTGCTGGCGTTCCTGCCCTGGCTCGACAACGCCAAGACCCGCTCGTCGCGCTATCGCCCGATCGCCAAGCAGTTCTTCTGGATCTTCGTGGTGGTGTGCATCGTGCTCGGCTGGCTCGGCGGCAAGCCGGCGGAAGGCATCTACATCATCGCCGGCCGCGTGCTGACGTTCTGCTACTTCGCCTACTTCCTGATCGTGCTGCCGATCCTCAGCAAGGTCGAGAAGCCCCGCGCGGTGCCGAACTCGATCGCCGACGACGTGCTCGCCAGCTACGGCAAGAAGGCCGCCTCCGCGATCGTCGCGCTGGTGCTGGCCGGCGGCCTGATCGCCGGCGGCATGCAGGACGCCCGGGCCCAGGAGCATGGCGGCAACCTGCCGCCGTCGCAGAGCTGGTCGTTCGCCGGCCCGTTCGGCAAGTTCGACCGCGGCGCGCTGCAGCGCGGCTACAAGGTCTACAAGGAAGTCTGCTCGACCTGCCACTCGATGAACCTGCTGCACTTCCGCAACCTCGCGGATGAGGGCGGCCCCGGCTTCACCGCCGCGCAGGCGCTCGCCGTCGCGTCGGAATACAAGGTGCAGGACGGTCCCAACGATGCCGGCGACATGTTCGAGCGCCCCGGCCGTCTCGCCGACAAGTTCCCGGCGCCGTTCGCCAATGAGAACGCCGGCCGCGCCGCCAATGGCGGCGCCTATCCGCCCGACCTGTCGCTGATGGCCAAGGCCCGCAACTATGACCGCGGCTTCCCGCAGTTCATTTTCGACTTCTTCACCCAGTTCCAGGAGAAGGGCCCGAACTACATCGACGCCCTGCTGCAGGGCTACGTCGATCCGCCGCCGGCCGACTTCAAGCTGCCGGAAGGCGCTTACTACAACACGTACTTCCCCGGCCACGCCATCAAGATGCCGAAGCCGCTGTCCGACGACCAGGTGACCTATGACGACGGTTCGCCGCAGAAGGTCGCGCAGTACGCCAAGGACGTGTCGACCTTCCTGATGTGGACCGCCGAACCGCATCTCGAGGCGCGCAAGCGGCTCGGCTTCCAGGTCATGTTCTTCCTCGTGATCTTTGCCGGCCTGATGTACTACACAAAGAAGAAAGTCTGGGCCAACGCCCACTGATTTGCGAAGCATATGCTTCCAGAAGGGCCCCGGTGGGGCCCTTCTTCTGTTTGTGGGTACGGCGCGCGGAGGCCATGGATTCTCCGATACCGCTTGATTAAAGTTCCGCCAAAGGCGGGAATGCGCGTCCGGTTGGCAGCACGCACCTCCACGCTCACAGGGAGGACGTATGGCCGCAGGGCAGGGGCAAGGGATCGACGACATCCTTCTGAACATCAGTCCGACCGGGCAGTCGGCGCTCGGCCTGGTGCTGGCGCTGATCATGTACGGCGTGGCGCTCGACCTGCGGGTGGCCGATTTCGTCGCCGTGTTCCGGCGCCCGGCGGCGCCGCTGGCCGGCCTCGTGGCGCAACTGCTGATCCTGCCGGCGGTGACCTGGGCGATCACCATGGCGCTGCAGCCGCGGCCCTCCATCGCGCTCGGCATGATGGTGGTGGCGGCCTGTCCGGGCGGCAACATCTCCAACCTGATCACCCACATGGCGCGCGGCAACACCGCGCTGTCGGTGTCGATGACTGGCCTGTCCAGCCTGCTGGCGGTGGTGACCACGCCGCTCAACATCCTGTTCTGGGCCGGGCTCAATCCGCACACCGCGGCCCTGCTGCGCCAGGTCAGCGTCGAGCCGCTGTCCTTCATCGGCTCCACCGTGCTGCTGCTGGGCGTGCCTATGGTCGCCGGCCTGCTTACCGTGCGCTACCTGCCGCGTCTGGCGGACCGGCTGCGGCGGCCGTTGCAGATCCTGGCCTTCGTGTTCCTGATCGGTTTCATCGTCGCCGCCACCGCCAGCAACTGGCGCTACATCACGGTGTTCGCACAGTCGGTGTTGCCCTTCGTGGTGCTGCACAACGCGGTCGCGGTGGGGCTCGGCTGGGGCGCCGCGCGCGCCCTGAGGCTCGGCGACGCCGACACCCGCGCCCTGACCATCGAGGTCAGCATGCACAATTCCGGGCTCGGCCTGGCGCTGATCCTCAACCAGTTCGACGGGCTCGGCGGCGCTGTGCTGGTCGCCGCCGGCTGGGGCGTCTGGCACCTGGTGTCGGGCTGGGCGCTGGCGGCGTGGTGGAAGCGGCGCGATCCCGCGCCCGCACGTGAAGTGGAGGTTGCATGAACGAGCAGAGTGCGACGCCCCGCGGCGTGCTGGTGACCGGCGCCGCCGGCTTCATCGGCAGCGCATTGCTGCGCGAACTGGCCCGGCTTCCGGACGCCCGGGTCACGGCGCTGGACCTGCGCGAGGTCGCGGCCGGCGACCGCGTCGCCGGCGTCGCCTACGAGACCGCTGACATCCGCGCGGTGCGATTGAAGGAGATTATCGCCCGGGTGCAGCCGCGCACGGTGGTGCATCTGGCGTCGGTGGTCGCGGTCGGCGGCGATCCCCAACGCGATTACGAGATCGACGTGCTGGGTACCCGCAACGTGCTGGAAGCCTGCCTCGCCGCCGGCGTCGAGCATCTGATCGTCACCTCGAGCGGCGCGGCCTATGGCTACCACGCCGACAATCCGGTCCCGCTGCGCGAGAGCGATCCGCTGCGTGGCAACGCGGACTTCCCCTATGCCAGCAACAAGCGCGAGGTCGAGGAGATGCTGGCGCGCTGGCGCATCGATCATCCGCAACTGCGCCAGACCGTGTTCCGGCCGTGCACCGTGCTGGGACCTTCCACCGACAACCAGATCACCGCGATGTTCGAACGCCCCGCCGTGATCGGCCTGAGCGGCACCGCGACGCCGTTCTCGCTGATCGCCGACAGCGACGTGGTGGCGGCGCTGGCGCAGGCGGTGCGCGCCGGCCGCGCCGGCGTCTACAATCTGGCCGGCGATGGCACGCTCAGCCTGCGCGAGATCGCCCGCCTCAACGGCAAGCCGTATCTTCCGATCCCGCCGGCCGTGCTGAAGGGCGTGCTGTGGCTGCTGCAGACGCTGCGGCTGAGCAAGCTCGGTCCGGGCAATGTCAAGTTCATCCAGTACCGGCCGGTGCTCGACAACAGCAGGCTGAAGAGCGAGTTCGGCTACACGCCGCGCTTCGACGCCCGCGCCGTGTTCCTGCGCTATCGCGACGGCCGCCGGGAGCGATCCTCATGAGCTATCTGGTCATCGGCGCCGGACCGGCGGGTCTCGCCGCAGTGCGCAGCCTGAAGGACGCCGGCCTCGCAGTGCAGGCCGTGGAGCAGAACGCCGACGTCGGCGGCCAGTGGCTGTACGGCGCGGCGCCCAGCGCGGTCTATGCCTCGACCCATCTGATCTCCTCCAAGCGCACCACGGCGTTTGCCGATTTTCCGATGCCGGAGGACTGGCCGGCCTATCCCAACCATGCCCAGGTGCTGGACTATCTGCGTGCCTATGCCCGGCATTTCGAACTCTATCCGCATATCCGCTTCAACACCGGCCTGCGCGCGCTGACGCGCCAAGGCGCCGGCTGGCGCGCCGCCTTCAGCGACGGCAGCAGCGCCGACTATGCCGGCGTCATCATCGCCAACGGCCACCTCAGCGATCCCCTGATCCCGGCCACCGCCGGCGCATTCGACGGGCCGGTGATGCACGCCAAGGACTACAAGACCGCTGACATCTTCGAGGGCAAGCGCGTGCTGGTGGTCGGCATGGGCAACACCGGCTGCGACATCGTGGTGGATGCCGTGCATCGGGCAAAGCAGGTGTTTTGGAGCGTGCGCGGCGGCAATCATTTCGTGCCGAAATTTCTCGCCGGCAGGCCGGCCGACGAGGGCAACCACAAGCCACGCCGTTTCATCATTCCGAAATGGCTGCGCGCGCGACTGCACGAGCCGATCCTGCGCTTCGTCGTCGGGCCGCCTGAACGCTTCGGACTGCCGAAGCCGGCGCACCGGCTGTACGACCGCACCCCGATCGTCAATTCGCTGGTGCTGCAGCATCTCGGCCAGGGCGACGTCAAGCTGCGACCGCCGATCCGCGCCTTGAACGGCCGCTCGGTGATGTTCGCCGACGGCCGCTCCGACGAGGTCGACCTGGTGCTGCTGGCGACCGGCTATCGAATCACCTTTCCATTTCTTGACGATCTCCGTCCGCTCGACTGGCAGGATGCGGCGGGCGCGCCAAAACTGTTCATGAACATCTTTCCGCGTGAGGATAACGGCCTGTTCGTCGCCGGCCTGCTGGAAGGCGCCGGCGTCGGCTGGGAAGGGCGCGCGCTGCAGGCGCGGGTGATCGCGGCCTATCTCGGCGCCCGGACGGCGCGGCCCGAAGCCGCTGCTGCGCTGCGCCAGGACATCGCCGGCTGGTTCCAGCGACCGGCGGCATCCGACGGCGGTGCGCACGGCCTGTTCGTGGATTTCCTGACCTACAAGCGCGACCTGCAGCGCCTGCTCGCCCGGTTGAGTTGACACGGAGAGCGCCTATAAGTTTGCCGACCAATCATTAGCGGAGGACACCATGGGCACATCCATCAGTTTCAAGCGGCCGGACGGCAAGGAAGCCCGCGGCTATCTCGCCAATGCCGCCACCGGCAACGCCCCGGGCGTGGTGGTGATCCAGGAATGGTGGGGCCTGTCGGAGCAGATCAAGGGCCTCGCCGACCGCTTCGCGCTGGCCGGCTTCGACGCGCTGGCGCCCGATCTCTACAACGGCGTGGTGGTGCCCTATCACGACACGGACGCGGCCAACAAGGAAATGGGCTCGCTGGATTTCATCGACGCCACCACCCAGACCGTGCGCGGTGCGGCGCAGTATCTGGCGCGCAACGGCGCCAAGGTCGGCCTCACCGGCTTCTGCCTCGGCGGCGCGGTGACCATCATCGGTGCGGCGAAGATTCCCGAACTGGGCGCTGCGGTGGCGTTCTACGGCATCCCGCCGGAGCAGGCCGCGAAACCCTCGGACATCAAGGTGCCGCTGCAGGGCCATTTCGCCAGCCGCGACGACTGGTGCACGCCGGCGGTGGTCGACGGCTTCGAGAAGGGCCTCAAGGCTGCCGGCAAGACCGCCGAGTTCTTCCGCTACGAGGCCGACCACGCCTTCGTCAACGAACAGCGCGCCAGCGTGCATGACCGCGAGGCCGCGGAACTGGCCTGGGGCCGCGCCACGGCGTTCTTCAAGAAGCATCTGGCTTAAAGGGAGCCGCGCCATCGCATGCTGATCCGCCGGGCCCGTATCGAGGACGCGGCCTCGGCATGCGAGGCGATGCGCCGCTCCATTGCCGAACTGTGCGGCGCCGATCACCACGATGATCCGGCGATCCTGCGGCGCTGGCTGGCCAACAAGACGCCGGCGGTGGTCGGGAGCTGGATTGCCAATCCGGACAATTTCGTTCTCGTCGCAGTCGAGGAAAAAACAGTGCTCGCCGTCGGCATCGTCAGACACGATGGCGAGATTACGTGCAACTACGTCTCGCCCGATGCTCGCTTCAGGGGTGTCAGCAAGGCCATGCTGGCGCGGCTGGAGGCCATCGCACAAGAGCTTGGCAACGCATCCTGCAACCTGATCAGCACCGAGACCGCGCGCCGCTTCTATCGCGCGTGCGGCTACGACGAGGTGGGTGTGCCACAGGGAAAGTTCGGCACCACAGGGTCGTATCCGATGTTGAAGCGGCTCGTTGAAAGGCAATGAATACCAATACTCATCTTTTTGAATCGATCCCCGATGCCGCTTGATCTCTTCATCTCCGACCTGCGCGACTGCCCTGAATTCTTCGACACCGTGGCCGACCGCATCTGGCAGGCGTGGTGGAAGCGCCACGGCGTGCCGCTGGCCTATATCGTCGGGCGGTTGAGCGAAAACATGACAGGACGGGGGTTGCCGCTAGCGCTGGTCGCGCATCGCGCAGGACAATTTGCCGGCACCGCGTCGCTGATCGCCTCTGATCTCGACGAGCGGCCGGCCTATACGCCCTGGGTGGCCGCGGTCTGGACCGAGCCGGAATTTCGCGGCCAGGGTGTCGGTCCGGCACTGATCGCGCGGGCCACCGCCGAGGGGTTTGCCGCCGGTTTCCCGCGCGTTTACCTCTGCGCCGCCAAGCCGCGCCGGGTTTTCTACGAAAGGCTCGGCTGGACCCCGATCGAGGACGACGTCGGGGATCTCAGGCTTACGGTGTTCTTCAGGGGGCAGGTCATGGGCGCGCCGGGCACCCCACAAAACCCGCTCCGGTCGCCTTGACACCGCCCCTCCCGCCATGGTGTTTTGCCGGCCATGAACACCGTCGTCCGCAACACCCGTCTTTGGTGGCGCACCTCCTGAAGAGGTGGCCGGTGCGATTTTCGTTTTTTCAATCGTCGGGGGCCGCCATCGCAGTGCGACGGCCCTTTGTTCGTTTGTCCTGTGTGGCGCTCCTCGCTCAAGTCTCCTAAGAGGACCCCATGAACAGGACGGTTTTTTCCCTTCCCGCCGATAGCCAGTACCAGACCGCCGGCGGCCTCAAGGTGGCGCGCCACGTGGCCTCCTTTACCGGCGGCGCGGCGCTCGACGACCTGATCGAGCTCTTGGACCGCCGCCGCGGCGTGGTGCTGTCCTCGGGCACCACCGTGCCCGGGCGCTACGAGAGTTTCGACCTTGGCTTTGCCGATCCACCGCTGCTGCTGGAAACCACCGGGGCCGATTTCACCATCACCGCGCTGAACAAGCGCGGCCAGGTGCTGATCGCCTTCCTCGGCGACAGCCTGCGCGAGCCCTGCCTGGTGGTCACCGAACGCACTGCGGTCCGGCTCAAGGGCCATATCGTCCGCGGCGAGGCCCCGGTCGACGAGGACCAGCGCACCCGCCGCGCCAGCGTGATGTCGCTGGTCCGCGAGATGGTGGCGCAGCTGTTCTCGTCGGCCGATCCGATGCTCGGCCTGTACGGCGCCTTCGCCTATGACCTCGTGTTCCAGATGGAAGACCTCACGCAGAAGCGCGCCCGCGAAGCCGACCAGCGCGACATCGTGCTGTATCTGCCGGACCAGTTGCTGGCCTATGACCGCGCCACCGGCCGCGGCGTGACGCTGAGCTACGATTTCACCTGGAAGGATCGCTCGACCCGCGACCTGCCGCGCGACACGGCGGACAGCGGCTACAACAAGCAGCCGCGCCAGGGCTTTTCCGACCACGCGCCCGGCGACTATCAGCGCACGGTGGAAACCGCGCGCGCCGCCTTTGCCCGCGGCGACCTGTTCGAAGCGGTGCCCGGGCAGTTGTTCGCCGAGCCCTGCGAGCGCTCCCCGGCAGAGGTGTTCCAGCGGCTCTGCGTCATCAACCCGTCGCCCTATGGCGCGCTGATGAATCTCGGCGACGGCGAATTTCTCGTTGCCGCCTCGCCGGAGATGTTCGTGCGCTCCGACGGCCGCCGCATCGAGACCTGCCCGATCTCCGGCACCATCGCCAGGGGCGTCGACGCCATCGGCGACGCCGAGCAGATCCGGCAATTGCTGAATTCGGAGAAGGACGAATTCGAGCTCAACATGTGCACCGACGTCGACCGCAACGACAAGGCGCGGGTCTGCGTCCCCGGCACCATCAAGGTGCTGGCGCGGCGGCAGATCGAGACCTATTCAAAGCTGTTTCATACCGTCGACCACGTCGAAGGCGTGCTGCGGCCCGGCTTCGATGCGCTGGATGCGTTTCTGACCCACGCCTGGGCGGTGACGGTGACCGGCGCGCCGAAGAAGTGGGCGATGCAGTTCGTCGAGGACAACGAGCGCTCGTCAAGGCGCTGGTACGCCGGCGCCATCGGCGCTGTGATGTTCGACGGCGGCATCAACACCGGCATCACCATCCGCACCATCCGCATGAAGGATGGCCTTGCCGAGGTTCGCGTCGGCGCGACATTGTTGTTCGACAGCGATCCCGTCGCCGAAGAGAAGGAATGCCAGACCAAGGCCGCGGCCTTGTTTCAGGCCTTGCGCGGCGACGCGCCAAAACCTTTGTCGTCGTTCGCGCCGGATGCGTCGGGCTCCGGCAAGAAGGTGCTGCTGATCGACCACGATGACAGCTTTGTCCACATGCTGGCGGACTATTTCCGCCAGGTCGGCGCCGCCGTGACGGTGGTGCGCTACGTGCATGCGCAGACCGTGCTGGCGCGCGAAAAATTCGACCTGCTGGTGCTGTCGCCGGGGCCGGGCCGGCCCGAGGATTTCGGCATCAAGGCCACCATCGACACCGCGCTGAAAAAAGACCTGCCGGTGTTCGGCGTCTGCCTCGGCGTGCAGGCGATCGGCGAATACTTCGGCGGCGTGCTGGGCCAGCTGGCGCAGCCGGCGCACGGCCGGCCGTCGCGTATCCAGCTGCGCGGCGGCCGGCTGATGCACGGCCTGCCCAATGAGATCGTGATCGGCCGCTACCACTCGCTGTTCGTCGAGCAGGACAGCATGCCCGCGGTGCTCACCGTCACCGCCACCACCGACGACGGCGTCGCCATGGCGCTCGAGCACAAGACGCTGCCGGTCGGCGGCGTCCAGTTTCATCCGGAATCGCTGATGTCGCTGGGCGGCGAGGTCGGCCTGCGCATCGTCGAAAACGCCTTCCGGCTCGGCCAGAAATCCAACTAACCTTCCATCCACCGAAAGACCTCGATGACACCCGAACTCGAACACGATCTCAAAGCCTCGGTCCGCACCATCCCGGACTATCCCAAGCCGGGCATCCTGTTCCGCGACATCACCACGCTGCTGGGCGATCCGCGCTCGTTCCGGCGCGCGGTGGACGAGCTGGTGCAGCCGTGGGCCGGGCTGAAGATCGACAAGGTGGCGGGCATCGAGGCGCGCGGCTTCATCATCGGCGGCGCCATCGCGCACCAGCTGTCGGCCGGCTTCGTGCCGATCCGCAAGAAGGGCAAGCTGCCGCACACCACCGCGCGGATCGCCTATTCGCTGGAATACGGCCTCGACGAGATGGAAATCCATGTCGACGCCATCAAGCCCGGCGAGCGCGTCATCCTGGTCGACGACCTGATCGCCACCGGCGGCACCGCGGAGGGCGCGGTGAAGCTGATCCGCCAGATCGGCGCCGAGGTGATCGCGGCGTGCTTCATCATCGACCTGCCGGATATCGGCGGCGCGGCCAAGTTGCGCGCGATGGGCGTCCCGGTGCGCACCCTGATGGCCTTTGACGGGCATTGACGTTCGCGGCGTCACACACTCCGCCGCCATCCTGAGGCGCCGTCGCACTTGCGACGGCCTCGAAGGATGGGCCGCTTGCGCCCGTCGCCGCATCCTTCGAGGCTCGCCAAGTCGGCGGAGCAAGGGCTCCGCCTGGGGCGAGCACCTCAGGGTGACGGTTGACGTGATTGCTGCAAGTTTAAGAACTCTGCAGCAGCAGTCGCAGTTCGATCTCGCGGAAGCTGAAATAGTTGGCGCGGATCCACTGGTGCAGTTCGGTGGAGGAATCCTGCTCCGAACGCAGATAGCCGGTGAATGAGAATGTCAGCCGGTCGATATAGGTCTTCAGGAACACCGGCAGCGCGGCGATGCGCAGCACGCGGCCCTGCGCATAGGTGGCGGGCAGCTCGCCGCGCAGCACGTGTTCGTTGTCGATGGTGATCAGGGCGGCCGGCGGGATTTGCTCCTGCAGCATGGCGTAGCCGCGCGCCGAGGTGCGGTCGGTGTCGGCGACGAACAGGATGATCGGGCTAACGCCGCGGCGCGCCGCCTCCTTCATGAAGCCGATCTCGGCGGTCATGCGGAAGAACTCGTCAAAGGCGTGGTAGCCAAGGTCGATCACCTTGGCGATGTCGTCATTGACGATCAGCCGGTCCATCAGCGCCATCTTGCCGAAGGTGTCGTCAACCTCCGCGGTCTCGGTCAGCTTCGGCAGATAGTCGAGCAGCGACGGCTCTTTCAGGTTGACGTCGAACGCCGTCACGCCGCCCCGCTGCAGCAGCAGGAATTCGCTCAGCAGTCGCGCCAAGAGCGTCTTGCCGACGATCGGGCGCGGAGAGCAGATGATGTAGACGGGCGTTCGGCGCATGGAGGCAATATAGGGGACGACGAGGGATTGCTGTCTAATTTTTGCAGGCTGGGCCTTGCTGCCCTCGCCCCGCCCGGCGAAGCGAAGCTTCGCTAGGCGGGGAGAGGTAGCTCGAAGGCGCGAAGCGCGTTCGAGCCGGGTGAGGGGGAGCCAGCGAGTTGAACTCTGGCTTCCCCTCACCCGGAGCCTTCGCTGCGCTCAGGCTCCGACCTCTCCCCGCAAGCGGGGAGAGGTGAAAAATCCGCCCTTACTTCTCGCCGGGGCGGCCGGCGCCCGGCTTGTCGTTGACGAGGTCGGTCAGCTTGATGCGGTCGAACTCGCTCCAGACATTGGCCAGCCAGTGCCGCACATAACCGCGCAGCACGAAGGAATAGTTCGCCGCCTCGTCATGCACGCCCTTGTTGGCGACGAATTTCAGGAACGGCACGCTGGAGACCTCGACCTGCTCATAGGCCATTTCGTTGAGCTTCGGGATGGTGATCTCGACGGCGTCCTTGATGCGGTGGAAGTAGGAGTTGTAGGTCGCCTGGTCCCATTCGAAGAAGCTGGTGTTGTTGATGAAGTTCTTCACCAGGAAGTACTTTGCGCCGTTCATGAAGGCGGCGGTCTCGGCGATCTCGTCCAGGGACGCGATCGACGGGCCGAGGATATGGAATACGGCGAAGGTAATCTGGCCGGATTTTGCGGCATCGAGAAAGCCGATGTCGCGCAGGTTGGCGAGCGCCGTGGACAGCAGGCCGGCGCGGACGTCGATCACGGTGACCGAGGGGGCCGACGAGTTGAGCGTATCGAAGATCTTCATCTGGTCGGCCGTGGTCGTCATGTCGACGATCTCGGTGATGTCGGGATGGAAGCGCTTCAGGGTGCCGCGCGGCGACTCGGTGTCGAACGCCCGGGTCGGCACGTTGTTGGCGCTGAAATAATCCAGCACCGTCCGCGACACCGTGGTCTTGCCCACGCCGCCCTTGTCCGCGCCGACCACAATCACTGCTGGCTTAGCCATGAAATCCCCTACGACCGAATTGATGGGAGCGCGCCAACGGTCCTGCGCGACTCGACCGTCCGACACTAGCCCATGCCTGCTTTGGGCGCGAACATGGCAGAAACAAGGGAGATTTCAATTGCGGACGGGCCAGGTCCCCCGGGAATTGTGGCGTGGGGCGTCATCTCCTCCCACTCGGCTGTTATCGCCCGGCCCGCGTGCAATTGCGCGCCAGGACCGGGCGACCCAGTACACTCCCATCTGCGTATACTGGGTCGCCCGCTTTCGCGGGCGATGACAGCCTTTACGCCGGGCTGGCCTCCTGCCTCACCTGTGCCGGCCCCACGGTCCCCGAAGCGGCCCCTGCTGCGCCTCCGCATCGCTCCACGGGCCCGGCCGCGGCTGCTCCGGGGCCGGGTCATCCGG
>DATCUS010000053.1:0-19060 GCA_036561845.1 Tardiphaga sp. | reverse complement strand
CGCCAGGGCCGAGGCCAGGCCGGCGGTGATGACATCAGCCGAACTGCGCGAGCTGGAGCGCAGCAACATCCAGGCCGCACTCGCCGCCTGCAACGGAAAAGTGTTCGGCCCCGCCGGCGCCGCCGACCTGCTCGACCTCAGGCCAACCACGCTGGCGTCGCGCATGAAGGCGCTGGGCATTGCCGGGGCGCGGGGGAGAGTCGGATAACGCTCTGCAGAGAAGGCGCTCCGGCGGTGCGCTCGTTCTCCCCGCTCCCGTGCGAAGCGAAGCTTCGCTAGGCGGGGAGAAGGGTGGGATGAGGGGCGAGGCACAAGCGAAGAGGCGATCTCTCACCTTCGGATCGCCCATCCCCCTCGATGCAGCCCGACCGAGAGCCCGTGCACGCCGCAGCACCGGCGAGCGCCCCTCACCCGCCGCGAAGACGCGGCGACCTCTCCCCGCAAAGGGCGGGGAGAGGTTAATCAGAGCCTCACGCCGCTTGTATTTTCCCCGCCTAGGTATATATTCCAAAGCTGACTGGACCACGGCTCACGGGAGTCAGCATGCCCTATCCCCTCGTCCCGCTCTTTGCCCCGCCATTCCGCGTCGTCGACTCCTCCGTGGTCCGGCTGACGCCGGGCCCGGCCGAGGACGGACCGCCGCCGATACCGGGCGGCCGCCCCAGGGGTTCGAACCGGCCTCATACCAATGCAAAAGTCGCCGAGGTGCGTCGCCTGATCGAAGAGACCACGCTGACCTACAGGCAGATTTCGGCAAAGTGCGGCGTCGGCCGGGACACGATCATGCGTTGGACTCGCGACGGCGGCTGGCAGCGCCACCCGTTCGCGCCACGTCCCACCGATACGATGCCGACCGCCCGCGCCGGCCGCAAGCTGAAGCTGCGCATGCTCGGCACCCGGCTGCATGCGCTGGCCGAGCGCTGCGTCGGCGAGCTGTGGAGCAGCGAGACGGTCGATCTCGACCGGCTGGTCGAGGCCATGCAGGTGCTGAAGATGGCGCGGCTGGAATATATGGGCAACCGCCGCCCGCGCCGCGGGCCCGACCCGACGCCGCGCACCGGGCAATACTGGATCGACCGCGACACCGCGATCAAGAAGGCGCTGAAGGACATGCGCCGCGGCGGCGTCAACCTCGACCGCATCCCCGACGAAGCGATGGCGCTGCTGGAAGACGCCCACACGCCGCCGGACTGGGACCATCCGGCGCTGCGGCCGAGGGGGGCACGGGGGCCGAGAAAGAGGAGGTAGGCGGCGAAAGCCGCGTCGACGCTATACCAACGGTCGTTGCCTCTCGTTCGTCATGCCCGGCCTCGTGCCGGGCATCCACGACTGGCAAGCAGCGCCGATCAAACGCGTGGATGGCCGGGACAAGCCCGGCCATGACACGTTGAAGAGCCGGCGGCAAAGACTGCTGGTATAAGTTGCGACGTGAACGCGACCTCGATCTCGCCACGGCGCGGTTCAGGGACTTGATGCAGAGGAAGCGACGATGAGCGAACAGCGTTTCGACAGCGTCTGGGACGCCCTTGAAAACGCGCCGGCGGAGGCGGCCAACATGAAGGCACGCTCCGGCCTGATGATCGCCATCCGCGACGCGGTGGACGGCTGGCAATTGACCCAAGCCGAAGCCGCGAAGCGGCTCGGCGTGACGCAGCCGCGCATGAACGACCTGCTGCGCGGACGGATCGACAAGTTAAGCCTCGATGCACTGATGATCCTGGCGACGACAGCGGGGCTGACTTAGAGTGACGGGTGGGGAAGCCGGCGGCGTGAACTCAGGCTCGGCTTACACGTAGCTATGAGCGAAGTAATATCCGATCTACGTTTTCCAATCCGCTAGCGCTATGAATCTAATTTGGTTTGAATACATCTCCGAATGCATACACTATCCTAAAACTACTCACGTTTCAAGGTTGCCATGACAGATGAAAACCAACATTGGGTTCCAAAGCTTCTACTCAAGCCTTTCGCTGACTCGGATGGGCGCATCTATCGGCTCGACATTCAGACGGACCATGTGTCCAAACCGCCTCCTAGGAATGCGGCTTCCGCGCCGGGCTTCAATAACTTCCAAATAGAAGGCGAGATCGTTTCCTTCGAAAGGAAGCTAGAGAAGGTCGAAACTAAAGCCGCTCCTGTGCTCAAGCGAATTGTTGACGCTCGCGCATTGACCAACCTTACACCAAAGGATCGCAAGAAGGTTTCTGACTTTGTTACCGTGCAAAGCTTCCGAACCGAGGCTTTCTATAAGGGATTGGGAAGTGAATCTCCTCGCCATGAGTTCGGATCGTTCTTTCGGCGTCTTTGGGAAAGCGCCTTCATTTTGTCGGCGATGATTGAGGCCCGGCATTGGGCCCTGATGGTGATCGAGAACGACGATATATTTTACCTCGGGGATCAACCTGTTGTCTTGCAACGGACGCACGATCCAAAGAATGGAAGCAATCTCGGCTTTGACGTGAAAGGCGTCGAAGCCTTCCTACCATTATCTCCCAAATGCGCGCTCTATCTTCCGTGCCGTTCGGTCAGCCACAAAATCATCGCTCGATATCATGCAGCAATGTCCCTGCACAAGGCCGTACGCACAGCAGTTTTTCGGGGTGTTTCAGGCGAAGCGGCCGAACTGAAAATGGCACAAGAAACAATCCGCCTAACCCACGAATTGTATCAAGCATTCACGACCGGCTCTCCAATCAAGGCGCAAAAACCGCACATCGAAAATCTGAATTACCTTCAGTGCAGTTGGGCTCACGCGGGCATTTATAGTAACCGGCGAGATTTTACTTTCGCACGCCATGTCTTCAAGAAGAGCCCTCAATACCGCTCAACCCCGAATACACGCTTGCTGGATGGCACCGCCCTTGTCCCCGATTCCGCGAAGACGCTGGCTGACGGGTGGTGATGGGAATGGCATGCCGTAGCCGTACCTCGTAAGGCGGATTGGCGACAATCTGCGGCTTGGTCGGTGACGGCGCAATATGCTCCGCTCTTGCGCCCTATCGGCTGCTCCGCGATCTCCTTCGCCGCCCGCCATCACCATGTCGAGATCGGCGCCAGCATAATCCCATTCAGAACTCCGCTGCGATCACCGCTTCACGCCGCCACCACGCTGATCCGCGCCGCCGCGCGCGAGCGCGGCTTTTTGCGGATGACGATCTCGACGTCCTGATCGAGCGCGGTGAGCAGCGTCATCAACCGCTCCACCGAAAAGCCTTCCAGCTTGTAGTTGCGCAGCGCGGAGACTTTTGGCTGGTTGAGGCCGAGCCGCGCCGCGGCGGCGGCCTGGCCGAGCCTGGACCGGTCGATCACCGCATTCAGTGCGTAAGCCAGCCTGAGCTTGGTCTGCCGCTCCTCGGCGTCGGGCAAGCCCAGATCCGCGAACACATTGCCGCTGCCGCGGGTGATCTCGGCTGCCTTGTTTTTGCTAGCGGTCGTTTTTGCCATGACGGGCCTCGTCGTCCTGTCGCGCGAGTTTCAGCCGCCGCGCAATGAGTGCGATATCGCCGCGCGCGGTCCGGATGCCGCGCGGCGACTTCTTCTGGAACGCGTGCAGCACGTAGACCGCGTGCCGGAAGCGCACCGTATAGACCGCCCGGTAGGTGTCGCCGTCGAAATCGTCGACCACCTCGAACACGCCCGGCCCCTCGCCTTTCCACGGCTTGGCGCGCGGATGCTTGCCGCCGAACTGCGCCAGTCCTAGCGCGTTGCCGATCTCGCGCTGCACCGGCAACGGGAAGGCGCAAAAATCGTCTTTCGATGAGCCCACCCAGTCGAGCGGCTTTTCGCCGATGAGAAGATGCTTGCGCATGGCAATATCCCAATTTTGGGATGCGGGCAATCAGTGAGCGAGCGCTCTTGATTTGTTCTTATCGTAATCAATGTCGGCTGCCAAGTTTGATATCGCGTGCTGCCATTCCGGGATGCAGCAGACTGCGAAGCCGGATGGCGCAGGCCTCAGCCACTCCAATTGGAGTGGCGGGGAAGCCCGAGATGTTCTGAACATCTCGAGGTTAGGGTTCGCTCTCGCCGCTAACGCTCGCGCCCCGGAATGACGGCTTGTTACTTCCCCGCAAACAGCCCGTTCAGCTCCGCGCCCTTCGCCGCCCCCGCGAAGGCGGTGAACGTGCCCTGCTCCGCGATTTCCTTTGCGGCCTCCATGAATCCCGCCCAGGCCGCGCGCGCCAGCCTGTAGGGTGGGTTAGGCGCGGAGCGCCGTAACCCACCACAGCAAAATAAGCGGCAGTCGGCGGGTTACGCGCCTTCGGCGCTAACCCGCCCTACGAGCTACTTCAGCGTGATCTGAAACGCCATCGAGCCACTGACGGCATAGCCCTCAGGCTGGTTGGGATTGCGGCTGTTGATGTTGAGGCTGATGTTCACCGACTCCAGGCGGCACTCCTTCGCCAGCGCTTCACGCAGCAGATCGCATTCGCGGGCGGCCATATCGTAGACAACGCGACGGGAACGATCGCGCAACTTCTGCGCATCTTCGCTATCTCCCGTCGGTCCGACGACCAGGAAGCTGACCGTATTCTGCACACGGACGAAGCCTTCCTGACGTCCGCCGAATTGATCGGTCATGGCCCGCTGGGCCGCGGCAGGCGACAGCAACAGCAGCAGGCAGACGGCCGGAGCCAGAAATTTGCGCGGAGTCATGGGCGTCCTCGTCGGATGAATGAAAGCAGAAGCTAGCATCGCCTCGTTCAGGTATCATGAAACGCTGTGCTGACGATTGATCGCCCTGATTCAGGCCCTGTTAACCGATGCCCTGCGGCTGGTCCGCGCCTTCGCGGGATGCAGCAGACGGCAAAGCCGGCTGATGCAGACCTCAGCCATTCCAATTGGAGTGGCGGAGAATCCCGGGATGTTCAGCGCGCCATCATGTCGGGATTCCGGGGTCGCGCCCGGCTATCGCCGTGCGCGCCCCGGAATGACGGCTTGTCACTTCCCCGCAAACAACCCGTTCAGCTCCGCGCCCTTCGCAGCATTGGCGAACGCCGTGAACGTGCCCTGCTCCGCGATTTCCTGCGCGGCGCCCATGAATCCCGCCCAGGCCGTGCGCGCGAGCGCGCCGCCGACGCTGATGCGGCGGACGCCGAGGGAGGCCAGGCCCTGCATGGTCATCGACGGCTGCACGATCAGCACGTTGACCGGTTTTGGATGCACCGCCCTGACCACCGCGGCGATGTCGTCGGGCGCGGCAATGCCGGGCGCATAGAGGCAATCGGCGCCGGCCTCGGCGAAGGCGACCAGGCGGGCGATGGTTTTGCCGAGATCGCGCTCGCCGACCAAAAATCCCTCGCAGCGCGCCACCAGCATGACGACGGGATCGACGGCGTCGATGGCGGCGCGGGCGGCCCTGATGCGTGCGACGGCGAGGCCGTCCTCATACAGCGGCTGCGCCGGCCGGCCGGTGGAGTTCTCTATCGACAGGCCGGCAATGCCGGTCGCCACCGCCCGCGCCACGTTGGCCGCGACGCCCGCGGGATCGTCGGCAAAGCCGGCCTCGAAGTCGGCATTCACAGGCAGGTCGGTCGCAGCACTCAGCATGGTCAGGTGGTCGATGACATCGTCGCAGCTGACATGGTTGTCGGCGCGGCCGGTGGACCAGGCGTAGCCGGACGAGGTCGAGGCCAGCGCCTGGAAGCCGGCATGCTGCAGATAGCGCGCGGAGCCGACGTCCCAGGGATTGGGGATCACGAAGCAGCCCTGCTCGTGCAGCTTGCGGAAGTTGGCGCGCTTGTCGGACGTCGTGATCCTGACCTCTGGCACTGCTATCGAGTGATTATCCGCCGGGAGCAGTTCATAAATTCGGTTCGCGCCCGAACCAGAAATGGTCAATTGACGGCGCAGAATTTGGGCGTATCGCTCACCATCATTCTTGTAGGTTCCCCAACCACCATTGCCGTCGATCTCCTGCAATTGGCTTTGTCGAGCGCCACCGCGCCGGCGCATCGCCTCAAGCTTGGCTCGATCCTTTGTACCTTCGGCAGGCAATCGACTCATGGTCATACTACTGACCCTCCCTTGTAAGGCTCAAAGCCAAAGCATCCGCGTTGATCGCAGCTTGCCGGATTATGCCTCGCCGGGCATTGTTCCCGCCAGCGCCGTCTCCAGCCGCGCCAGCACCGGGCCGATGTCGCCGACGATGTCGGAGGCCGCCAGCGCCACCACGCGGTAGTCGCGGGCTTCCAGCCATGCCTGCCGGGCCTGCCTGTCCTGCACGATCAGCTCGGTCTCGTCGGCGTTGACCAGCTCGATGGCCAGGCGCCGCGGGAACGAGACGAAATCCGGGATGTGGCGGCCGACCGGGGTCTGGCGCTTGAAGGTGCCGGCGAAGCGGCGGTCGGTGCGCAGCGCCTCCCACAGCAGCCGCTCGGCGTCGGTGGGATTGCGGCGCAACAGCCGCGCCAGCCCGCGCACCGTGCCGCTCTCGTGCGGCAGCGCGCCCTGGCCGTGTTCCGCCAGCAGCGCGCGCAGTTTTGTCGCCTGCTCGCCGTCGAGCACGCCGCCCTTGGCCGGGCCCTTGCGGCCTTCGGCGATGGCCATCACCACGCCGTGCAGGGTGTGCATGTCCTGCTTGGTCGGCTCCATGCGGGAAAAGATGTTGCGCAGGTTGACCAGCATGGTGTCGCGCTTCTCGGCCGGGCGCAGAAATTCCACCGCGTCGAGCTCGCGCACCAGGTTGTCGAAGAACGCCTGCATCTGGTGCTGCGACGCCCGCTCGGAGCGTTCCGGCATGGCATAGGGCAGCGCATTGGCGGTCGCCAGCTTGAACCATTCATAGCCGCACAGCAGCACCGCCTGCGCCAGGTTCAGCGAGGCGAAGGCCGGGTTGACCGGGAAGGTGATGATGCGGTTGGCCAGCGCCACCTCCTCGTTCTTGAGGCCGTAGCGCTCGCGGCCGAACAGGATGCCGGCGGTGGCACCGCCAGCGACATGGGCCACGGTCTCGCGCGCCGCGGCTTCCGGGGCGACCACCGGCTTGGCCTGGTCGTGGGCGCGGGCGGTGGTGGCGAACAGCAGGGTGCAGTCGGCCACCGCCGCCTCCACGGTGTCGAACAGCTCGACCTTGTCGAGGATATGGTCGGCGCCGGAGGCGGCGCGGCGGGCATGGACGTTGGGCCAGCCGTCGCGCGGCTTGACCAGGCGCAGCCGGGTCAGCCCGAAATTGCCCATGGCGCGGGCGCACATGCCGATGTTCTCGCCGAGCTGCGGCTCGACCAGCACCACCACCGGGCCGGTGAGCTCGCTATGCGCCTTGGTATGGTCGGTGCCTGACCCGGACATCGCAGTTCACTTTCTGATTCACTTGCTGAAGGCGTTGAATCAGCCCGTGAAGATTTTGATTCAACACCTGATCCCGCCGCTGCCTGTTCCTCCATTCCGGCCATTTTATCAAGCAAAATGATGGGGTTGGTCCGGTTCTCCGAGATTCCGTCGGAAATTGCACGAGGCCGATCCACGACGGCGGCCGCGCTCCGGCGGCCGCCGTCCGGGCCGGTCCGGGGTCGCGCGGGCGGCGAAAAAATGCGCTGAACCGGCGCCGCGCCTTGGCTTTCGCCGGGGCTGTCGCGGTGCTATAGCCCCCTCACAATCACCCTGCCCCTCCGCAACGCGATAAAGGCCCGATACTCCATGGCAAAAATCAAGGTAAAAAATCCCGTCGTCGAACTCGATGGCGACGAGATGACCCGGATCATATGGCAGTACATCAAGGACAAGCTGATCAACCCCTTCCTTGACATCGATCTGCAATATTACGACCTCGGCATGGAATATCGCGACAAGACCGACGATCAGGTCACCATCGATGCGGCCAATGCCATCAAGAAGGTTGGCGTCGGCATCAAGTGCGCCACCATCACTCCCGACGAAGGCCGCGTTAAGGAATTCGGTCTCAAGCAGATGTGGAAGTCGCCCAACGGCACCATCCGCAATATCCTCGGCGGCGTTGTGTTCCGCGAGCCGATCATCTGCAAGAACGTGCCGCGCCTGGTGCCCGGCTGGACCAAGCCGATCATCATCGGCCGCCACGCCTTCGGCGACCAGTACCGCGCCACCGATTTCAAGTTTCCAGGCAAGGGCACGCTGACGATGAAGTTCGTCGGCGAGGACGGCACCGTCATCGAGCGCGAAGTCTACAAGTCCCCCAGCGCCGGCGTCGCGCTGGCGATGTACAACCTCGACGATTCGATCGCCGACTTCGCCCGCGCCTCGTTCAACCAGGGCCTGGCCAAGGGTTACTCGGTCTATCTCTCCACCAAGAACACCATCCTCAAGGTCTATGACGGCCGCTTCAAGGATATCTTCCAGGAGATCTTCGACGCCGAATTCAAGGACAAGTTCGACGCCAAGAAGATCACCTACGAGCATCGCCTGATCGACGACATGGTGGCGGCCGCCATGAAGTGGTCCGGCGGCTACGTCTGGGCCTGCAAGAACTACGACGGCGACGTGCAGTCCGACACCGTAGCGCAGGGCTACGGCTCCCTGGGTCTGATGACCTCGGTGCTGATGACCCCGGACGGCCTGACGGTGGAAGCCGAAGCCGCCCACGGTACCGTGACCCGGCATTTCCGCGAGCACCAGAAAGGCAAGGAGACCTCCACCAACTCCATCGCCTCGATCTTCGCCTGGACCCGCGGCCTGTCGCATCGCGCCAAGCTCGACAACAACGAAGCCCTGGCCAAGTTCGCGCTCACCCTGGAGAAGGTCTGTGTCGACACCGTCGAGGCCGGCTACATGACCAAGGATCTGGCGCTGCTGGTCGGCGCCGACCAGCGCTGGCTCTCGACCACCGGTTTCCTCGACAAGGTCGCGGAAAACCTCACCAAGGCGATGGCGCCTGCTGCGTAAGTTTCGGCCCACGTTGAACGCATGACCAAGTCCGGGCTGCCTCTGGCATCCCGGACTTTTTGTTGGGAGCGGCCTTCGCGACGGCGCTCCCTTGGCCGCGCACTCCGACTGTCATCACCCGCGAAAGCGGGTGATCCAGTATGCGGCAGCGCTGCCGCTAAATCCCGGGCGCCGTGGAATACTGGGTCGCCCGCCTTCGCGGGCGATGACACCGAGCTTATGGAAGCGACTCCGTCACTTTCCAACCCAAAGATAGCAAACGCCGAGGTGATCGATGACCGTGCAAAATAATCCCTCCGACGGCCATAACGATCCCCTGCTCTGGCTCGAGGAGATCGAGGGCGAGCGCGCTGTCGCCTGGGTGGAGGCGCAGAACGCCGCCACCGATGCCGCGCTGTGCGACGAAGCCTATCGCGCGGACTACGATGCCGCGCTGAAGATCCTCAATTCCGACGATCGCATTCCGTTCGTCACCAAGTCCGGCGATCACCTGTATAATTTCTGGAAGGACGCGCAGCATCCGCGCGGGCTGTGGCGCCGCACCACGCTTGAGAGCTATCGCACCGATGCGCCGGCGTGGGAGCTGCTGCTCGACATCGACGCCCTGAACAAGGCCGAGGGCATCTCGTGGGCATTCGCCGGCGCGGCACGTTCACCCGACAAGTCGACGGCGTTGATCAGCCTGTCGTTCAACGGCACCGACGCTGTCGAGGTGCGCGAATTCGATATCGCCACCAGGCGCTTCATTGCCGACGGTTTTGTGCTGCCCAAGGCCAAGACCCGCGTCGGCTGGCTCGACCAGGACACGCTGCTGTTCGGCAGCGCGTTCGATGCCGGCGACTCGACCGAAGCCGGCTATTCGCGGCTGGTGCGCAAGTGGAAACGCGGCACGCCGCTGCAATCGGCCGAGGTGATCTTCGAGGCCGAGAAGCAGGACGTCGCGGCATGGTTCGGCGTCAACCGCCGCCCAACGCACCAGCGCGTGATGTACTGGCGCGCGCTGGATTTCATGCGCTCGCACGTCTTCGTCGAGCAGGCCCACGGCCCGTTCGCCGGCCAGCGTATCCAGCTCGATCTGCCCGACCAGATCTCGATCTCTGCCGACGCCTCCGACCTGCTGCTCAGCCCGAAAGAGGACTGGCAGGTCGGCGAGATGATGATCCCCTCCGGCGCGCTGGCAGTGATCGATTTCGACCGCTTCCTGTCCGGCGCGCGCGACTTCGACATCGTGTTCACGCCCACGCCGACGCGGGCGCTGCAGTCCTTTGTCGAAACCCGCCACGGCCTGATGCTGGAGATTCTCGACAGCGTCCGCGGCCGCATCACGGTGGCGGCGCGCACCGACGACGGCTGGACCGAGACCGAGGTGCCTGGCCTGCCGGACAATGCCTCGATCTCCGTCGGCAACTTCGGCGGCGAGGACGATCCCGATCTCGGCACCGACGTGCTGTTCACCATCACCGGCTTCGACCGCCCGACCACGCTATGGCTGTGGACCGGCGACGGCGCGCCGGAGCAGCTCAAGCACGCCCCCGAGTCATTCAATGCCGATGGCATCGAGGTGAAGCAGTGCCACGCGATCGCGGCCGACGGCACGCATATCCCCTATTTTCTGATCGGCAAGAACCTCGCTGCGGGCGGCACGCGACCGACGATTCTCTACGGCTATGGCGGCTTCGAGGTGTCGCTGACGCCGTCCTATCTCGGCATTGTCGGCAGACTGTGGCTTGAACAGGGCAACGTCTACGCACTGGCGAATATTCGCGGCGGCGGCGAATTCGGACCCGCCTGGCATCTCGCCGCGCTGAAGGAGACCAAACACGTCGCCCACGACGACTTCGCCAGCGTCGCGCGCGATCTGGTCGCCTCAGGCGTGACCACCACGAAGAAGCTGGCCTGCCACGGCGGCAGTAATGGCGGCCTGCTGGTCGGCAACATGCTGACGCGCTATCCGGAATTGTTCGGTGCTATCTGGTGCAGCGTGCCGCTGCTCGACATGGCGCGCTACACCAAGCTGCTGGCCGGCCAGAGCTGGATCGCCGAATATGGCGACCCGGAAATCGCCGACCAATGGGCATATCTCCAGAAATTCTCGCCTTACCATTTGATCGCGCCCGGCAAGACCTATCCGCCGATCTTCATCACCACCAACCGCACCGACGACCGTGTCCATCCCGGCCACGCCCGCAAGATGGCCGCAGCCCTGCAGGCGCTGGGTTACAAGGCCTTGTTCAACGAAACCGTGGCCGGCGGCCATTCCGGCGCGGTGGACAACGCCAAGCAGGCGCAGAGCCAGGCGCTGGGATTCGCGTTTCTGCGAAGGACCATCGGGGTCGCCTGACGCGAGTCACGCGTTCGTTATGGCCGGCGGCTCGACAGCCCCGTGAAAAAGACGGACCTATGCAAGGCCGATGAAGGCATCGGTCATCGAACGGCATAGAACGAGGGTGAACATGACCACATGCGCGCGCGCAACTTTTGCCATCGCGACGTTCACGTCGCTGACCACACTCTGGCTTGGCCTGGCGGCCAGCAGTGCCGGTGCCCAGACTCCAATACCCAATTCAATCGCCGCGCCCAATGAGACCCAGATCGCCAAATTCCACGCTGAAGGCGCGCAGGTTTACGAATGCAAAGCGCATAGTTCGGGGAATCTTGCCTGGGCCTTTCGCGAACCCATTGCCACGCTGATGGCCGATGGCAAGACTGTCGGGCGTCACTACGCAGGACCGAGCTGGGAATATAGCGACGGCAGCGCCGTTGTCGGCAAGGTCGCCGGGAGTGCTCCGGGGACGACCGCGAAGGACATCCCCTGGCTGAAACTGGACGCCACAGCCCATCGCGGCAACGGCATCCTGGGCGGCGCCACGACGGTGCAGCGGATCAATACCGTCGGCGGCGTGCTCACGGGTCAGTGCAGCACGGTTGGCGCGTTTCAAAGCGAGCCTTATTCGGCGGATTACGTCTTTCTGCGCAAAGACTGACCGAGGCCAACATCAGCCGTCGACCACTGGGTGGTTGTCCAAGAACCCGAATTCTTCAAATCATCCGGGGGTTCCGGGTCTGCACTCCGGTCGGCTTCGCCATCGCAAGTGCATTCCGGGATGACGATTATTTCGTTCTACGCCGTCGCCACCGCGTCCGTCCCGATCTGTCCCAGCATGGCCCTGGCGATTTCCTGCTCGCCCATGATCACCACGTTGGCACCATGGTACTTGAGATGCGCGATCTCCTCCTCGGAATGAGCACGGGCAATGATCGGCAGCGTGGCGCTGAGGGCGCGGGCCTTGGCGACGATCTGGCCGCCCTCGAACGCATCGGGAATCGCCACCAACAGACCGCGCGCCGCCGCGACGTTGGCTGCCTGCAGCATATCGGGCGCCGCCGCATTGCCGGTGATCACCTCGATGCCCTCCTTTTGCAGTCGCTCCACGGCACCGGGCGTGTCCTCGATGACCAATAGCGGCGTGCCGGCCGCCTGCAACGCCTTGCTGACCACGCTGCCGACCCGGCCGTGCCCGACCAGCACGATATGGTCCGTCAGCTTGGTCGCCGGCAGCGGCGCGCGGGGCATCGGCGGAGCGCCGCTCGGCAGCGCCGCCTTGGCCTTGGCATCGCCATCGGCCAGAATGCGGTCCAGCAGCGCGAAGAACAGCGGATTGAGCATGATCGAGATAATGGCGCCGGCCAGCACGAGGTCGCGGCCGCGGTCCGGCAACAGGCCGAGGCCGACGCCGAGGCTGACCAGGATAAAGGAGAATTCGCCAATCTGCGCAAGGCTGGCAGAGATCGTCAGCGCCGTCGACGTCGGATAGCCGAACAACCGGACGATCCCGAAGGCGGCGATCGATTTGCCGCCGACAATGATCAGTACGGTGAAGAGGAGCGGCAGCGGCTCACGCACGATGATGGCCGGATCGACCAGCATGCCGACCGAAACGAAGAACAGCACCGCGAAGGCATCGCGCAGCGGCAGGGTCTCGTTGGCGGCGCGCTGGCTGAGCTCGGATTCGCTGAGGATCATTCCGGCGAAGAACGCGCCGAGCGCGAACGAGACGTCGAACAGGATGGCGGCGCCGAACGCCACGCCGAGGGAGATCGCAAACACCGCGAGACGGAACAGTTCGCGCGAGCCCGTATGCGCCACATAATGCAGCAGCATGGGGATGACGCGGCGGCCCACCACCAGCATGAACACGATGAAGGCCGCAACCTTGCCGAGGGTGATCAACACCGGCATCGCCACGTCCGACAGGCTCGCGCCGTTGCCGGCCTCCCCCTTCAGCAGACCCGCGAGCGCCGGCAGCAGCACCAGCGTCAGCACCATGGCCAGGTCTTCAACGATCAGCCAGCCGATGGCGATACGGCCACGCTCGCTATCGACAAGGCGCCGCTCCTGCAGGGCGCGCAACAGCACCACGGTCGACGCCACCGAGAGCGCCAGTCCGAACACCAGTCCGCCACCGATCGGCCAGCCGAGCGCCGTGCCGAGTCCAATCCCGAGCAGCGTCGCCACACCGATCTGCACGATGGCACCGGGGATCGCGATGTTCTTCACCGACAGCAGATCTTTCAAGGAGAAATGCAGCCCGACACCGAACATCAGCAGGATGATGCCGATTTCAGCCAGTTCATTGGCGATGTTCTGATCGGCGACATAGCCCGGTGTAAACGGACCCATAAACACGCCCGCCACGAGATAGCCGACGAGAGGCGAGACGCGAATCCGCTGCGCGATCGTTCCAAGGATGAAGGCCAGCACCAGGCCGACGACGACGGTGGAGATCAGAGGAGTGTTATGTTCCATTCCGCATTTTGCCGCATTGACGCAGCCCATGCCACCCCCGAAGCGGCTACGCATCGCCGCAGCCCCGCTCCGACCCGTTCGCTCAGCCGCGCGGTTCGCCGTCGTCGGACTGTGCGGCCTGCGCGATTTCCTCGGCGGCAATGTCGCCCTTCTGGGCGTCCGGCCTGTCGGCGAGCCGCTCCCGGGCAGTCTGCTCAATATGGGCCGCGAGCGCCGGCACCCGCGCGATCAGCGCGTGGAAATCCTTCGCGTCGAGCACCAGCAACCTCGTCTTGCGCGTCGCCGTCACGGTGCCGCTGCGATCCGCGCGATGCAGCAGCGCGATCTCGCCGAAGAACGCGCCCTCCGCAAGCTTCACCCGTTGCGTCGGCAGTTCGATCTCGACCTCGCCGGCGGTGATGAAGTACATCGACGTCGCCGGTTCGCCGCGACGGACCAGGATCTCGGCGGGCTCCACCGTCTGCGCGCGCAGCAACCGCATGATGTCGGCGATCTCCACCGCGCCGAGATGCGAGAACAGCGGCACCCGCGCCAGCATGCTCCAGGTCACAACGAAATCGCGGCGATGCACCTCTTCGGCAAAGGCGCGGGCTACGATCGCCACCGGCAGGGCGATCATGATCAGGCCGCCGACAATGGCGAACACCGAAACCAGCCTGCCGAGCGCCGTCACCGGCACCACGTCGCCATAGCCGACGGTGCCCAGAGTCACGATTGCCCACCACATGGCAGCGGGAATGTTGCCGAACTTGTCGGGCTGCACATCGTGCTCGATGGCGTAGAGCAGCGAGGCGAACAGCAGCACCGCGCCGATCAGGATGACGAGGCAGCCAAACAGCGCGCGGCGTTCGGCCTGCAGCGCCGACAACAGCGAGCGCATTGCCGGCGAATAGCGCACCAGCTTGAGGAACGGCAGCATGCCGCACACGACCATGGTGGCGCGGTCGCCCGAGGCCATGGCGAACCATGCCGGCACGAAGGCCAGCAGATCGATGATGCCGAGGCTGCTGAAAATGTATTCCAGCTGCAGCCGCGTCGGGCTGACGCCGCGCCGCGGCGCGTCGGCCGCCACGCTCCACAGCCGCGCGAGATATTCCATGGTGTAGACGAGGAGCGCGGCGCCATCGAGCAGTGTCAGGGCACGGCCGAACCGCGCATCGATCTCCGGCACCGAAATCAGGATCATCGCCAGCACGTCGATGACGATGATCGCAACGATCAGACGCACCAGGCGCATGCCGGGCGAATGCGGCAGGTGATCGTGCTCGAGCAGCTGGAAGATCCGTCCGCGGAGGTCCGGAGCGTGTTGCGTCGTCCTGCCCGGAAACGTTTTCACCGCGGCTAGCCGGCCATCGCTTTTTCGATGGCTTCGAGCGCGGCATCGGCCTTGGCGCCATCGGGGCCGCCGGCCTGCGCCATGTCGGGCTTGCCGCCGCCGCCCTTGCCGCCGAGCACCTCGGACGCCTTGCGCACCAGATCGACGGCCGAAAAACGCGCCACCAGATCCGATGTGACGCCGACCACGACGCTGGCCTTGCCGTCCTCGCTGGTGGCGATGAGCGCAACCACACCGGAGCCGATCTGCTTCTTGCCGGCATCGACGAGGCTCTTGAGGTCCTTGATTTCGATGCCTTCGACCGAACGCGCCATCAGCTTGACGTCGCCGACGGTCCGCACGCCATTGGCGCCGGCCGCCGCGGCCTCGCCCCCAGCGGCGGCGCCCATCGCAAGCCTCTTGCGGGCGTCGGCGAGGTCGCGCTCCAACCGCTTGCGTTCTTCCATCAAGGTGGCGATGCGCGCCGGCATCTCCTCGACGGTGGTGCGCAATTCGCCGGCCGCGGTCTTGGCAAGCTGCATGGTGGCGTTGGCGTGATGCCGCGCGTGGTTGCCGGTCAGTGCCTCAATGCGGCGCACGCCGGAGGATACCGCGCTCTCGGCGGTGATCGAGATCATGCCGATGTCGCCGGTGCGCCGCACATGGGTGCCGCCGCACAGCTCGACCGACCAGCCGAGCGCATTGTTGCCGCTTTCGCGCGCGGTCTTGCCCATCGACACCACGCGGACCTCGTCGCCGTACTTCTCGCCGAACAGCGCACGCGCGCCAGCGTCGCGGGCATCGTCGACGCCCATCAGCCGCGTGGTGACCTCGTCATTCTCCAGCACGATGTCGTTGGCGATGTCCTCGACACGGCGCAGTTCATCGGCCGTGATCGGCTTCTGGTGCACGAAGTCGAAGCGCAGGCGATCGGGCGCCACCAGCGAGCCGCGCTGGGCGATGTGATCGCCAAGCACCTGGCGCAGCGCCTCGTGCAGCAGATGGGTGCCGGAGTGATTGGCGCGGATCGACGAGCGCCTGATGTGATCGACTTCCAGCAGCAAGGCGGTGCCGGTCTTCAGGGTGCCGCGCTCGACGGTGCCGATATGCACGAACAGATCGCCGGCGCGCTTCTGGGTGTCGGTGACGTGGAACACAACGCCCTCGCCGGCCATCACGCCGAGATCGCCGACCTGGCCGCCGGACTCCGCATAGAACGGGGTCTGGTTGAGCACGATGGCGCCAGTCTCGCCCGCCTTCAGCTCGGTGACCTCAGCGCCGTCCTTGACCAATGCACTGACGACGCCTTCGGCGGTCTCGGTCTCGTAGCCCAGGAACTCGGTGGCGCCGAGCTTCTCGCGCAGACCGAACCAGACGTTTTCGGTGGCGGTGTCGCCCGAGCCCGACCACGCCGCGCGCGCCTTGGCGCGCTGGCGGTCCATGGCATCGGTGAACGACGCGATGTCCACCGAGATGCCGCGGTTGCGCAACGCGTCCTGCGTCAAATCCAGCGGGAAGCCATAGGTGTCGTACAGCGTGAAGGCAGTCTCGCCGTCGAACATGTCGCCCTTTTTCAGCGTCGAGCTCTTGTCGTCGAGAATGGTCAGGCCGCGATCCAGCGTCTTGCGGAAACGAGTCTCCTCGAGCCGCAGCGTCTCTTCGATGGTCTTTTCCGCGCGCACCAGTTCGGGATAGGCTTGGCCCATCTCGCGCACCAATGCCCACACCAGCCGCCACATCAGCGGCTCCCTGGCGCCGAGCAACTGGCCGTGACGCATGGCGCGGCGCATGATCCGGCGCAGCACATAGCCGCGGCCTTCATTCGACGGCAGCACGCCATCGGCAATCAGGAACGACGACGCGCGCAGGTGGTCGGCGATGACGCGCAGCGACGCCTTCATCGGCCCCTGCGGATCGGCGCCTGTCAGTTCGGCGATGGCGCGGATCAGCGCGACGAACAGGTCGATGTCGTAATTGTCGTGCTTGCCCTGCAGCACCGCGGCGATGCGCTCCAGGCCCATGCCGGTGTCGATGGATGGCTTCGGCAGCGAGATGCGGTTGCCCGGCGCCAGCTGGTCGAACTGCATGAACACGAGATTCCAGATCTCGATGAAACGGTCGCCGTCCTCGTCCAGCGAGCCGGGAGGACCGCCGGGAATCTTGTCGCCATGGTCGAAGAAGATCTCCGAACACGGGCCGCACGGGCCGGTATCGCCCATTTGCCAGAAATTGTCCGAGGTCGGAATCCGGATGATCTTGGAATCCGGCAGGCCGATCTTCTTCCAGAGGTTGAACGCCTCATCGTCCTCGGAAAACACGGTGACCAGCAGGCGGTCCTTGGCCAGGCCGTATTCCCTGGTGATCAGGTTCCAGGCGAGCTCGATGGCGCGTTCCTTGAAGTAATCGCCGAACGAGAAATTGCCGAGCATTTCGAAGAAGGTATGATGGCGCGCGGTATAGCCGACATTGTCGAGGTCGTTGTGCTTGCCGCCGGCGCGGACGCATTTCTGCGAGGTGGTGGCGCGCTGGTAGGGGCGCTTCTCGACGCCGGTAAAGACGTTCTTGAACTGCACCATGCCGGCATTGGTGAACATCAAAGTGGGGTCGTTGCGCGGCACCAGCGGCGACGACGGCACGATCTCGTGGCCGTTATCCGCAAAATAATTCAGAAATGCCGACCTGATCTCGTTGACGCCGCTCATATCAGTCCCAATCGCACCTAAAATCGCCCTTGATCCTGCCCAAGGCGGTTAATTCCGACCGCCTGCTTTTAGACGCGGGGGCTGGCCCTGTCCAGAAACTGTGCAGAAGATCATATAGGTAGATCATGGGCTTGCCGCACCGGCACAGGGGATGCAGCAAGATCCGTTGATAGTTGCTGCACCTGCGTTGACAGCGCCGGGGGCGCCGTGTTTTCCTCCCGCCGTTGAGTGAAGTCACGTCGGGAGAGATCGGCCAAGTTCTTTGATGAGCGAGGCCGGCGCCGAAGGAGCAACCGCCCCGGAAACTCTCAGGCAAACGGACCGCGTGACTGTTAACATCTGGAAAGAGACGCCGGTGGATCCGATTGGGCCATCACGTCCGCCGACGGGATAATACTCTCAGGCACAGCGACAGATGGGGCTTCGGCAGGTTTTCGGGAATGGTCCCGGAAAGCCGCGAGGGGCCCTTATGCTTGCGCTCGACGATTCCGCTTCCCTAAAACAGACCCCGCTGCATGCGCTGCATGTGGCCCGCGGCGGCAAGATGGTGCCGTTCGCCGGCTATGACATGCCGGTGCAATATGCCACCGGTGTGCTCAAGGAACATCTCCACACCCGCGCTTATGCCGGCCTGTTCGACGTCTCCCACATGGGCCAGATCGAGTTGCGGGCGAAATCCGGCAGGGTCGAAGACGCCGCGCTCGCGCTGGAGCGGCTGGTGCCGCAGGACATCCTGGCGTTGCCGCCCGGCCGCCAGCGCTACGCCCAGTTCACCAATGACAATGGCGGCATTCTCGACGACCTGATGGTCGCAAATTTCGGCGACCACCTGTTCCTGGTGGTCAACGCCGCCTGCAAGGACGCGGACGAGGCGCATCTGCGCGCGCACCTTTCTGACACGTGCATCATCACCGCACTGCCCGACCGCGCGCTGATCGCGCTGCAGGGGCCGCAGGCTGAAGCGATCCTGGCAAGGTTCTGCCCGGAGGCCGCCGCCATGCGCTTCATGGACGCCGGGCCGCACGAGGTGAACAACATTGCCTGCTTCGTGTCGCGCTCCGGCTACACCGGCGAGGATGGCTACGAGATCTCGGTGCCGGCCGACCAGGCTGCAGCGCTGGCCACCGCCCTGCTGGACAGCGCCGACGTCTGGCCGATCGGGCTCGGCGCCCGCGACAGCCTGCGGCTGGAAGGCGGCATGTGCCTGTACGGCCATGACATCGACATCGCGACGACGCCGGTGGAAGGCGCGCTGGAATGGTCGATCCAGAAGAGCCGCCGGACCGGCGGCGCGCGCGCCGGCGGCTTTCCCGGCGCCGACAAGATTTTGGCCCAGTTCGACCACGGCGCGCCGCGCCGTCGCGTCGGCCTGCAGCC
>DATCUS010000052.1:0-4663 GCA_036561845.1 Tardiphaga sp. | reverse complement strand
GTCGGCGGCAGCGCGGCCTGCGGCGGCGGCGAACCGCCGAAGATGTTGTCGAACAGGCTGAACGGACCGCCTTGCGATTGCGCCGACGCGGCCGAGGGCAGCACCGCAGGCAGCAGCAACGCAGCCAAGGCCGCTGCGGCGAACATCCGGATCCGCGCCCGCGGGGTCGACACTCGAAGCATTCTCATCGCCAACATCCAGCCCGTCATTACGGCCACAGGAGGCCCTGTCGGGGTTTCCATCGGCTTAATATAGGCTCGATTTCGCCACCCGCGCCCAAAGGTTACCCCGAAAGACCGAAGGCTACGCCGCATATCCGCCGTTGTTCCCGGTTGCAAAGGGAACCGCGTCGGGCAATCTACGTTTGCATGCGCGTCTGGTTTCCCTCCAAGTTCATTGCAAAGTCTCCCGAATGAAAATCCGCAAAGCTGTGTTCCCCGTCGCCGGCCTCGGCACCCGCGTGCTGCCCGCCACCAAGGCGATGCCCAAGGAAATGCTGACCATCGTCGACCGGCCGCTGATCCAGTATGTGGTCGACGAGGCGCGCGAGGCCGGTATCGAACATTTCATCTTCGTCACCGGGCGCAACAAGGGCGTCATCGAGGACCATTTCGACAGGATGTTCGAACTCGACGAAAGCCTGAAGAGCCGCAACAAGACCAAGGAGATCGCTGAACTGGCGCGCTTTCAGCCGGAGGCCGGCGAGATGAGCTTCACCCGCCAGCAGGCGCCGCTCGGGCTGGGCCATGCGGTGTGGTGCGCGCGCGAGATCGTCGGCAACGAACCCTTTGCCGTGGTGCTGCCGGACGAGCTGGTGCTCAACAGCCCCGGCTGCCTCAAGCAGATGATCGACATTGCCAACGGGCTCGGCGAAAAATCCAACCTGGTCGCGGTTGAAGAAGTGCCGGCGGAGCTGACCCATCAATACGGCATCTGCGGCGTCGGTGCGCGTCATCCCATCCACGCCTCGGCCTTCACCATCGACGGCATGGTGGAGAAGCCGCCGCAGGGTACCTCACCGTCCAACCTGTCGATCACCGGGCGCTACATCCTGCAGCCGGAGATCTTCAAGATCCTGGAGACCCAGGAGCGCGGCGCCGGCGGCGAGATCCAGCTCACCGACGGCATGATCAAGCTGGCGAAGAGCCAGAAATTCTACGGCGTGGAATTTGAGGGCGAACGGCACGATTGCGGCTCGAAGCCGGGCTTCCTGCGCGCCAATATCGCCTATGCGATGCAGCGCGACGACCTGCGCGACGGCCTGCGCGCCGAGATGAAGCGGTATTTGGGCGAGTCCGAATAACGCAGCCGCTGGCGGCCGGCTCCGCCGCCGGACGCATCCAGCCGGCCAGGAGGGCGATTCAGGCCGCCATCATCAGGTGCTGCGGCGTGGCGATCATCGACTGGTTGCGGCCCAGGTCCTTGGCGGCGTAGAGCGCCTTGTCGGCGGCTTCCACCAGCTCGCTGTGGTTCATCGTCACGAGCGGCGTCATGCTGGCGACGCCGATGCTGACGGTGAGCGAGCCGGGGTCCGCCGGCAGTGCGGACACACGCCGCCGGATCCGCTCGGCAACGACCAGCGCCTCCGTGGCCGAAATCCCCGGCAGCAGCACCGCGAATTCCTCGCCGCCATAGCGCGCGGCGCAATCGCCGGCGCGGGTCGCCGAGCGCTGGATGCAATCGGCGATCGCCTTCAGGGCCTGGTCGCCGGCCTGATGTCCGAACGCGTCATTGAACTGCTTGAAATAATCGGCGTCGATCAGCAGCAGGGCCAGCGTGCCCGATTGCCGGATCGCGCGGCGCCATTCGGTCTCGATCTCGGTGTCGAACTTGCGGCGGTTGCGCAGGCCGGTCAGCGCATCGGTGGTGGCGAGTTCTTCCAGCCTGCCCTCGGCGCGGGCGCGGCGGCTGATTTCACGGGCCAGGAACAGGCTGACGCCGCCGACGAAACCGATCAGCCCCAGCATGATCGCGCCGATCCGAAGCGCCTGCTTCTGCCACAGCCCGTAGATGTTGCTCTCCGATTTGCCGACCACCACCACCAGATGCTTGCCGCCATTGCGCCAGACATAGAGTCGTGGAATGCCGTCGTGCGATCCAGCGGCCCAGGCCACGCCGCTACGCTCCACCAGCAGCCGCCGCACGATCGGTCCCTCGCTAAAGCCGTGGCCGACGATGTCGAGATCGAATGGCGTGCGCATCAGCACCATGCCGTCCTTGCGGATCACGGAGATGGTGTCGTCCGCATCGAGCCGCAGCCGGTCGAACAATTCGTGAAAATAGGTGAAGCGGATGGCACCGACCACCACGCCGGCAAAGCCGCCCTCGGCATCGGTGATGCGGCGACTGAACACGATGGAATAGACGCCGCGATGCAGCATCGGCTTGCTGATGTACAGCCCGGCCTCGCCATCGCCGCGGTGAACCTTGAAGAACTGCTCGTCAGCGCGGTTTTCCGGAGGCGGATCGAGGCTGGCGGCGTCGATGACGAGATTGCCCTTGGCGTCGAACACCTGGATCGCGCCGAAATGGCTGGCGCTGGCGGCGTGATCGAACAGCACGAGCTGACGAAGCGGTTTGCTCATCGTACTGAATTCCGGCATCAACATACCGGTGACCACTGCGCGAAGCGACAGATCGTACAGTTCGATGATGCGGCCGATATCGGAATCGATGGTGGTGGCGAGATTTTCGCTGGTTTGGCGCGCCAGTTCTTCCTGGCCGCGGCGCATGTCGAACATCACCGTGCCGCACACTGCGGAAAATCCGAGAATCGTCACCAGCGACGACAAAATCAGCAACTTGGCTGAAATTGGCCAGCGCCCGGGCGTTCCACCGCGTTTTTTCCTGAACATCATTGTCGGCTCCCGGACCAATTGAATGCATGCTAATAATTGCCGACCGCTTAAGCTGCTGCGGGCAACGGGACACGGCGTTAACGGCGGGTTGCCGGGGATGACGCAATTCGCAGCGATCCTGGCGCCGCCGGCCGCGATCAGGGCCGCCTGCACCGTCAAAGCCATGGATCGGCGCAGCGCACCCGGCTATGAGAGACCACCCATCCGCGCTTGCGCCTCTGAGGATTCGACGTGCCCGATTACGATCTGCTGCGCGACTATCTGCTGAAACAGACCGTGCCTGAATTCGTCCTGAGCCTCGAGCAGATCGAGGAGATCATCAACGATGCGCTGCCGCGCGCGTCACACCGCGCGTCGTGGTGGGAAACCGCCCGCGGCCCGCTGGAAAAGATGCCGCAGCGCGAGGCGTGCATCGCCGGCGGTTATAATGCGGTGCGGCTGCCCGACAACAAGGGCGTGCGGTTCACCCGGCCCAACGCCCGCATCCGGCGGAAGTAGCGCGCAGCTTGCTTCCCCTCCCGGCTCTGTAGCGCACCGGATCGCAAGTGCGACGCGTTGCGTTGCGTCGGGACCCAGCCGCTAGCGCTGCAATCGCACGCCAAGCATGACCACGGTGGCATTGGTGCTGGCGCCGGCGATGTTGGACTCCAGCCGGTCGTGGCGCACCTGCGCCTTGATCTGGAATTCCCGGTTCAGCTTGAACACCAGGTCGCCGGAGATCCCGTAGATCTGGTCGAACCGCGTGCTCTCCTGATAGTCCTGCGTGCCATAGGTGAACCTGCCGATGGCGGTCAGCCAACGGCGGAAATCGTGGTCGACCTCGAAGGTGTAGGTGCGGGTCAGCACGCCCGGCACGCCGGCCAGCGTGGTCTCGTCGATCGAACTGACGGAAATGAATTTCGCCGTGGTCAGCGGCGTCGCCGTCCAGACCAGCGAGGCCGTGGTCAGCAGGCCCTTGAGATCCTGCAGCCGCGGATCGGCGTAGCGGCGCGCGGCATAGCCGACCGACACCTCGCCGGTCAGCAGCCGGGTGAGTTCGAAGGTGGTGCCGGCCTTGACGTAACCGCCGTCGGAATCGCGCTGATAGAGGGAGCGATCGACTTTGGTGTCGTGGACGCGCGTGTCGCCCTGGATCTCGCCGAACGGCCGCAGTCCCGGCAGCAGTTCGTAGCTGACGCGTCCGACACCGCCATACTGGTTGTAGTTGCGGTCGTCATTGGTGGTGGTGACACCGTTGGTGAGCTGCGAGTCCTGATAGGCGATGCGGTCGACCGTGCCGTCGAGCTTGACCTGCAGGCGGTTGAAGTCCTGCTCGACGCCGAGCGTGCCGCCCGTCGAGGTGAACAGCGGAAATTTCGCCAGCCCGGCCTGGATGTTCGGACTGCCGGGATTGTCGGCGCCGACGCGCAACCGAAACTCGCCGTTGACGCGGTTGTCGCGGGTGACGTCGAGCCGCCCATTGACCTTGCCGTTGAATTCGATGCGGTCGACATCGACCGGCGCCGAGGAGATCTGCCCTGCCGGTGCCGGAAAGGTCTTCTCGTAGCCGGTGTAGGAGCCCCTGAGATCGACGATCACCGAATGGCGCGACCAGTCGGAGGCCGCCAGCAGTTCCGGCGCAATCCGGTAGAAGCTCGAACTGCGCGGCGTCACGAAGCGCGCCGGATTGCTGTCATAGCCGCCGCCGAGCTCGATCGCGGGCCTGACCAGGAAACTGCCAACGCGGATTCCGACCGCGCCGAACGGATCATCGTCGGGGCGCAGCCGCCGGCGCAGCGGCTGGCCGACCACGGCGCCGGCGACCG
>DATCUS010000051.1:0-13253 GCA_036561845.1 Tardiphaga sp. | reverse complement strand
CAATGCGGCCCCGAATGGTCTCGACGCCGCCGGCGATCCGGCCGCAGGGACCAAACGGCATTAGGACGCGTTGACTTAACGGTTGCCTGCGTGGGTCAACCGCGTGAGTGCATCGACGGCTCTCCCTGCAAGGGAGGGCCGTTTTCGTTGGACCAAGCCTCAGTCGTCGAATCCGCCGGAGCCGCGCTTCGACTTGACGTCGCTGCGCCGCTTCTTGCCTTCGAGGCGGCGGGTCTTGGAGCCCAGGGTCGGCTTGGTCGGGCGACGGGTGATCGGGCGGAAAGCGGCCTCCTGCAGCAGTTCGGTCAGCCGCGCAATGGCGTCAGCCTTGTTGCGCTCTTGCGTCCGGAAGCGCTGGGCGTGGATCACGATGACGCCGTCCTTGGTCATGCGCTGGCCGGCCAAGGTGCGCAGCCGGATCGCCATGTCCTCGGGGATCGCAAGCTTGCGGCTGTCGAAGCGCAACTGCGCCGCTGTCGAGACCTTGTTGACGTTCTGCCCGCCCGGGCCCGAGGCGCGCACGAACGTCACCTCGATGTCGTTCTCGTCGATGGACAGGTTTCGCGCGATCCGCAGCATGGGCTCACCGGGACGGTTCCCGGAATGGGAATCGACCCGGGGAGGATAGCGGAGTTTCGAATTGTTTGCGCCAAGCAGTAGGGGCGTTCCCCGGATGCCGCGCAACGCGCTGCCCTTGCAGCGTGGTGCGCTGCTGATCCGGGGTCCCGGTATCGCTTCGAAGAAAGCGGGATCCCGGATCTGCGGAGCAGCGTTTCGGACGATGCTGCGCATCGTCGCTCACGCCGCACCGCGTCCGGGAAACCAGCCGGCGCCACTCCGATTCAGTTCGCCTTCGGTGTCGGAACGACCGGCTCCGCCGCCGCGGCCTGGGCGCGGCCGACGCTGACGGTGAGCAGGCCATCGCTCCACAGCCGCTTCGCCGCGGCCTTCGCCTGGTCGAGAGTCACCGCATCGACGATGGCGTTGCGCTTCTCGATATAGTCGATCGGCAGTTTGTCGAGCTGGTACTGCAGCAGCGCCGAGGCGAGCTTCGAGGACGTGTCGAGCGCCAGCATCTGCGAGCCCTTGAGATAGGACTTGGCTTCGTCGAGCTCCTTCTGCGTCGGGCCGTCCTCGGCCATGCGCTTGACCTCGCGGGTGATGGTGTCGACGGTCTCGGTGGCGCGGTCGGCGCGGGTGGCGGTATTGCCGATGAAGATGCCGGAATGCGCCATCCACAGCAGCGAGCCGTAGACCGAATAGACCAGGCCGCGCTTTTCGCGCACCTCGTGATAGAGCCGCGACGACAGCGTGCCGCCGCCGAGGATGTGGTTGACGATATAGGCCGCCATGAAGTTGGGGTCGTCGCGCTTGAAGCCGGGGCTGCCGAAGGTCACCACGGTCTGCGGCACGTCAAGCGGGATCGACACGCGCTGCGGCGGTTTCGCCGCGATGACGTCCGGCACCGCGGTGAGCTCGGCCTTGGCCGGCAATCCGCCGAAGGTCTGGTCGAGCAGCTTGCCCAGCGTGGCGGCATCGACGTCGCCGACCACGGCGACGCGCAGCGTCTCCTTGGCCACGACGCGGCGTTTGTAGTCGCGGATGTCGTCGACATTGATGGTCGGCACGCTGGTCAGGGTGCCGCCGGGCTGGCGGCCATAGGGATGCTCGCCGAACGCCACTTCGAGGAATTTGCGGCTGGCGATCGAGCCGGGATTGGAGCTCTCGCGGCGCAGGCCGGACATGATCTGGGCGCGGATGCGCTCGACGTCGGGCGCATCGAAGCGCGGCACGGAGAGCGACAGCCGCAGCAGGTCGAAGGCCTCGTCGCGGTGCTCGGTCAGCATGCGCAGCGAGCCGCGCAGGTAATCGCGCGTGGCGCTGTAGCTGAGTTCGATGGCGCGGCGCTCGAGCCGCTCGTGAAAGGTCTTGGAATCCAGCTCGCCGGCGCCCTCGTCCATCAGGCTGGCGACCATGTTGCTGACGCCCGGCTTGCCGGCGGGATCCTGCGCGGCGCCGCCGTCGAAGGCGTATTCCATGGCGATCAGCGGCACCGTGGCATCCTGCACGAACCAAGCCTGGATGCCGCCCGGCGACACCAGGTGCTGGATTTTCGCAGCGGCCTGCGACGGCGTGGTGGCGAACAAGGCGCCGAGCGCGATGCCGGCGGCGGCGACCAGCGCAACGCGGCGGGTGAGATGGATGCTGTGCTTCACGACCGCTTCTCCTCGCGCTTCGGCGCGGCAGTGTCCTTGATCAGATAGCCGGTGACCGAGCGCTTCTTGTCGAGCCATTTTTCGGCCGCGGCGCGCACCTGTTCGGCGGTGACGGCACGGATGCGGTCGGGCCAGGCGCGGATGTCGTCGACGCTGAGGCCGGTGGTCAGGGCCGCGCCGTACCAACGCGCCAGCGTCGCCTGGTTGTCCTGCGCATAGACGGCCTCAGCGATCAGTTGCGTCTTGACGCGCTCCAGATCCGCCGACGGCACCGGGTTCGCCGCCATGTCGGCGATCACCACGTCCATCGCTTTTTCCACCTCCGCAAATTCGACGCCGGGCTTTGGCGACACCGAGATCATGAACTGCGAACTGTCGAGGGCCGTGCCCTGATAGCCGGCGCCGGCGCTGACCGCGAGCGGCTTGTCGATTACCAGCGCGCGATAGAGATAGGAGTTGCTGCCGCTGCCCATCAGTTGCGCCAGCACGTCGAGTGCGGGGCTTTCGCCCGTGGCCGCGGTGGTGGCCGACGGCACCAGGTAGGAGCGCCGCACGCTGGTCTGTTCGACGCGCGGGTCGGCCAGCGTCACGGTGCGCGGACCGGCCGGGGTCGGCTCCTGCGGCCTGATGCGATGCGCGGCAATCGACGGCTGAGGCGCCACCACGCCGAAGGTGCGCTCGGCCAGCGGACGGACCTCGTTGGCATCGACGTCGCCGGCGATCACCAGCGTGGCGTTGTTGGGCGCATAGAAGCGCTTGTAGAAGGCCAGCGCGTCCTCGCGGTCGAGCTTCTCGATCTCCTGGTGCCAGCCGATGACCGGGCGGCCGTAGGGATGGTTGAGATACAGCGCGGCCATGATCTGTTCGCTGAGCCGCGCGTCCGGGCTGTTGGCGACGCGCATGTTGTATTCTTCCAGCACCACGTCGCGCTCCGGCAGCACGTTTTCGTCCTTGAGCACCAGGCCGGTCATGCGATCGGCCTCGAACTCCATCATCTTGCCGAGCTGGTCCTTGGTGACGCGCTGGAAGTAGCCGGTGTAGTCGGTGGAGGTGAAGGCGTTCTCGCTGCCGCCGACGCGCTGTACGGTCTGCGAAAACTCGCCAGCCGGATGTTTCGCCGTGCCCTTGAACATCAGGTGTTCGAGGAAATGCGCGAGACCGGACTTGCCGGGGGTCTCGTCCGCGGAGCCGACCTTGTACCAGACCATCTGGGTGACCACCGGGGTGCGGTGATCGGGGATCACCACCACCTGCATGCCGTTCCCGAGGGTGAAGGTGGTGGGCCGCTCCGAGGTCACGGTCTGGGCGCTCGCACCGGCGATCGGGCTCAGCAGCAGTGCCAGCGCGGCGACGGATCGCAAGGCGAGTCGGGATGATGGCGACATGGCGGGGCTAGCAGCTCCTCGGCGCAGTTGTGCGATCGCGCCGCACGCATTCGTGCGGAGCAGCCGATCGCAATGGGATTGTCGAAACCGGAAAGCGACGCAACGCGACCGCGGCGCTCAATACTTGCCCTTCATGATGTCGGGCTGGGCCTGCATGATTTCCTTCGGCCCGGTACCATAGGCGTAATTCGGCGACGGTGTCTGGTAGCCAGTCGGAGGCTGGGTCAGTTCGCCGCGTGACGGCTCACCCTTGAATTCGGCGGTCTCCGCCTTGTTGCCGCCAAACACGCCCTTGAACAGGCCGCCTTCATAACCGAGCTGCTTCGGACTCAAGACGATATTCTTGGTGGGCTCACCGGGGGTGCCGACGTCGTTGGCGGTCGCTGTCTTGCGCACCCGCTTCGGCGCCAGCTCGGCCGGGGTCAGCGTACGCGCGGATGTGAGCGCGCTTTCGCCCGGTCCGTATTTCGCACCGGCGCCTGCAGCCGCGGCCTTGCGCGCGGCAACATCCGGATCGTTCGGCCAGTTCGGCACCTGAACCTTGGCGGAGGCGTCGGGGGGCGGCAGGTCGATCTTGGGCGGCACCACCAGCGGCGACCGCTCGCGATAGTCGATGCCCTGGTTTTCCATGTTGGTGCCGCCGAGGCCGCTCATGATGTTCTTGATGACCCTGTCTTCGAAGCTAGTGGTGTCTTCTTCGTCGTCCTGGGCGCGGGCGATCCCGGCGGACATGACACAGCCTAGTGCGAGGGTGACGGCGGCCAGACGCATGGCGCGCTGCAGCGCACCCGATGACATCCGCAACCTCCAACCGTTCAGTTCGGTCTCGCGCATCGCGTTCATCCTGTTCAGTTTTCCGGCGGGGCGCCAACCGGCGCAGCCCGCTTTTGCGGTATCGCCCCGCACCTGCCCGTATCTGCCGGGATCAGGGCGCTTTTGCGGCGGTTGGCCCGAAGAACGAGTCATACAGCAGGCCTGCAACCCCGGCAACGATGGCGCAGTCGGCAAGGTTAAACACGTACCAGTTGTAGGTCTTGCCCGACATCTGGACGTGGAGCAGGGCAAAATCGACCACCGCGCCCCAGGCGAAGCGGTCGATGCCGTTGCCGATCGCGCCGCCGATGATCAGCCCCAGTGCGACGGTGGCGATGTGCGTGGTGGACCGCGCCATCCACACCGCCAGCACCACGATCGCCACCGCCTTGACCGCCACCAGCACGGCCTGGCCGGTGGCCCCGGATTCGGCAAACCAGCCGTAGCTGATGCCGGTATTCCAGGCCAGCACCAGGTCGAGGAACGGCGTCACCGCCACCGCGCCGCGGCGGCTGAGGTCGAACACGAACAGCAGCCACAGTTTTGAGGCCTGGTCGAGGATCAGGGCAGCTACGGCGGCGAGGATGCCGGAACGCAAGGCAGGGGTCACACAGAGACCCCCAGCGCTTTCCATTCGCGCAACGCCTGCGCGTCGCGCGGGGTGACGTCGGGATATTCGGCGTCTTCGCCCACCGTCGGCAGGATCTTCCACGACCGCGCGCATTTCCGGCCGACGGCCTTCTCCACAACGACGGCGACGCCGGGGATGTCGCTCAAGCTGAACGCGCCGGCCGGCGCCTCGTCATTGGTCATCATGGCGTTGGAGGTGATGAACACTTCGGCCAGATCGACGTCGGCGAGGATGCCGAAGGTCGCCTTGTCGGAGACGTAGAGCAGCGGCGAGGCTTCCAGCGACGAGCCGATGTTCTTGGCGGCGCGCTCCACTTCCAGCGCGCCGGTGACGACGCGGCGGACGTTGCGGATGATCTCCCATTTCGCGGCCAGCGCATCGTCGCGGAACTGGCCGAGGCCGTCCGGAAACTCCGTCAGATGCACCGAGGGTTCGGCGTCCGGCCGATACATCCGCCACGCCTCTTCCGCGGTGAAGGACAGGATCGGCGCCAGCCACTTCAGGATCGCGTTGCACAGCATGTCGATCGCGGTAAGTGCGGCCTTGCGCTGTTGCGACGACGGCGCGTCGCAATACAGCGTGTCCTTGCGGATATCGAAATAGAACGCCGACAGCTCGGTGTTCATGAAGGCCGACAATGACGCCACTACCGTCTTGTAGTCGAACTCCTCATAGGCTTTCCGCACGATGGCGTCCTGTGCCGCCAGCGCATGCAGCATCAGTCGCTCCAGCTCGGGCATGTCGGCGAACGCGACCGCGTCTTTCGGCTTGTAGTGCGCCAGCGTGCCGAGCATCCAGCGCAGCGAATTGCGCAGCTTGCGATAGGTCTCGATGGTGGTCTTGAGGATCTCCGGGCCGATGCGCTGGTCGTCGGCATAGTCGGTGGCGCAGACCCAGAGGCGCAGGATGTCGGCGCCGGACTGCGCGATCACCTTCTGCGGCTCGACGGTGTTGCCGATCGACTTCGACATCTTGCGGCCGTTCTCGTCGAGCGTGAAGCCGTGGGTCAGCACGATGTCATAGGGCGCGCGGCCGCGGGTGCCGCAGCTTTCCAGCAGCGACGACTGGAACCAGCCGCGATGCTGGTCGGAGCCTTCCAGATACATCACGGTGTCGTCGCCGCCATCGACCTTGCGATGGATGCCGGCGAGTCCCGGGAAGTTCTGCTGGTCTTCTAGCACGAAGGCGTGAGTGGAGCCGGAGTCGAACCAGACGTCGCAGATGTCGTCGACCTTTTTCCATTCCTCTTTTGCGCGCTCGCCGAGGAAGCGCTCGCGCGCACCTTCGGCATACCAGGCGTCGGCGCCCTCGCTCATGAAGGCTTCCGCGATCCGCAGATTGACGGTCTCGTCGATCAGGATTTCGGCGGAGCCATCGCCCTTTTCGCGCACGAACACCGCGATCGGCACGCCCCAGGCGCGCTGCCGCGAGATCACCCAGTCCGGCTTGGTGTTGATCATGCCGTTGATGCGGTTCTGGCCCATTGCCGGCACCCATCGGGTGACTTTGATGGCCTCGAGCGCGCGATGGCGCAGGGTATCGCCGGGCCTGGCCTTGCCGTCGTCGACGATGTCCTTGTCCATCGCGATGAACCATTGCGGCGTGTTGCGATAGATCACCGGCTTCTTCGATCGCCACGAATGCGGGTACTGATGCTTCAGCCTTGAGCGCGCCAGCAGCATGCCGGCCTCCATCAGCGCCTTGATCACGGCCTCGTTGGCGTCGCCCTTTTCGCCCTTGTCGTTGATCACCCGCTTGCCGGTGAAGCCCGGCGCCTGCTCGGTGAGCGCGCCGTTTTCATCGACGGTGTAGGGGATCACCGAACTGATGCCGCGCGCTTCGAGCTGGCGGGAATTCGCCATCCAGATATCGAAATCCTCGCGGCCATGGCCGGGCGCGGTGTGGACGAAGCCGGTGCCGGTATCGTCGGTGACGTGATCGCCGTCGAGCAGGGGCACGACGAATTCATAGCCGCCGGCAAGGCCCGCCAGCGGGTGCCGGCACTCGAGCGCATCGAGGATGCCCGCATCCACATCGCCGCTCTTTTCATAGGCCGTCACGCGGGCCTGCTTGAACACGCTCTCGGCCAGTGTGTCGGCGAGGATCAGAAGTTCGCCGGCTTTGACCCAGTTGTCTTCCGGCGCCTCGGTGACCTTGTAGAGGCCGTAGGAGATCTTGTTGGAAAAGCTGATGGCGCGGTTGCCCGGCAGGGTCCACGGCGTGGTCGTCCAGATCACCACCGAGGCGTTGGCGAGGCGGCCGAACTTGGCGGCCACCGGAAACTTCACCCACACCGTATCGCTCGTGTAGTCCTCGTATTCGACTTCCGCTTCCGCCAGCGCGGTCTTTTCCACCACGCTCCACATCACCGGCTTGGACCCGCGATACAGCGTGCCGTTGGCGGCGAACTTCATCAGCTCGCGGGCGATCTGCGCTTCCGCGAAGAAATCCATGGTGGCGTAGCGGTGGTCCCAGTCGCCGACGATGCCGAGCCGCTTGAATTCGGTGCGCTGCACGTCGAGCCATTTGCCGGCATAGGCGCGGCATTCCTTGCGGAAGGCGATCATCGCCGCAGCGTCCTTGAAGTCCGGCTTCGGCTTGCCCTTGGAGCGGTAGTTCTCTTCCTCGATCTTCCATTCGATCGGCAGGCCGTGGCAGTCCCAGCCCGGCACGTAGTTGGAATCGAAGCCGAGCATCTGCTGGCTCTTGGTCACCACGTCCTTGAGGATCTTGTTGAGCGCATGGCCGATATGGATGTTGCCGTTGGCGTAGGGCGGGCCATCGTGCAGCACGAATTTCGGCTTGCCCTTCGACTGCTTGCGCAGCGTGCCGTAGAGGTCGATCTCCTGCCAGCGCTCCAGCAGCTTCGGCTCGGCCTGCGGCAGGCCGGCGCGCATCGGAAACTCGGTCTGCGGCAGGTACAGGGTCTTGGAATAGTCTTTTGTATCTTTTTGGGTTTCGGATTTGGCTGAGGTGTCGGACATGAAGGCTCTGGCTCGGCTGAATGGCGCGGAAACGCGTGGGGGACGCGATGAACGGCAACGATCCCGGTCTTGCGCCGAGCAAAGCTCAGGCGAAAGCCGGGCCGATAATGCGGAAAATGGGGCGCCGTGCAGACATCCGGCACTCAATAGCAGCCGGCGGCAGGAAGCGCAAAGCCCCACCGGGCTGCGCGGCACCCTGGCAATGAGCCGTCATCCTGAGGAGCGAGCCCGTGCCAGCCTCGAAGGACGACGGCGGGCGGCTCAGACCGCGCCAAACAGCATCCTTCGAGGCTCGCCCTGCCGGGCGAGCGCCTCAGGATGACGGCTGTGTTTTCTTCAGCACCTTGGCCGGGTTGCCGGCCACGGTCGCGCCCGCCGGCACGTCCCGGGTGACCACGCTGCCGGCGCCGATCACCGCGCCCTCGCCGATACTGACGCCGGGCAGGAGGATGGCGCCGCCGCCGATCCAGACGTCGCGGCCGATCACGACCGGGCGCCCGAATTCAAGCCCCTCGGCCCGGGTTTTGGCATCGCGGGGATGGTCGGCGGTGTAGATCTGCACCGCCGGCCCGATCTGGGTGCCGTCGCCGATGGACACCGCGACCACGTCCAGGATCACGCAGTTGAAATTCAGGAACACATTGTTGCCGAGGCGGATGTTGTAGCCATAGTCGCAATGGAACGGCGGCCGGACCACGGCGTCTTTCCCGACCAGGCCAAAATGCGCGCTCAGCAGCGCGTGGCGCTCTGCCACCGGCAGCCCCAGCGCCGCATTATAGCGCACCAGCCAGGCCTTGTTGGCCGCGGCGTCGGCGTTCAACTCCGGATCGCCGGGGCGGTACAGCTCGCCGGCCAGCATCTTCTGCTTTTCGGTCCTGGTCATCCCACCACTCCCAGCTTCGGAAATGCATTGGGCGCCGCTGCCAGGGCGGCGCGGGCGCGGGCGCTGTCGTCGTTCATCTGCCGAACCAAAGGCTCGATGCCTTCGAATTTCAGTTCCTCGCGGATGAAGGCGATGAACGCCACATCCAGCGTCGCACCGTAGAGGTCACCGGCGAAATCGAACAGGAACACCTCCAGCAGCGGCGCGCCGTTGTCGAAGGTGGGGCGGCGGCCGAAGCTGGCGACGCCATCGAGGCGCTCGGAACCGCGGCCGACCCGCACCGCATAGATGCCGTGCTTGAGGCCGCAGCTGGCAGACAGGCGGATATTGGCGGTGGGGAAACCGAGGTCGCGACCGAGTTTCTTGCCATGGATGACCTCGCCGGTGACGAACCAGGGTCCGTCGAGCATCCGGGTGGCCTCAGAGATCTCGCCCTCGGCCAGCGCCATGCGGATGGCGGTCGACGACACCGGGCGCTCGTCGATGTCGATATGCGGCTGCACGTCGACCTCGATGCCCAGCCGCGGCGCCTCGGCCACCAGCAAGGCAGGGGAACCGACCCGGCCCTTGCCGAAATGGAAGTCGTAGCCGACGGCGATGCCGCTGATGCCGAGCCGGCCGATCAGGTCATGGTGAATGAAATCCTGCGCAGTGGTGCCGGCGCGGCCCTTGTCGAAGGTCATCACCACTGCCCCGGCGAGGCCGGTGCCGGCCAGCAGCCGCAGCTTGGTGGTCTCGTCGGTCAGCCGGAATTGCGGCGTGCTGGGACTGAAATAGCTGCGCGGATGCGGCTCGAAGGTCACCGCCAGCGCCGTTGTCTTGTGCAGCTTGGCCATTTCCAGCGCTGCCTGGATCACCGCACGGTGGCCAAGATGCACGCCGTCAAAATTTCCCATCGCCACCACGCATCCCCGGGGAATGGCGGCGACGGGCGTGGTGTCGCGGATGACGCAAAAGCCTGATGTCATGATGGGATTCTTGGTCATTTCGGCGGGCGCGGGACCGTGGCGCACTGCCGGCCGGGAAGTCAAGCCGGGTCGATTCGACGGCTTATGTTGCGTTTTAGGTATTTCCTGCCGGGGGGCGGTTAACGGGCTGTTTAACCGCAGGTGCTAATCCTTCAGCGGGCTGCGGAAGGCAACTTCGCTGTCGATCCTGCGCCCGGACGTATTTGCCTGCCCGGCATGTATTCCAGTGTGTTTTGCGCGTCGTATCAGGGGGAATGAAGATGGCGGTTGATTTGTCGATGACGGTGCTGGTGGTGGATGACTATAACACCATGATCCGCATCATTCGCAATCTTCTCAAGCAGCTCGGATTCGAACACATCGACGATGCCAGCGATGGCTCGATGGCGCTCGAAAAGATGCGCACCAAGAAGTACGGCCTGGTGATCTCCGACTGGAACATGGAGCCGATGACCGGCTACGACCTGCTCAAGGAAGTTCGCGCCGATCCCAACCTGTCGCAGACGCCGTTCATCATGATCACCGCGGAATCCAAGACCGAGAACGTGATCGCGGCGAAGAAGGCCGGCGTGAACAACTACATCGTCAAGCCGTTCAACGCCGCGACCTTGAAGACCAAGATCGAGGCCGTGTTCCCCGACACCGTGCCGGCGTAAGTAATTCCGCTGCCGTCATCCTGAGGCGCTCGCCGGTTACGGCGAGCCTCGAAGGATGCGGCCACAGATGGCGGCGTCTGCGGCAATCCTTCGAGGCCGTCGATTTCGCGACGGCGCCTCAGGATGCCGGCAGAGTCTGTGCGGGTGGCGGCCGCCCTACCACTTCAATTCCCGCATCAGCGCCTTCGGCGGGTGGCCGAACAGCTCCTTTACCGCGGCCGCCTCCATCCGCTCGATGCCCTCGAACTCGCCGGCGTGGATGCCGCGGGTGACGAACAGGCAATCGATGCCGAACGCCTTTGCGCCAGCCAGATCCGTACGCACGGAATCGCCGATTGCCAGCACCCGGTCGAGCGGCGTGTCATCGCCGCGCCCGGCTTTCGCCAGCGCCATCGCCTGATCGTAGATCGGGCGGTGCGGCTTGCCGTAGAACACCACGTCGCCGCCGAGTTCGCGATACAGTTCGGCGATGGCGCCGGCACAATACACCAGGCGATCGCCGCGCTCGACGATGATGTCAGGATTGGCGCAGACCAGCGTCAGTTTGCGCGCCAGTGCCTGCTGCATCATCTCGCGGTAGTCTTCGGCGGTCTCGGTCTCGTCGTCGAACGGCCCGGTGCAGACGATGTAGTCGGCCTGCTCCAGCGGCGCGAACCTGGCGTCGAGCCCGCGGTAGATCGAATTGTCGCGCTCCGGGCCGATCCAGTACATCGACTGTCCCAATCGGCCGGTGATGAAATTGCGGGTCAGGTCGCCGGACGACACGATGGCGTCATAGACATCGTCGGCGACGCCGAGCTTGCGCAACTGCCGCTGCACCGAATCCGCCGGCCGCGGCGCGTTGGTGATCAGGATCACGGTGCCGCCGCGGGCGCGAAACGTGTGCAGCGCCTCACAGGCTTCGGGAAACGCCACCAGGCCGTTATGGACGACGCCCCAGATGTCGCTGAGCACGACATCGACGCCGGCTACGAGGTCGCGCAACTGCGCGACAAAACGCAATGTGGTCATGAGAAGTGGTGCCGATCAGTTCGGGCCGGTGGCGCGGCGCGCCAGCGCTGCATTGCCGGTGGTGCGCGGCGGCTCGGTCCGGGCCGGCTCGATCCTGGTTTCTGTCCTGGTTTCTGTCTTGGCTTCGGTCCTGGCAGGCTTGGTTGAACCATTGGTATCCCGTGGCGCGTGGGTGGACGGCTTCGCGGGGCCGCCGCCGTTCGGCTGCTCCGGCCGCAGCGGACGCGGCGCCGCGAACAGAAATCCTTGCCCGAAGCGGACGTCATAGTCGAGCAGATCGATCACGGCGCGCTCGCCCTCGATCCGCTCGGCGATCAGGTCGATGCCGAAGCGCCCGAGCAGATCGGACAGGTCCGCCGGATGGATGTCGGCGGTCGAGGTCTGTTTCGGATCGAGCAGCAGGGTTGCCGGGACCTTGATAAAGCGCACGCCGCGATCGGCCAGTTCGCGCGGCTCGATCCTGAGATCGACGACGTGGTCGATGGAGAAACGGTAGCCGCGCTGCGCGAGCGCCGCGAGGTGCTCGCTCTCCACCGGGCCGAGGTTGCGGAAGGTCGCCTGCTTGAATTCGAGCACGAAGGACGACGCCAGCGCACGGTTAGCCTCGAGGAAATCGATGCATTGCGCGAAGGTCTCGGCGTTGGACAGCGTGACGGAGGCGACGTTGCAGAACACCCCGACGTCTTTGTTGCGGACCATCAGCCGGCGCAGCACCTGCATGCAGCGAAGCATTACGGTGTGGTCGATCTGCGCCATCAGCCCGGCGGATTCCGCGGCGGCGATGAAATCGTCGGCGACGATGATCCGGTCGCTGGCGTCGCGCAGCCGCGTCACCGCCTCGTAGAAGCGCACCTTGCGCTGCGGCAGCGTCACCATCGGCTGCAGATAGATGTCGATGCGGTTGTCGGCGACCGCGGCCTTCACCGTCGCCATCAGCTCCGCATCGCTGCGCGCTTCGCCCGGGGCCGTCGCGGTCGTTGCCGGCTTGTCGGCGACGACGCTGACGGTGTCTTCGGCGATGGTGGCGGCCGGGGACTGTTCAACGGCGGCGACCTTGTCGGCGGCGCTTGGCGGCGCCACCGGAATATAGGCCGTCGGCGCCGAGACAGCGACAGGCGGCTGCGTCGCAAGGAGGTCCTCGTGGCTGGCCACCGAGCTGGCGAGCTGTTGGACCAGCGTGCCGAGTTCGTTGATCTCGCCGATCACCGCCTGGATGCGATCCTGGCCGGTGGCATTGACGGCGGCGATCTTGCCTTCGACGGCGGCGAGGCGGCGGCCGAATTCGGCGACCTGGCGCGCGAGGTCGGTAGTGCCGCGGGAGAGGTCGCCGATCTGGCTGCCGGTGTCACTGCGGTCCTGCAGCCGGGTCGAGACGGCGCTGTAGAGAATCAGCAGGGTCAGCGCAGTCAGGGCAATGATCGCCGACTGCGAGGCGCTGATGCCGGCCCCCGCATACAGCACCATGCCGAGCGAGGCCGCGACCAGCACCATGCAGATGGCGATGAACATCGTGGAGATGCGGATCATGACGCGCGCAACATCCTCAAGCCTGTCTCCCGGTGGCAGCGAGAAGCCATGCAAGATCGCATAAACCCATCGCTTTCCGAAGCTTAGCATTATTGCTGATTCGGAAAGCCGCGTTGTGGCGCTGCCGCCGCGCCGTGCACGGAAATCAGCCGGCGGCGCGGCCCAGCGTGTCGGCCATG
>DATCUS010000050.1:0-2673 GCA_036561845.1 Tardiphaga sp. | reverse complement strand
GTGCTGCGCGTCGAGCGCGGCGTCGATGCGCGCCACCTTCTCCTCCAGCAGCACGTCGCCGCGGCCGCGCTCCAGCCGCGCCAGCCGCTCGTCATTGGCCGACTTGAAGTCCTCGAAGGTGGCGCGCAGCTCGTCATGGCTGTCGCGGGCCAGCGCGGCGAAGCCGGCCTTGTGCTCCGGCGCGGCGTCGGCGATGTCGTAGTTCATGGCGGTCTCCTGGTTCATGGGTGGTCTCCTGGTGAACATGCGGAATCAATTCGCGCGACAGCGCGGCGTGCGCGGCGGTGCGGATCGACGTTTCGAATGCGGTGCGCGGCAGGCGCCTGCGCGAATGAACACCGCGCGCCGCGCGCCATGCGGTGAACCCTTGGCGCCGCCGGCCGACACATGGCTGGCTGGGATAAGGGAGAGTCACATGACGCGTCTGATACTGTCTGCGGTTGCGGTGTGCGCCATCCTCGCCACGGCGACCACCATGCTGCGCTCGCATCCGCACGAGTCCGGCCCCGCCGTCTCCGGCATGACGTCGCTGCGCGACATGCATCTCGCGGCAAGCAAGACCAAGCTGCCGTCCGACGATTACGAGGACATGGCGCTGGTCTATACGGCGCCGCTGCCGCCGCGCTAGCTCGCAGGGTGGGTCAGCGCGCAGCGCGTAACCCACCGACTGCAGAAGCGGAGAGCGGTGGGTTACGGCGCAACGGCGCCTGACCCACCCTACGGCGCAGCTATGAATTGCGAGCGGATCAGGTCCGGCATCGCGTCCTCACCGCGCTCCGAACCAGGCGTGCACGGCCGCGCGGCCCAGCGCTGCTTGCGCGCGCAATGTTCTAGACCGTCGGCGGCTTGTTCATCAGTTGCCGGACGCGCGTGGCGATGTCGTTCTTGACATCCGTTGCCAGCCTTCCGAAAATCACATGTCGGAATCGTTCGGGCAGATAATCCCGCTGCAGCTCGTCGATGATTTCATCGGAGTAGATGGTGAGCCCCATGCTGGGCGCTTGGAAGCTTCGGTCGCGCAGATTGATGCTGATCGTAATGCTCCAGTCGGGATCGCCGCCCAGCGATGCCTGCAGCTTGTCGAGCACGTCGGGCCGCAGCAGATCGAGGTTGCGCAAATCGACCTGAACGGCATCGCATCCCCAATCATCCCCGATAATCCAGAAATCCGCATCGTCGTCATAAGAACCTCCCCGACCGAGCGCGCCGAGGATCTTGTCGACCCTGCGGTAGAACCGCTTCCAGACGCGCGCGTGAGCGCGGATTTTTTTGAGCTCGTCGCGCTCGTTCACCGGACTCACTCCCCCAGATGGAGCCGATCGCAGGACCGCGCCTATACTATCATACGGATATCGAATTACGAACCCGATCAGGTCCGGCGCTGCGCGCGCTACCGGCTCGTCGGCGGTCTGTCCATCAACTGCCGGACGCGCGCGGCCACCGGCCGGATGTCGTGCGCAGCATCGGCCCGCATGAAGCGGGCGCGCTGGTGCGCGTCGCAAATGTCCTGATGCCTCGCCATCGCCGCCCTCCCGATACCGCGTGCGCGGCGGCGCCGCGCGCGCATGTATAATTCGTGGAACCGGTCAGTTCGGCTCAGACCGGCCGCGGCGCCGGCTCCTAGGCTGGCGCGACGCGGGCAACGGACCCGCCGTCTCAACGGGGGGCTTTGCCATGCGCCACATCACCTTTGTCAGCTTTGTCCTCGGCTTCGCCGGTGTCGTCGCATCCGGCGTCGCGGCGAGCGGCGCGGATGTCGATGCCTACGTCAAGGCGCAGCGGCCGCTGCCCGAGCGGTCGATGGTGCCGCGCGCCGGCTTCTTCGTCGGCGTCGGCGGCAGCGCCCAGTCGCTCGATTTCGGCACCCAGGACGTCTATGCGGTGGGCACCTCGGACGTGTTCACCAACGGCGTGCTGACCTCGTCGGGCTCGGCCGCCGGCCCCGCCACGCTGTATCCGGACCACAAGGTGCAGATCGCGTTCTCGGCGCAGGCCGGCTACTTCGCACGGTTCTCCGGCAGCGACTGGCTGTGGGGCGCCAAATTCGGCTACAGCTATCTCGGCGCCAGTTCCAGCATCCGCGCGGCGCTGCTGCCGCAGGTGGGATCGTTCACGCCCACCGGCACGACCACGGTGGTGCCGTTCACCGGCAATGCGCTGGTGGCGTCCTACCAGGTCCATGTCGATCACCAGATGACCTTCGTGCCGTTCATCGGCCGCGCCTTCGACCGCGGCTTCGTCTATTTCGGCGCCGGCCCCACGCTCACCCAGGTGCGCACCGACCTCAACGGCCTGATCGGCTTCGCCGACCTCAACGGCAACCGCACCAATGTCTCCGGCGCGCCGATCAATCTCACCAGCAAGAGCTGGGTGCTCGGCGGCGCCGCCATGGTCGGCGTCACCTACTTCCTCGATCCGACCTGGTTCATCGACGTCAACTACATGTTCGCGATGACCGGGAACAACACCGCCAGCTATGCGAGCCCGTTCACCAATCCCAACGGCACCGGCGGCACCACCAACCAGGGCACCATGGTCGGCACCGCCACCGCGCGAACCCAGACCCAGGCGGTGACGGTGACCATCAACAAACTGTTCTGAGCGCGCATCGCGTCGCGCCCTCACCGCCCGCCGAACCTGGCCTGCGCGGCCACGCCGTGCAGCGCGCGCTTG
>DATCUS010000049.1:0-76383 GCA_036561845.1 Tardiphaga sp. | reverse complement strand
CGGCGTTCGCCGACCCTCCCCCTCCAGGGGAGGGTGAAAAAATAGCACTACCCGATCGACACGCCGCCGCCGATGGTGCGGTTGAGCACCTGGGTGGTCTTCTCAATGCGGTCGGCGGCGGAATTCAGCGCCGCGGCGACGGCGGCCTGGGTGGCGCGGGCACGGTCTGCGGCCGCCACGCGGACGTCGCGCAAGGCCGCGAGTTCCTCCTCCAGTGCACGAATCTTCTGGTTGGCGTCGACCAATTCGTCGGCCACGGTCAGCGCCGCCATCACCGTAAGGCGGGCGTCGCCGATCTCGCCGAATTTGCCGCGCAAATTCTCGACCCGCGCCTCAAGGCTCTCGGCGAGGCGCAGCAGGCGGGTTTCCTGGCCTTCCTCGCAAGCCATGCGGTATTGCCGGCCGTTGATGGTGACGTTGACGTGGCTCATGGGGCGTCGCCCTCCGCCTTCGCATCGGCGTCGAGCACGGACCGGATCGTGCCGATGGCGGCGTCGAGCCGGTCGGCAATCTCGCGGTTGGCGCGCTCCAGCCGGCGCGATTTCACCAGCGTGCCGTCGAGCTCGTCGGCGAGCCGCGACCGATCGGCGCCCAGCGCCTGGATCCGCGTCGCCAGCTCGTCCTCGTCGCGATCGGCCTCGCGGCGCCGTTCGGCCGCGCTCTCCAGCGCATCCAGCGCCGCCATCAGGCGCCGCGTCGCGGCGTCAATCTCGGAGGATCCGCCAAGGGCGGCGTCCGGGCTGGCGGGACCATAAGCGGGTCGATCGATCATACTGTTACGCGGACCTTGGCTGCAAAACCCGCCGGAGCGCAAAAGCTGCGGCTCGGCAAGCGTTTAGGCGGGGAAATTTACGTGGCAAGCAAGCCTGGCGCAACGCCGCTCAACAGCTATGCACTGCAAAGGCCACAAAAATGGGCGATAACGGCCTACCGGCTTGGACTCCCGGGAACGCAGATGCTATCCAGCGCTTTCTCCACCGGTATACCAAGACTTCGCTGCAAGCCGCATGTCCCGCGGATGCGGGACGTCCCCACCCTTCATCGCAGGCGGAAACGAGCATGACGCAGGTTGATCACGCGAAGATGGCCAATGCGATTCGCGCGCTGGCCATGGATGGCGTCGAAAAGGCCAAATCCGGCCATCCCGGCTTGCCGATGGGCGCGGCCGACGTGGCGACGGTGCTGTGGACCCAGTTCCTGAAATTCGACGCCGCCGATCCGCGCTGGCCGGATCGCGACCGCTTCATCCTGTCGGCCGGCCACGGCTCGATGCTGCTCTATGCGCTGCTGTATCTGACCGGCAACGAGGACGTCACCCTCGACCAGCTCAAGAACTTCCGTCAGCTGCATTCCAAGACCCCCGGCCATCCCGAGAACTTCATCACCGCCGGCGTCGAGACCACCACCGGCCCGCTCGGCCAGGGCGTGGCGACCGCGGTCGGAACGGCGCTCGCCGAGCGGCTGCTGGCCGCCGAATATGGCGACATCGTCGATCATTACACCTACGTGCTGTGCTCCGACGGCGACCTGATGGAAGGCGTCAGTCACGAGGCCGCAGCGCTCGCCGGCCACCTCAAGCTGTCGAAGCTGATCTTCCTGTGGGACAACAACGGCATCTCGATCGACGGCCCGCTGACGCTGTCGGACAGCGTCGACCAGGTGGCGCGCTTCAAGGCCCATGGCTGGAACGCCGTCCATGTCGACGGCCACGACCAGAAGGCCATTGCCGCCGCCATCACTGCGGCGCAGACTTCGGACCGGCCGTCATTCATCGCCTGCAAGACCACCATCGGCTTCGGCGCGCCAACCCGCGCCGGCACCTCGAAGGCCCACGGCGAGCCGCTCGGTGCGGAGGAGCTGGCCGGCGCCAAGAAGGCACTCGGCTGGAATTACGGCCCGTTCGAAATTCCCGACGACGTGCTCGCCGCCTGGCGCGCGGTCGGCAAGCAGGGCGCCACCGCCCATGTCGACTGGCAGGAGCGCTTCGATGCGCGGCCGGACGCCGAGCGCAGCGAATTCCTGCGCCGCGTCGTCGACCGCAAGCGCCCCGACGGCCTCAACGACGCCATCCGCACGCTGAAGAAGCAGCTGGTTGACGCGCCGCAGACCATCGCGACGCGCAAAGCCAGCGAGTTGGCACTGGAAGCGCTGGTCGCCGTGATGCCGGAACTGCTGCTCGGCTCGGCGGATCTCACGCCATCCAACAACACCCGCACCAAGCATGCCAAGGATGTGACGCCGACCGATTTCAGCGGTCGCTACATCCACTACGGCATCCGCGAGATGGGCATGGCCGCAGCCATGAACGGCATCTCCACCCATGGCGGCTTCGCACCCGCCGGCGGCACCTTCATGTGCTTCACCGACTATGCGCGCCCCTCGATGCGCATCGCGGCGCTGTCGCACATCCCGGTGGTCTACATCATGACCCACGATTCCATCGGCCTCGGCGAGGACGGCCCGACCCATCAGCCGGTGGAGCATCTGGCCTCGCTGCGGGCGATGCCCAACATGCGGGTATTCCGCCCGGCCGACCCGGTCGAGACCGCGGAATGCTGGCAGCTGGCGCTGGAGAACACCACCGGCCCGACGGTGCTGGCGCTGTCGCGCCAGAACCTGACGCCGGCGCGCACCGTGCATCACGACGACAATCTCTGTGCGCATGGCGGTTATGAACTGGTCGCAGCACAGGGCGAGGCCAAGGTCTCGATCTTCGCCTCCGGCTCTGAAGTGGAGATCGCGGTCGCCGCGCAGAAGCAGCTCGCGGACAAGGGCATCGCCGCCCGCGTGGTGTCGGTGCCGTCCCTCGAACTGCTGCTGCAGCAGTCCCCGGAAAAGCAGCAGGCCATCATTGGCAAGGCGCCGATCAAGATCGCAGTCGAGGCCGCGGTGCGGTTCGGCTGGGATGCGGTGATCGGCCACGACGGCGTGTTCATCGGCATGTCGACATTCGGTGCCAGCGCGCCGGCGAAGGAGCTCTACAAGTTTTTCGGCATCACGGCGGAGGCCGTCGTCGATGCCGCGACCAAGCGTCACAACGCGGCTTAACCCTGTCGGAACGCCGGCCGATCCGACGGATTGCGCCCGCGTTCCATTCAGGGCATGAAAACGACATCAAACGTCACTATATGCAAGCAACACCAAGGTCTTGAGCGACAGGGAGAAGTTGAATGGCAATCCGGGTTTCGATCAACGGGTTTGGCCGCATCGGCCGCAACGTCCTGCGGGCGATCCATGAGTCCAAGCGCACCGACATCGAAGTCGTCGCCATCAACGATCTCGGCTCGGTGGAGAGCAACGCGCATCTGCTGCGCTTCGACAGCGTGCACGGCCGCTTCCCTGGCGAAGTCACCGTCGACGGCGACAGCATCGACATCGGCCGCGGCAAGATCAAGGTCACCGCGGTGCGCGATCCGAACACGCTGCCGTGGAAGGACCTCGGCATCGACATCGCGCTGGAATGCACCGGCATCTTCAGCGCCAAGGCGAAGGCCTCGATGCACCTGACCGCCGGCGCCAAGCGCGTGCTGGTGTCCGCCCCCTCGGACGGCGCCGACGCCACCATCGTCTACGGCGTCAACCACAAGACCCTCACCAAGGATCACCTGGTCGTCTCCAACGGCTCCTGCACCACCAACTGCCTGGCACCGGTGGCCAAGGTGCTGAACGAGATCGTCGGCATCGAGACCGGCTTCATGACCACAATCCACGCCTATACCGGCGACCAGCCGACGCTGGACACGCTGCACAGCGACCTCTATCGCGGCCGCGCCGCGGCGATGTCGATGATCCCGACCTCCACTGGCGCCGCCAAGGCCATCGGCCTGGTGATGCCGGAACTGGCCGGCAAGCTCGACGGCGTGTCGATCCGCGTGCCGACCCCGAACGTCTCCGTGATCGACCTGAAGATCGTCGCCAAGCGCGCCACCACCAAGGAAGAGATCAACGCCGCGTTCAAGGCTGCCGCCGCCGGCGAGCTGAAGGGCATTCTCGGCACCACGATCCATCCGAACGTGTCGATCGACTTCAACCACGACCCACATTCCTCGACCTTCGCCTTCGACCAGACCAAGGTGCAGAACGGCACGCTGGTGCGCGTGCTCTCCTGGTACGACAACGAGTGGGGCTTCTCGAACCGCATGGCCGACACAGCCGTGGCGATCGGCAAGCTGATCTGAGCTAACGCGTGCCTCATGGTTCGGGACGCGCGCCGAGAGGCGCGCTCCTTACCATGAGGAGCCGCAACTGAGCGCGAGGAGCATCTCTCCTCGCCGCGAGCGCAAACGCTCACCCTGAGGAGCCGAGCGAAGCGAGGCGTCTCGAGGGATGAGCTTCAAGGCACCGGGGCTCATCATGACCAATTCCTTCCGCACCCTCGACGACGTCAACGTTTCCGGCAAGCGCGTGCTCGTGCGCGTCGATCTCAACGTCCCCATGGACAATGGCCGCGTCACCGACGCCACGCGGCTCGAGCGCATCGCGGGGACCATTACCGAGATTTCCGGCAAGGGCGGCAAGGTCATCCTGCTGGCGCATTTCGGCCGACCCAAGGGCGTCGATCCCAAGCAGTCGCTGAAGCCGGTGGCCGCCGTGCTGGCGGACGTCATCAAGAAGCCCGTCGCCTTTGCTGACGATTGCGTCGGCGAGGTCGCGGCGAAGGCCGTCGCCGCCATGAAGGACGGCGACATCCTCTGCCTCGAAAACACCCGCTTTCATCCCGGCGAAGAGAAGAACGATCCGGCCTTCGTCGCTGAACTGGCCAAGCTCGGCGACATCTGGGTCAACGACGCGTTCTCCGCGGCGCACCGCGCCCACGCCTCCACCGAAGGCCTCGGCCACAAGTTGCCGGCTTTTGCCGGCCGCACCATGCAGGCCGAACTGGTGGCGCTGAACAAGGCGCTGGAAGCCCCGACCAAGCCGGTGATCGCCATCGTCGGCGGCGCCAAGGTATCGTCGAAAATCGATCTGCTGGAAAATCTCGTCAGCAAGGTCGACGCGCTGGTGATCGGCGGCGGCATGGCCAACACCTTCCTGCACGCGCAGGGCTTCGGCATCGGCAAGTCGCTGTGCGAAAAGGATCTCGCCGCCACCGCGCTGCGTATCATGGCAAAGGCCGAGGCCGCCAACTGCGCCATCATTCTGCCGGTCGACGGCGTGGTCGCCACCAAGTTTGAAGCCAACGCGCCGTCGCAGGCCTATGGCATCGAGGCGATCCCCGCCGACGGCATGATCCTCGACGTCGGCCCGCGCTCGATCGACCGCATCAATGCGGCGATCGACGATGCGGCGACGCTGGTCTGGAACGGCCCGGTCGGCGCCTTCGAGATCGCGCCGTTCGACATGGGCACCGTCTCCAGCGCCAGGCACGCCGCGGCGCGCACCAAGGCCGGCAAGTTGGTCTCGGTGGCCGGCGGCGGCGACACCGTGGCCGCGCTCAACCATGCCGGCGTGGCGGAGGACTTTTCCTACATCTCGACCGCGGGCGGCGCCTTCCTGGAATGGATGGAAGGCAAGCCGCTGCCGGGCGTCGAGGTATTGAGGGCTGCAAAGGGCTGACACTACACTTGCTGGGTGCAGATGTTTCTGCTATGTTCTATTTATGGTCGATGCTTCCTCCGATGCTGTACCCCAGATCCTGATGAAAATTCAGGAGAGTATTGGCGCGCTCCGATCCGAGATAGGTCAGTTCAGACAGGCAACGGAAGCGCGGTTCGAAAACATCGAACGCATCATGTCCAAGCAACGCCGCGATAGCGCCGGAATGCTTGTCATGATGCGCGCCACGGTCACCGATTTCGACGAACGCGTCAGCGAAGTCGAGGAGCGCGTGGCTGCCTTGGAAGCGGGCGACCACTGAAGCCCCCAGCTTGTGTGCGCCCCTCCCTAGTTAACCGCCTCGCCAGCCGCGACCTTCGGCGACTTGGATTTCCGCGCCTGCCGCGTTAAGAGCGGGAGTCATTCGTCTGTCGCCGGTCAATCCGGACCGGTCGTGCCCCACCCTTGCAAGGAGTTCCCCATGGCCCGTATCACGCTTCGTCAACTGCTCGATCATGCTGCAGAACATGACTATGGCGTGCCGGCCTTCAATATCAACAACATGGAACAGGCGCTGGCGATCATGGAGGCGGCATCGAGCGTGGATGCGCCGGTGATCATCCAGGCCTCGCGCGGCGCGCGCTCCTATGCCAACGACATCATGCTCAAGCACATGATGGACGCGGTCACCGAGATCTATCCGCAGATCCCGGTCTGCGTGCATCTCGACCACGGCAACGGCCCGGCGACCTGCATGACCGCGATCCAGGCCGGCTTCACCTCGGTGATGATGGACGGCTCGTTGAAGGAAGACGGCAAGACGCCGGCGGACTGGGACTTCAACGTCAACGTCACCAAGACCGTGACCGACATGGCGCATCTCGGCGGCATCTCGGTGGAAGGCGAGCTCGGCGTGCTCGGCTCGCTCGAAACCGGCATGGGCGACAAGGAAGACGGCCACGGCGCCGAGGGAAAACTGTCGCACGACCAGTTGCTGACCAATCCCGACGAGGCCGTGAAGTTCGTCCAGGAGACCCAGGTCGACGCTCTGGCCATCGCCATGGGCACCTCGCACGGCGCCTACAAGTTCACCCGCAAGCCGGACGGCGATATCCTGGCGATGGGGGTGATCGAGGAAATTCACCGCAAGCTGCCCAACACCCATCTGGTGATGCACGGCTCGTCCTCGGTGCCGCAGGACCTGCAGGACATCATCAACGCGTTCGGCGGCAAGATGAAGCCGACCTGGGGCGTGCCGGTGGCCGAGATCCAGCGCGGCATCAAGCATGGCGTGCGCAAGATCAACATCGACACCGACAACCGCATGGCCATGACCGGCCAGATCCGCAAGATCCTTGCCGAGCATCCGGAAGAGTTCGATCCGCGCAAGTACCTGAAGCCGGCGATGGAAGCGATGGTGAAACTGTGCAAGCAGCGCCTGCAGGAGTTCAACACGGCTGGACAGGCAGGCAAGATCAAGAAGGTCCTCACGCCTGCCGACATGGCCAAGCGCTACGCCGCCGGCGAACTGGCGCCGAAGATCGCCTGACCGGCGACCGCCAAGCTTGAAGCGACAGGCGGCCGGCCATATGTTACATGTAACAAATGGAGGCTACCATGTCGGATGGTGCCAAGCGCGTCCGCAAGCACCGCGAGAAGATGAGAGCCGCTGGCCTCAAGCCGGTGACCATCTGGGTACCGGATGTGAACGCACCGGACTTCAAGGCGCAGGTCGCGCGCGACATCGCAGCCATTAATGCCTGTGCGGACGAAAAGACGATCCTCGACGAGCTTTCGGACATCGAAATCGAAGGCTGGAAATGAAGCGCGGCGACCTTGTGACCGCCGTGATGCAGGGCGCTTATGGAAAAGCGAGACTGGCAGTCATCATTCAAGCGACCTGGGTCGAGGGTTTGAACTCGGTAACGTTCTTGCCGCTGACCAGCGAGTTGTCGACCGCCCGGATATTTCGGATTCTGGTTGAGCCGACGTCGGAAAACGGCCTGCAAGCGACATCTCAGGTTATGGCCGATAAATGCGCCACGCTGCCGCGCGCAAAGATCGGGCCTGTCTTCGGGCGCCTCGCTCCTGACGATATGTTACGAGTCGATCGCGCATTCGCAATTTTTACAGGGCTTGCCTGAAGACCGCCCAATATAGGCAATAGGACTGAGCTATGAACCTTGCCGATCTCAACAAAGTCGCTCTCGCCATGGTCGCACCCGGCAAGGGCCTGCTCGCCGCCGACGAATCCGGCGGTACCATCAAGAAGCGCTTTGATGCAATCGCCGTGGAGTCGACCGAAGCCACCCGCCGCGACTATCGTGAGATGCTGTTTCGCTCCAGCGCGGCGATGACCGATTCCATTTCAGGCGTGATCCTGTACGACGAGACGATCTGGCAGAACGCCGCCGACGGCACGCCGCTGATCAAACTGATCGAGCAGGCCGGTGCCATTCCCGGCATCAAGGTCGACGAAGGCACACAGGCGCTGCCGAACTGCCCGGGCGAATTGATCACCGGCGGCCTCGACAGACTCGCCGAGCGGCTTGCCAAATATTACGAGCGCGGCGCGCGCTTCGCTAAATGGCGCGCGGTGATCGATATCAATCCGTCCGCGCACGTTCCCAGCATGACCGCGATCCACGTCAACGCCCACGCGCTGGCGCGTTATGCCGCGCTGTGCCAGGCCGCCCAGATTGTGCCAATCGTGGAGCCGGAAGTGCTGATGGACGGCGATCACGACATCGACCGCTGCGTCGAGGTCACCACCCGGGTACTCAACAAGACCTTCCAGGAATTGCGGATCCAGCGCATCGCGCTGGAGGGCATGATCCTGAAACCGAACATGGCGATCTCGGGCAAGAAGTGTGCAAAACAGGCCAGCGTCGCGGAAGTCGCCGAAAAAACCATCCGGATGCTGAAGGCCTGCGTTCCGGCAGCGGTGCCGGGCGTCGCCTTCCTGTCCGGCGGCCAGTCCGACGCGGACGCCACCGCGCATCTCGACGCCATGAACCGGATCGGCGGGCTGCCGTGGCCGCTCACCTTCTCCTATGGCCGCGCGCTGCAGGCGGCGCCGCAAAAGGCATGGTCCGGCAAGGCGGAGAACATCGCTGCCGGCCAACGGGCCTTCACCCATCGCGCGCGCATGAATTCACTCGCCAGCAAAGGCGCTTGGAGCGCCGCGCTCGAAACCGACAAGGCAGCTTGAGTCCCGATGGCCAGCAAACCCGTTCCGCCGCCGCCGATGCCGCGGCTCTATCTCGCCACCCCGCTGGTGGACGATCCCGCCGCGCTGGCCGCCAGCCTGCCCGCACTGCTGGGGAATGCCGACGTTGCCGCCGTACTGCTGCGACTCAAGCCGAGCGACCAGCGCACCATGATCACACGCATCAAGGCGCTGGCGCCGGCGGTGCAGAACGCCGGAGCAGCGCTGCTGATCGAAGGCCATGTCGAATTGGTGGCGCGCGGCGGCGCCGACGGTGCGCATCTCAACGGAATCGAGGCGATGCAGGACGCGCTGCCGACACTGAAGCCGGACCGCATCTGCGGCGTCGGCGGATTGCCGACGCGCCACGATTCGATGGCCGCAGGCGAGGCCGGCGCCGATTACGTGCTGTTCGGCGAGCCGGACGCGCAGGGGCAGCGCCCGTCGGCCGACGCCATCGCCGAACGGCTGAACTGGTGGGCCGAGCTGTTCGAGCCGCCCTGCGTCGGCCATGCCGCGTCGCTGGAAGAGGTCCGTGATTTCGCGGCGGCCGGCGCCGATTTCGTGCTGGTCGGCGACTTCATCTGGGACGACCCGCGCGGTCCCGCCGCGGCGCTGATGGACGCGGAAGCCGCCATCCGGCAGGGTCACACCGCGATGGCGGGAAAAGTCGAAGTCGAACAGGAATGACGCCAGGCATGACAATCCTGCGTCCGATCGCGTTGCTGGCGGCATGCCTGGCATGCGCAGGCGGCGCGATGGCGCAGATCTCGCTGACGCCTCCCGCTGCGCAGGCGCCACCGGCCAGCAAACCGGCCCCGGCAAAGCCGAGGGCCGCACCCAAGCCGGCCGCAAAAGCCCCGGTCGCGGCAAAGAAGCCCGCGGTGGTGCCGCCAGCGCCATCGGCAACGCCTACGCCTGCAACATCCGCCCCGACCGGCGACGCCAATGTGGACCTCGTCTACGGTGCCTATCAGCGCGGCCAGTACAAGACAGCCTTCGATCTCGCCTCTAAGCGCGCGGAGGAGAATAACGATCCCAAGGCGATGACCATGCTGGGCGAACTCTATGCCAACGCCCTGGGGATCAAGCGCGATTACGCCAAGGCGGCTGAATGGTACCAGCGTGCCGCCGAACGCGGCGATCGCGAAGGCATGTTCGCGTTGGCTATGCTGCGACTGTCCGATCGCGGCAATACCGGCAACCGCAGCGAGGGCGCCAAGTGGCTGGCTTCCGCCGCCAAGCTCGGCAGTCCCAAGGCGGCCTATAATCTGGCGCTGCTCTATCTCGACGGCCAGATCCTCCCGCAGGACGTCAAGCGCGCCGCCGAACTGCTGCGGGTCGCCGCCGACGCCGGCAATCCCGAGGCGCAATACGCGCTGGCGACCTTCTACAAGGAGGGCACCGGGGTCGAGAAGAACATCGAAAAGGCCGTGCGTCTGCTGCAGGCCGCGTCAGTGGCGGACAATGTCGATGCCGAGGTGGAATATGCCATCGCGCTCTATAACGGCACTGGAACACCGAAGAACGAGGCCGCCGCGGTGGCGTTGCTACGCAAGGCTGCCCGGCAGAACAGCCCGATCGCGCAGAACCGCCTCGCCCGCGTACTGGTGACCGGCCAGGGCGCCCCGCTGGACAAGATCGAGGGACTGAAATGGCATATCGTGGCCAAAACAGCCGGCAAGGGCGACCTGATGCTCGACGAGGCGCTGGCCCAGGCCACGCCGGAGGAGCGCACCAAGGCCCAGGATGCCGCGCGCAAATGGCTTGGCGTCAACAAATGATCCGCCCTTGACGCGCGCAGCCCCAACGGGCACCCATCGCCCCTCAATCATCCCTGTCCAGACCTGCTGCCCGGATTTGGCGCCAGGTCGTCTTGAGTCCACATCATGATCAATTCCGCTCTCATGAACGTCATGGTCAAGGCGGCGCGCCGCGCCGGCCGCAGCCTCAAGCGCGATCTCGGCGAAGTCGAGAACCTGCAGGTCTCGATGAAGGGCCCGGCAAACTTCGTCACTTTGGCCGACAAGCGCGCCGAGGAGATGCTCTACACCGACCTCAACAAGGCGCGGCCGGGCTACGGCTTCCTCGGCGAGGAAGGCGGCAACCGCGAAGGCACCGACAAGACCCACACCTGGGTGGTCGATCCACTCGACGGCACCACCAACTTCCTGCACGGCATCCCGCAGTTCGCGATCTCGATCGGCCTGCTCCGCGAAGGAGTGCCGATCGCCGGGCTGATCTACAATCCCGCCAATGACGAACTCTACATGGCCGAAAAGGGCGGCGGCGCGTTTCTCAACGACAGCCGCCTGCGCGTCGCCGGCCGCAAGCAGCTCAACGAATGCGTAATCGCCTGCGGCCTGCCGCATATCGGCCGCGGCGACCATGAACAGTCGCGCAAGGAAATGGCCGCGTTGCAGCCGAAGGTCGCGGGTCTGCGCCGCTTCGGTGCCGCGTCGCTGGACCTCGCCTTCGTCGCCGCCGGGCGCCTCGACGGCTACTGGGAACGCAACCTGCAGCCTTGGGACATCGCGGCCGGCATCATCCTGATCAAGGAAGCCGGCGGCACCGTCGGCGACATCCATGGCGGCGACGTGCTGAAGACCGGCAACATCGTCTGCGGCAACGAGTTCGTGTATGGCGAACTGACGAAGATCCTGAAGCCGCTGTAATTCGCTGCTCTTTCTTCCTTCTCCCCTTGTGGGAGAAGGTGCCTCCGCGCAGCGGAGGCGGATGAGGGGTCGTTGGGTTCAGAGTTCGCGGCCCCCTCACCCGTCTCGAACCGCTTCGCGGTTCGACCCACCCTCTCCCACAAGGGGAGAGGGAAGAAAGCACTACATGGAACCCGCGGGAGCACCGGCGCGTTCCAATGATCGGCCCGCCGATGAAACCACTCCGGTTGCTGGGACGGCCGGGAGCCGTTGATGCGCCTTGCTGCAAGACTGTTTTTCGTCGGTGTGCTGGGCCTTGCCAGCATCGGCAGCGCAACAGCCCAGAACCTTGAGCAATTCTTCGAAGGCATCGGCCGTCTGGGGCAGCCCCGCCGGGCGGCGATCGAGGCCCAATGGCAACGGATCTCACCCGTCGAGATGCGCTGCGTCGACAACGCGCTGCGGCGCGCCCGCCGCTCGGTCAATATCCTGATCGACCGCGGCATCGGCCCCTCCGACAATCGCGTTGCCGGCATCGTCAACGACTGCCGTTCCGACGCCGCGACCCCGAACGGCACCGTCACCACTCGCGACAATCCGCCCTATGTCGTCAACGGCATGCGGCTCGGCAGCAGCGTCAACGTCGGCAGCCCGGACTATCTCGATTATGCCTGCGCGCCCAGCCAGCAATATGCCGGCTACACCGCATGCCAGCGCCGGACCGCAGAGCGCTCGCGCCGCCGCCGCGTCACCGAAGCGACGACGTTTCTGCACGCCGCCGACGGGTCCGTGGTCTACATCAACCAGAGTCTCGAGCCGGTCGTCATGGACGACAACGATGCCACCGACGAGATCGGCCGGCTGTCGGAAACGCTCGGTAAGGCAACGCTGCTGCCGATGCTGGATGCCAGAGGTCTGCCCAGCGGTCTGATCGCGTCCTGGGGGACGGTGTCACTGCAGCCGCTCGAGCCGGAGCCAAGGGCGGCGCTGGCTGCCGGCACCAACGACCAACCGGGCATCCTGATCGACAGCATCGACAACCTGCAGAGGTCGGCGCAACTGGGACTGCCGATCTATCGGCTCGGCGGCAGCGCGGGCTATGTCTGGTCGGCGAGCTGGAACGGTCGCGGCCGCGGCACGCTGCGCATGCTGGCGATCGACGCGTCGCGGCTGCCTGGCGCGGCGGCAGACGCCAGGCCTTCGGCAGAAACGGCGCTCGTCGCACCGGCGCCCGAGGCGCCAAAGCCGGCCGATGTCGCGCCACCGGCCGCGGCTTCGCCACCGCCACCAGTTGCTGTCCCGGCCTCGCCAAAGGCCGCGGAGCAAGCACCGGTCCTACAGCCACCGAAAGCGGCTCCGCCGGCGGAGGTGCGCGTGGTCGGCCCCCCCATTGCGTTGCGACCCAACATGCCGGCAACGACCTCGACGGCGACAACGGCCGGTTCGGACAGCAGCAACGGCTTGGTGATCTTCCTGGTGGCGCTGATCGTCGTTCTGCTCGGCGCGGTCGCTTATCTGCTCAGGAAGACGCAGGTCGCGGCGCCTGCCGCAGTTGCGCCCCTTCCTGTCGTTGCGACCGCGGTGGCGGTGCCGATACCGACGACTGAGACCGTCGTTGCGCCGGAGTCAGAAAAGATGGATCTACCGGGGCTCGTGCCGAACGAGTCGCCCGACAGCATCGCCGCGTCAGCGCCGGAGATGGAAGTGCCGGAAGATGCAGCGATCACGCCCGCTGCGGGCGACGCCGAGAAACGAGATCGCGCCGATCCGCCCACCGCCGCGACGTCAGAAAGCAAGTAGCCGGGCGGCGCAGTCGCGCTCCTATGAATGGGCGACGGTCGCTTGCCCGGCGGGCTCTTCTGCCTTGGCTTCTTCCGTCACCTTGTCCGGCGAGAACAGCCGCTGGATCGCCACGAAGAACACCGGCACCATCAACAGCGCCAGGATCACCACCGCGATCATGCCGCCGGTCACTGACGTACCGAGCGCCTGCTGGCTCTGGCCGCCGGCGCCATTGGCGAACACCATCGGCAGCACACCGCAGATGAAGGCGAGACCGGTCATCAGGATCGGGCGGAAGCGGAGTGCACAAGCTTCCATGGTCGCGTCGACCAAGGACATACCGTGCGCACGCAGATCCTTGGCGAATTCGATGATCAGGATGGCGTCCTTGGCCGCCAGTCCGATGATGGTGATCAGCCCCACCGTGAAATAGACGTCGTTGGGCAGGCCGCGCATTGAGGCCGCCAGCACCGCGCCGCAGATGCCGAGCGGCACGGTCATCAGCACCGCGATGGGGATCGTCCAGCTCTCATAGAGCGCGGCAAGCACCAGGAACACCACCAGTGCCGACAGCGCGAGCAGGAATGGCGCCTGCGAGCCGGACAGCTTCTCCTGCAGCGACTGGCCGGTCCATTCATAGCCGAAGCCGCGCGGCAGCAGTCCGGCCAGCCGCTCCATTTCGGCGATGGCCTGGCCCGAGGTGTAGCCGGGCCGCGCCTCGCCGGAAATCCGCACGGCCGGATAATAGTTGAAGCCGGTGATCTGCGTCGCCCCCTTCGCCCATTCCACAGTAGCAAAGGACGAGAACGGCACCAGCTGCCCGCGGCTGTTCTTGACGTTGTAGTTGAGGATGTCGCTGGCATTCATGCGGTTGGCGGCCTCCGACTGCACCACGACGCGCTGCATCCGGCCACGGTTGGGGAAGTCGTTGACGTAGTTCGAGCCGAGATTGGTCGAGATCGTCGAATTGATGTCCTCGAATGTGACGCCAAACGCGCCGGCCTTTTCGCGGTCGATCATCAGGTTGACGATGGGCGCCGGAGGCAGGCCTTCGACAAACACCTTCTGCAGCACCGGACTGGCATTGGCGTCGGCGATCAACTTGTCAGACGCGGCGTTCAGGGCAACAAAGCCCTTCTGGCCGCGGTCCTGCAGGCGGAAGCTGAAGCCCGAGGAGTTGCCGAGATTGTCGATCGGCGGCGGCTGCAAGGCCGAGATCTTGGCGTCGCGAATCGACGACAGCTCCCGGTTGATGTCGGCAACGAGCGCTGCCGCGGAATCCTGCGGCGGGCGATCGGCCCAGTCCTTGAGGGTGATGAAGGCCTGCGCGGTGTTCATGCCCTGGCCAAGAAAGCTGAAGCCCGTGAGGAACACAACGTTCTCAATGCCGGAACGCTTCTTCAGATAGGCTTCGACCTTCTCGATCGCGCCTTCGGTACGACTGAACGAGGAGTCCGATGGCGTCTGCACGTCGGTGGTAATGAAACCCTGGTCATCGATGGGCAAGAAGCCCCCGGGCATCCGCACGAATCCCCAGCCGAGACCGACCAGCAGCGCGACATAGACGATCAGCAGCCGCCCGGTGCGCTTCAACGACCAGCCCACGGTTCTGGAATAGCCGTCGCGAGTGCCCTCGAGCTTGCGGTTGAACCAGCCGAACAGGCCTTTTTTCGCGTGGCCGTGGCCGGCCTTGACCGGCTTCAGGAAGGTTGCGCACAAAGCCGGCGTCAGCGACAGCGCCAGCAGCGCCGAGAAGGCGATGGAGGCCACCATGGTGACCGAGAACTGCCGGTAGATGATGCCGACCGAGCCCGGGAAGAAGGCCATCGGCACGAACACGCCGATCATCACCAGGGTGATGCCGACGATGGCGCCGGAGATCTGGCTCATCGCCTTGCGGGTGGCTTCCTTCGGCGGAAGCCCCTCCTCGCTCATGATGCGCTCGACGTTCTCGACCACGACGATGGCGTCGTCGACGAGGATGCCCACCGCCAGCACCATGCCGAACATGGTCAGCATGTTGATGGAATAGCCGGCCATCAGCAGCATGGTGCAGGTGCCCAGCAAGGCCACGGGAACGACGATGGTCGGGATCAGGGTGTAGCGGATGTTCTGCAGGAAGATGAACATCACGATGAACACCAGAACGATGGCTTCGATCAGCGTGTGCACCACCTTCTCGATGGAAGCTTCCACCACCGGCGTGACGTTGTAGGGAATGTCATAGGCAATATTGGCCGGGAAGAAGTTCGACAGCTCCTTCATTTTGGCTTCAATGGCCGCTGCTGTGGCCAGCGCATTGCCCTTCGGCGACATGAGCACGGAAAGACCTGCGGTCGGCTGGCCGTTGAGACGGGTCGTAAACTGGTAGCTGAGACCGCCGATCTCGATGCGCGCAACGTCGCGCAGCCGCACGGTCGACCCATCGGCATTGGCGCGCAGCACGATGGCGCCGAATTCCTCGGGGGTGGTGAGCTGGCCCTTGACCAGAACCAGTGACGACGTCTTCGTAGTCGCGGTGCTCGGCTCGGCGCCCACGCTGCCCGACGCCACCTGGGCGTTCTGCGCGGTAATCGCCTTGTTGACGTCGTCGGAGGTGAGATTGTAGCCGACCAGTTTGGCCGGATCGACCCAAACGCGCAGCGAACGCTCGGTGGAATACAGCGAGGCCCGGCCGACACCGGGAATGCGGCGGACTTCGCCGAGAATGTTGCGGATCATGAAGTCGCCGAGGCCGACCTCATCGAGGCTGCCGTCGGTGGAACGCAGCGTAATGATCTGCAGCACCGCGGCGGAGGCTTCCTCCACCAGGATGCCCTGCTGAATGACCGCGCGCGGCAGCCGCGCCTCGACCCGCTTGAGGCGATTCTGCACTTCGACCGAGGCCTGGCTAGTGTCGGTTCCGGGCACAAAGTTGGCGATGATTTCGACGGCGCCCAGCGAATCGCTGGTGGACTCGAAGTTCAGGATGCCGGCGGCGCCGTTCAGCTCTTCCTCGATCAGCCGCGTAACGCTGTTATAGAGATTTTCCGGCGACGCGCCGGGATAGCTGGTCGAGATCGAGATCGAGGGCGGTGCAATAATCGGATACTGCGCGATCGGCAGTTGTGGAATCGCGATGAAACCGAACAGACAAATGAACAGTGCCACGACCCAGGCAAAGATCGGCCTGTCGATGAAAAAACTCGGCATTTGATATACTCAGCGTTTGGCTTGCGCGCTCGCATGCCCCGGAGGGGCCGGGCCGCCAGCGGCATCTGCTGCGGCCCACGACAGCGGCTTGACCTTGTCGCCGGGCGCAAACTTCTGGAAGCCCTCGACCACCACCTGCTCGCCACCCTTGAGACCGTCAGTAATGAACCACAGCCCGTCCTGCACGGCTCCGGTGCGCACCGCATGGCTGGCGACGCGGCCGTCCTCCTTGACAACAAACACTTCGCTCCCGCCGCCGCCATTGCGCTGCACCGCCTGCTGCGGCAACGCGATCGAATCTGTATCGATGCCCTGCTCGATCTGGATGCGGACATACATGCCCGGCAGCAGCTCGCGCTTCGGATTCGGGAATTCGCCGCGCAACGTCACCTGCCCGGTAAAGGCATCGACCTTGGATTCGGAAAACAACAGCTTGCCCGGCAACGGATAGATCGCGCCGTCGTCAAGCACCAGACGCACCTTGGCGGCGTCCGGCGCGATGCGATCTAGATCGCCGCTGTCGAACGCACGCCGCAGGCTGTTCATTTCCGAGACCGACTGGGTGAAATCGGCATAGATCGGGTCGAGCTGCTGGATCGTCGCCAGGTTGGCGGCCTCGTTCTGCACCACCAGCGCGCCCTCGCTGACAAGCGCCGCACCGATGATGCCGCTGATCGGCGCACGGATGGTGGCGTAATCGAGATTGAGCCGCGCGCGCGCGACGTCGGCCTTACGGCCGCCAATCTCGGCCTCTGCCTGGCGCATGGCGCCGATCGCCTTTTCATTCTCGGCTTCGGACACCGCCTTCTGACTGGTCAGGGTCGCGATACGCCGCGCATGTTGGGCGGCCAGATCGTAAGCTGCGACCGCCTTGGCCAGAGCCGCTTCGCTTGAATGCAGTTCTACCTGAAACGGCTTGGGATCAATCCTGTACAAGGGATCCCCGGCCTTGACCTCACTGCCCTGATGGAAAAGCCGTTCGACAACAATTCCCGAGACACGCGGTCGCACATCGGCGACACGGGTGGGCGCAATGCGGCCCGGCAGTTCTCGCACGATGGACCGAGACTGCGGCCGCACCAACACCACGCTGACTTCAGGTTCCGGCGTCACGGACGCTGCCACCGCCTGGCTGGATTCATTGCAGCCAGCCAAGATCGGCGCGAGGCCCGCCAGCAGTAACGCGATGCCTGCGGATCGTGCGTTGAATCTCATCATCTAGTCCGTTGTCCTGATTTCTATTCGAACGTGCATCAACACGGCGGCGGGCAGATAACTTCCGCAACGTGTTGGAAAAGTCGAACTTGTTTGATGGACCACGATAAAACACTGGTGCTGCAACGCAACCCATTTTGCGGCGACGCAATGCCACACGGTGCTATCGTATTGAGATAACGTCGCCTTTGGTCGGACACGCGATCGTGAGTCCGCGTGAACGCCGAGCCTAAGACAAATTCAACTACCAGGCCTCTGATTCGAAACGCTTTGGTTTTAGTGACTTGAGATTCGTATTTCGAGTTCCAATGGAACTCATCGTCGACTGATCATCCGGTAATGGCTGATGCCCCATTCGCTGCCGTTGGCGTAGCCGAACAGGCCGGCGGTGGCGAGAAAGAACCAGCGCCAGCGGCGCATCCAAAGGCCGGTGGCGCGGCCATACACCGGGCGGAGAATCGCCTCGATGTCGCGGCGGTTGCGATCGAAGTTAGCCAGCCAGTCCAGCGCCGTGCGCTGATAGTGCACACCGCTCCAGCGCCACTCCTTCTCGATTTCGAACAGGTCATCATATTGCCGGATCAACTGGTGGCTTGGCATCACGCCGCCAGTGAAGAAATGCTGCGCGATCCAGTCCTCCCTGTTGGAGGGATCGAACAGATAAGTGCCCGAGCGGTGGGTGAAGATATGCATGAAGAAGCGGCCGTCGGGCGTGAGCCACGAGCGCACCCGCGTCATCAGCGCGCGCCAGTTCATCATGTGCTCGAACATCTCCACCGAAACGATACGGTCGAAGGTCTGCTCGGGATCGAACTGATTCATGTCCTGAGTGATCACGCGCAGATTCGTCAGGTCGCGCGCCGCGGCCTCCGCCTCGATATACAGGCGCTGGGAGTTCGAATTGGAGACGGCGGTAATCCGCGCGTTGGGGAATTGTCGCGCCATCGACAGCGACAGCGAGCCCCAGCCGCAGCCGAGTTCGAGGATCGACTGGCCGTCGGCGAGATCGGCATGTTCGATGGTCTGGCGCAGCGCCTCTTCCTCAGCCTCCTGCAGCGTCGATTCCGGCTCCTTGTAGAAGCACGACGAGTATTTTCGGTTCGGCCCCAGCACCCTGGCGAAGAACGCCGCCGGCACCTCGTAATGCTGGGCATTGGCCGCATCGGTATGTTCGGCGATACTGCGCGCCGCCATCTCGCTGGCGAAGGCGGCATCGCTGTCGCCATCGCCATCGGAGAGCCGCGTGGCGGTGCGCGAACACAGCCGCTGGATGCCGGCGCGGATCAGCGCGTCGGGCAGCGGCACCCGCTCGGCCGTGCCGATGATGTTGGAGATCATGCTCATGAAGTGGCTCCCTGTCGGGGCGGCAGCGGAAAGAACGCGCTGGTGCGCGCCTGATAGGCCCGGTAGGCGTCGCCGCGCGATCTGATCATCTGATCCTCCAGCGGGGGCACGCCCGTGACATAACGCAGGATCCAGAACATGAATAACGGCGCCAGCAGCGTGACGAGGCCCCACGGATAGTCGAACGACAAGGCGATCACGGGATAGGCCAGCCAGCCGAACCATTCAAAGAAGTAGTTCGGATGCCGCGACCATCGCCACAGACCGACATCGCAGACCTGGCCCCTGTTGGCGGGATCGCGGCGGAAGGATTTCAGCTGGGCATCAGCCAGCGCCTCGCCGGCGATGCCGGCGAATAGCACCAGCGCGCCGAGATAGTCCTGCAGGCGCAGCGCGGGATCGGGAAACCGCGCGGCCACGAAGATCGCGAACACCAGCGGGATCGAACCAAAGCCCTGGTTCTGCAGGAAGACGAACATCTTTCGCGGCGCGTCGACGCCCCAATCCTTGGCGAAGGCGGCATAGCGCGGATCATCGGCGATCCCCTTGGTGCGCTGCGCAATATGGCTGCCGAGCCGCAACGACCAGATTGCCACCAAAGCGGCGACGAGCCATTGCCGGGCATTGGGCGCGACACCGCCCATCGGCCACAGTGCACTGCCGACGCCGACCAGGCCCAGCGAAAACGTCCAGATCGTATCGACCCAACCGGAATTGCCGGTACGCTGCTGCACCACCCACGCGATCGCCATCAGGACCGACAGGGACATGGCGATGGCAACAACCGCTTCGAGGTACAGGACGGTCATGGGAATTCCGCTAAATAGCTGAGCAGGGGCGCATTTTACAACTACGCCTCAATTCAAGCCCGGTTTCACCGCTAAGTTCCATTAGCCGCCTCAATTCCGTGGATACGATCTTTTCTTGTCGCCGGGCTGTGCCATATTGCGCACGACGACTTCCCCCTCGCACCCAGATGAACGCACCCATGGCGCCAGGCTCCCCTTCCCGCTCCGCGATGGAGATCGAACTGACCAAGCTGTCGTCGCCCCGGATCTTCCTGGTGCGGATGCTGGTGTTCCTGGTGCTGTGCTCGCTGCTGCTGGTCGTGCTCTACAAACAGATCATCACCGCGTTCTTCGCCAATCCGGGCCTCAACGCACTGATCGGCGCGGTCCTGTTCATCGGCATCATCTTGTCGTTCCGGCAAGTGATCCGGCTCTATCCCGAGGTCGCCTGGGTCAACAATTTCCGCATCTCCGATCCCGGCCTGGCGCTGGACCGTCGCCCGACCCTGCTGGCGCCGATGGCGGCTATTCTTGGCGGTGAGCGCATCGGGCGCATGCGCATCACGCAGCAGACCATGCGGCATTTGCTGGATTCCATCGCCACGAGGCTCGACGAGGCCCGCGACATCTCGCGCTACATGACCGGCCTCTTGGTGTTCCTCGGCCTGCTCGGCACCTTCTGGGGCCTGATCGAGACCGTTGGCTCGGTCGGCAAGGTGATCGACGGCCTCAAGGTCGGCGGCGACGCCGGCTCGCTGTTCGACACGCTGAAGGAAGGCCTCGCCGCCCCCTTGGGCGGCATGGGCATCTCGTTCTCATCGTCGCTGTTTGGCCTCGCCGGCTCGCTGATCCTCGGCTTTCTCGACCTGCAGTCCAGCCAGGCACAGAACCGCTTCTACACCGACCTGGAAGACTGGCTCGCCTCCACCGTGCGGGAATATTCCGGCGAGGGCGCCGCCACCGGTTCGGCCGATCTGCAGCACGCCATGGAGCGGCTGCGCGTCACCATGGAGGAAGGCGGCAACAACCGCGGCACCACCACCGCGATGGCCAATCTCGCCGACGCCATCCAGAGCCTGGTGGCGCATATGCGCTCCGAGCAGGAAATGATCCGCGAATGGGCCGACGGCCAGGGCGAGCAGAACCGCGAGATCAAGAAGCTGCTCGAGCGCATCGCCCGCCAGCCGGAAAACAATTGAAATGGCCCTGTCGCGCAGCCGCCGCAACGACGCCGGATTCAACTACTGGCCCGGTTTCGTCGATGCGCTGTCGACCTTGGTGCTGGCGATCGTGTTCCTGCTGTCGGTGTTCCTGGTGGTGCAGTTCTTCCTGTCGCAGGAGGTCACCGGCAAGGACAAGGCGCTGGAGCAGCTCAACGCCAAGCTGGCGCAGCTCAACGATCTGTTGTCGCTCGAAAAGCTCGGCAAACTCAATCTCGACGATCAGCTGTCGCAGATGCGCGCCGGGCTTGCCTCGGCGGAAGCCGAGCGCGACCGTGTGAAGGGCCTCTATGACGGCCTCGCCGGCGCCGGCTCCGACGCCGCCGGCCGCGCCACCGAACTTAACAAGGCGCTGGATTCCGAAAAGCAGCTGTCGGCGCGCGCGCTGGCGCAGGTCGAGGTGCTGAACCAGCAGATCTCGGCGCTGCGCCGCCAGCTGGCTGCGCTCGAGGACGCGCTCGACGCCTCCGAGAAGCGCGACAAGGAATATCAGGGTCGCATCTCCGATCTCGGCCAGCGTCTCAACGTGGCGCTGGCGCAGCGGGTCCAGGAGCTGTCGCGCTACCGCTCGGAATTTTTCGGCCGGCTGCGCGCCATTCTCGGCAACCGCCCCGACATCCGCATCGTCGGCGACCGCTTTGTCTTTCAGTCGGAAGTGTTCTTCGACACCGGCCAGGCGCTGCTGCTGCCGGAGGGCAAGGCCGAGCTCGACAAGGTCGCCAGCGCACTGACCGAGCTCGACAAGCAGATCCCCGCCGAGATCGCCTGGGTGATGCGGGTCGACGGGCACACCGATTCGCGACCGATCCTCAACAGCCCGCTGTTCAAGTCGAACTGGGAGCTGTCGTCGGCACGCGCCATCTCGGTGGTTCAGTACCTGATCTCGCTGGGCGTCCCGGCGCAGCGGCTGGTCGCCGCCGGCTTCGCCGAATTCCAGCCGCTCGACGCGGCTGCCTCCGAGGACGCCTACAAGCGCAACCGCCGCATCGAGCTGAAGCTGACGGAACGGTGAGGGGCATGATCCCGAAAAGTGTTCTTGCGGTTTTCGGATCAGATCATGCCCGCACTTAAGTCCGCCTTTCATCTGCGGCCCTACCGCGCCGCCGACGAAGACGCGTCGATCGCGCTGTGGCTGGAAACATGGCGGCAGGCCTATCCATCGATCGACTTCGATAAACGGGTCGACTGGTGGCGGGAGCGCTGGCGCAGCGAATTGGTACCGGTGGCGCAGATCGTTGTGGCCGAGCGGGACGGCGCGCTGGTCGGCTTCGTCACCATCGATATATCCGGTTATCTCGACCAGCTGGTGGTCAGTCCTTCGCAGTGGGGTACCGATGTCAGTCGCGCGCTGGTCGACGAGGCCAAGCGGCTGTCCCCCGATGGCGTGACTCTGAAAGTCAACGCCGACAATTTTCGCGCGATCAAGTTCTACGAGCGCAACGGATTTGTGCGGACCGGCGAGGAATTGAATTCATCCGGGCGTGCAGTGCTGCTGATGGCATGGAAAGTCTGACGCCTGTTCGCGCCGGGCCTCTGGCAAAACTCACACGCCGAACTGCAGCCTTGCCAGCCGCGCATACAGCCCGCCGGCCGCGACCAGCGAGGCGTGGGTGCCCTGCTCGACGATGCGCCCCTGCTCCATGACCAGGATGCGGTCACAGGACAATACGGTGGCGAGGCGATGGGCGATCACCAGCGTGGTGCGGTGCCTCATCAATTCTTCCAGCGCCGTCTGCACCAATGTTTCGGACTCCGCATCGAGCGCCGAGGTCGCCTCGTCGAGCAGCAGCAGCGGCGCGTCACGCAAGATCGCGCGGGCGATCGCGATGCGCTGGCGCTGGCCGCCGGACAGGGTTACGCCGCGCTCGCCGAGTTGGGCCTCGAAACCGTCCGGCAGGCGGCGAATGAACTCGGTGGCGTGCGCCAGACTGGCGGCATGCTCGACCTCGGCGTCGGTGGCATCAGGCCGGCCGAAGCGGATATTTTCGCGCGCGGTGGCGGCGAAGATTACCGAGTCCTGCGGCACCAGCGCGATGCGCTGGCGCAGCTCGCGCGGATCGGTGTCGCGGATCGGCGTGCCGTCGAACGAGATCGTGCCGGAGCGGGGATCGTAGAACCGCAGCAGCAGGTGAAACAGCGTGCTCTTGCCGGCGCCGGACGGACCGACGATGGCAACCTTCTCGCCGGATTTCACCGCCAGCGAGACGCCGTCGACCGACAGGATGTCCGGACGGGTGGGATAGGCGAATACCACATTGTCGAACACCACGTCGCCGCGGGCGGGCTTCGGCAGCGCGCGCGGCGACGCAGGCGCCTGAATGGCAGATTTAACGTTGAGGATTTCGAACAGCCGCTCGGATGCGCCGGACGCTGCCGAGACTTCGCCCCAGACTTCGCTGAGCTGGCCGAGGCTGGAGGCGGCAAACGCCGCATAGAGCACGAACTGGCCGAGTCGGCCCGCCGTCAGCGCGCCCGACAGAACGTCATGCGAACCGACCCAGAGAATGCCGACGACGCTGGAAAACACGATGAAGATGATGATGGCGGTCAACACTGCGCGGGCGCGGGTCGAACTGCGCGCGGCCTCGTAAGCCTGCTCGACCTCGCCGCCGAAGCGGGCATTGGCCAGGTTTTCGTTGGTGTAGGCCTGCACGGTGCGGATCGCCCCGACCAGTTCGCCGGCATAGGCCGACGCCTCGCCCAGCGTGTCCTGCGCCGTCCGCGACAGCCGGCGCACCCAGCGTCCGAACGCCACCAGCGGAATCACAATCAGCGGAATCGCCGCCAGCACGAAGCCGGACAGCTTCGGGCTGGAGATCACCATCATGGCGGCGGCGCCGAGGAACATGATGATGTTGCGCAGCGCTATCGAAACCGAGGCGCCGACGGCCGACTTGATCTGCGTGGTGTCGGCGGTCAGTCGCGAGACCAGTTCGCCGGAACGCGCCGAATCGAAGAACGATGGCGACAGCGCAGTGAGGTGCGCGAACACGTCGCGGCGGAGATCCGCGACGATCCGCTCGCCAATCGTCATGACGAGATAATAGCGCGCGGCGCTGGCGCCGGCGAGTACCGCGACCACCGCGATCATGACGCTGAAATAGCTGTTGATGAGGGCGAAGCCCTCGGGGCTGAAGCCGAAGTCGATCATGCGGCGCGCGGCCACCGGCACGACCAGCGTGGTCAGCGCCGCAACCGTCAGCGACACCAGCGCCAGCACCGCCCGCCCGCGATAGCGCGCCACATAGGGCGCCAAGGCCAGCAGCGGGCGCAGCCTAGCCCGGCTGGGCGCCGGGGCGGCCACAACCACATCAACCAGTGACGGCTCCGGCAGCACCACAACGGGCTGCGAGGGCGGCGATTTCTCGCCAGCCGGGACTTCAAGCCGTTCGACTGCACTCATCAGATCTGACCATCCTCATCGCCTGTCTCAAATAGGCCCGTGCGACGGCTGACGCAAATGACCGGAGTCCTTGTCTCACCGGCTTTGGTGCGATATAGAGCAGCTAAATTCGCCCCCGAAATCATCGTGATTCAGGCGTCAGCGCGCCGAAGGATATGCTATGAAAGCCGAAATTCACCCGGAATATCATATGATTACGGTCGTTATGACCGACGGGACCGAGTATCAGACCCGCTCCACCTGGGGCAAGGAAGGCGACAAGCTGAACCTCGACATCGACTGCAAGACCCATCCGGCCTGGACCGGCGGCTCTGCGCAGCTGCTCGATCGCGGCGGCCGCGTGTCGCGCTTCCAGAAGAAGTTCTCGGGCTTCCTCAAGAAGGACGAGGCCGCTTCGGCCTGATCCTTCGGTTTTGTTACCAAAACGCCCCGCTTTGCGGGGCGTTTTTCGTGGACCCTTGGCAGCAAGATCTAGCGGTATGCCGCAACCGTGCCGTGATGGAACCTTAAAACCGCCCCCGTTGGTCATGCATGTCGGCGCAGCAACACATGAGCTTGCGCGGGGGCGCACCTAAATCATGCAGCAAGGCACCAATCGGCCACGCAAAATCCCGCGTCAGGCGCGGTCGCTCGCCACCGTCGAGGTGATCCTCGATGCGGCGGCCCTGCTGCTGGTCGATGAGGGATACGAACAGGCGACCACCAACCGGATCGCCGAACGCGCCGGGGTCAGCATCGGCTCGCTGTACCAGTATTTTCCAAATCGCGAATCGGTGGTCGCCGCTGTAGCGCGCCGTCTCAAGGCCACGATATCCGCGCCGCTCTGGCAGGCCCTGTCGGAGGAGCGCGAACAGGACCTGCGCAGTGACATCAACCTCGGTCTGCGCCTGGGGATCGGCGGCCATGCCAGGGCGTTGCCGCTGTGCCGGATCCTGCTGGAGGTCAACCCGTTGCCGGCGGCGGTCCAATGGCCCGCCGAATCACTCCGGGAGCGGCAGGCAATCCTCCGCCATTTTTTCACGTCCCATGCCAGCGAGCTTCGCGCGGATTTCGACATCGAAGCCGGCGGCTTCCTGATCCCCAGAATGGTCGGCTCGGCCATCGATGCCGCGATTCTGTTGCGACCGGCGGCGCTCGCCAATGGCGAGCTCGAGCGCGAGCTCACCACGATGCTGACGTCCTACCTGATCGACAACCGCCGGACGCGGCGCTAGCGCAGGCTGCGCTCAGGCACGTCGTGCTATCGCACGCCGACGTCGAAGGAATAGGCCACGCCGACGCCGTAGGTGACCTGGTTGGCCGAGCCGCCGAACTTCACCAGCGGACTGTCGGCGGCGCTGCCAAGAAGCTTGTCGTATTCGACATAGCCGCGCACTTCCCATTGCGGATCCAGCTTGTAGCGCACTTGCGCGCCGGCGCCGACGGCGTTCGAGCCGGCCTTGGCGTCAAAGGCGGGCAATCCCGACGCCAGCGCCTCGACCGTGCTGATGCCGAAATAGGTGTTGGCATATTTTGCATCGGTCAGCCTGTAGCGCGGTCCGGCCGAGAAGGTCATGCGCTCGTTCAGCGGCACGATCACGTCGGCCGAGAAGTCCGCGACGATGCCTTCATGGCCATTGAAGCCGCGCCGCACTTCGGAGCGGACCCGCAGCCAGTCGAAGGCGTAATATTCGGCGAAGCCACCGATCTCGACGGCAAACTTGACGTCGTTGAGGCCGCGTAGTTCGGCGTGATCGCCGGCCTTGCGGGCGCTCTTGTAGGCGCCGACCGGACCGGCGCGAAAACGACCGTAGTCGAACAGGGCGAAGCTCGCACTGTCGCGCATGCTCTTGAAGCGTTCGGGCGTCCCTGCGCGGCGCACCGAGATAATCGGCTGCGGACTCAGCATCGAGCTGTTGGCGCCAGGATAGGACGGCTGCATGACGCCGCCGATGCCGAGGGTGACGGTCCAGCCGCCGGAGGCCGAAGGCACGAATGGCACCGACGGCAACGTCACGACGGGATCGGCGGCCAGGGCCGGCGCCGGCAATGCCAGTACGCCAAGGGCAAAGAACAAGATACGTGAGGAGGACATTGCATTCCCGGTCGGTGGCGGACGCGAATATTCGTGTGGCCGCGTCTGGATATGCCACATCGCTACCGTGAGCCATCTGCATGGCGTTCGCAGCAACATGACGATACGCGGTCGGACAAGCAGCGAAAACTCGCGTTCGACCGCCGTGACCTAACTGGTCGTCGTTGCCGAAATTGCCTTCCCGGTGCGGATCCTTGATGCGCGTCGGTCGGTTTCTGCGCCGACACACTCGCATTTCCAGCAACGTTAGCCCGCGGAGATGAAGGAAGGCCGGCCGTCTTGCTGCGGCATCACGCCACAGCAACGGACAACCTATCACTTCGCGGTCGCGTCGCTCCTGCGCGGCAACAATGCTCCGGCGATCCAGGCACGGCCGGGCATCTCGATAAAGCGATAGCTCAGCTCGGCGAGCAGCCAAATCGCGACGAAGCAGGCGCCGGCCGCCGCCACGTAGACCTCCTGGCTCTGGCCGAAATGCCGCCAGGCACGAACCGCAAAACTGACGAACAGCGGGTGGATCAGGTAGATCGAATAGGAGATAATGCCGAGGCGGTAGACCGGCGCATTGCCGAACAGCAGTTGCGCCATGCGACCGTCGCGCGACAGCACCGCGACCAGCGGAACGAACAGCAGGTACAACAGCAGATCGTTGCGGCTGAAAACGCCGACCGCCAGCATGGCGGCGAGAATGCCGATCAGCAATGCGCCCTGCGCTGCCTCCGATAGCCGGTCGAGGATTTCAGCGAAGCGGAAGACCGCCAGCCCCAGGGTGAAGCCGGCCACCGCCCGGAGCAGCGGATAGAACGAGTTGCCGTTGACCACGTCGATCGGGCCGCCGGAGCCGCGGCCGCTGACGCTGACGGCATAGATTGCAACGAAGGCGGCCAGCACGGCGACGCCAGCGGTCGCTGCGCTCTTGCGCAACGTGAACGCCATCAGGATCGGCAGCAGCAGATAGGAGCCCATTTCGGCGCTCGCCGCCCAGGCCACGCCGATCACCGGGTGGACGTACAATCCCCAGCCGGTCATCATCAGCAGGTTGCCGGTCCAGTCCCACGCCGAATACATCGACAGGTGGTCGCCGGACAGGCCGGCGGCCATCTTCGCCACATAGAACAGGCCGATGACGAAATAGGCCGGGTACAGCCGCGCCACGCGCTTCACCATGAAACCTGCGAATTTGTTCAGGGTCAGATGCGCAAAGGCGTCCTTGTAGGTCAGGGCCATCACATAGCCGCTGAGCATGAAGAACAGATCGACCAGCAGATAGCCGAACGGAAGCCGGAAATAAGACAACGTCCCGCCGGTGGCGAGTTGAACGTCGCCGAAGTGATAGACCACAATGACCGCTGCAGCGACGCCGCGCACGCCGGTCAATGCCCTGATATCAGCTGCCATGATAGTGCCTCGTTGCGCGGGCTCACACTTAGCGCAGCGTGGTCGCTTTGTCATTCCGGGGCGATGGCGCGGCCCGAGCGAACCTCAGCCACTCCAATTGGAGTGGCGGGGAATCCGGGGATGTTCTGAACATATCGGGATTTCGCATTCACGCGCAGCTAACGCTGCCCGCGCCGCGGAATGACAGCCCCGGGGGGGGCAGCCCCGGGACGACAATGAAGATCAGCGCTCGAATGCCGCCTTCAGACGATTCATCTGCGGCACCAGCGGATTGCCGATCGACGCCTGCTCCGAAACCGGGGCGTGAATAGTGACATCGAGGCGACGGACCTTGGTCTGCAGGGCCATCGAGCGGGCGATCAGCTCCTGCAGCTGCTGCGGCAGCCGCAACAGCATGTCGTCGGGGCTCGGGTCGGCGGCGCTGAGTTTGACCTTGGTTTTTTCGCGATTGGCCTGGGAGAGCGTCATCTCGCCCTCCTTGACCGCACGGTGAAGCAGCAGCCAGGACGCGAGCTGCATCAACCGCGTGGTGAGCCGCATGCTTTCGGTGGCATAGGTCAGGCTGACCGAACGATCGAGCGCCTTGGCCTCGAGGCGCCCGGCGCCATCGAGATACGATGCGGTCTCCTCGACCAGGTCCATGCCTTCCCGAAACAGGGTGCCGAATGCCGCGGAATTGGTCAGCCGCTCGCTGAACTGAACAAGAGCGGTGTCGCTGTGCAAACGATCCGACATAGTTAACGCCTCACGCAATGGTTGTCCGCCGGTTTCAAAAGCGACCGACTTTATGATGAACAAATCATTGCGCGCGCCGGACGGAGAGTCCAGCGGCGCGAAAATTAATCACTCGTTATGGTTTCCAACGCGATGCCGGCCTCGCCAACGCCCAAAAAAAGAGCCGCCGTTTCCGGCGGCTTTGAAGTTGATAACAGGGAGGCGTCAAACAGAGTGGACAGGAGCCACTCGGTGTCCAAACAAGGACAATTAGAGTAATATCCGAGAAAGCTTAATCGCCCGTAAATCGAGCGATTCTCTTCATGTCTTGTTTGCCATTCCTGGCGCGGCGGGTGTTTCAAAACGGGACGACGCGAGCGGGGGATGACGTCGCCGGACGCGGCGCGCTGACGACGCGAAGCGGAATGCCGCACCGCGTCCAGGACAAGAAAATATCAGCTCTTGAAAAAACGATCCGCCGCATCGCGGGTGGCGCGCTTGAGCTGCATGCTGGATTGCAGCCGCTGGATCTCCGCATTGAGCAGCGCGATGCGCTCGGCGAGTTCCTCGACCGACAGCAGGGTCAGGTCCTGGCCGATCTCGTGGCTGACCTTCTTCTTCGGCTTGTCTTCGTCGTCGATGGCCATGGGTACCCCGTCTGCAACAGTCAGTCGGATGGTTGCCAGCCCTTGCGCGGCTGTCTAATCAGGGTCTCTTCGATACCCCCGTTCGCCGCAAGGACAAATCATGGAAAAGCTGCCCGCGCAAATGACCGTCATTGGCATCAGCAAGCCCGGCGGTCCGGAAGTGCTGTTGCCCGAGACCCGCCCGCTGCCGACGCCCGGTCCTGGCGAGATCCTGGTCAAGGTGGCCGCCGCCGGCGTCAATCGGCCTGACGTGTCGCAGCGATCCGGCAGCTATCCGCCGCCGCCCGGCGCCTCCGACCTGCCCGGCCTGGAAATCTCCGGCGAGGTAGTGGCGCTTGGCGAAGGCGCCAGCAAGCACAAGATCGGTGACAAGGTGATGTCGCTGGTCGCCGGCGGCGGCTACGCGCAATATTGTATCGCGCCGGACGCCCAGGCGATGACCGTGCCCGATGGATTCTCGATGATCGAGGCCGGCGCCACGGCGGAAACCCTGATGACGGTGTGGCACAACGTGTTCGAGCGCGGCGGCCTGCAGCCCGGCGAAACGCTGCTGATCCATGGCGGCTCCTCCGGGATCGGCACCATGGCGATCCAACTCGCCAAGGCGTTCGGCTCCAAGGTAATCGTCACCGTCGGTTCGCAGGACAAGGCCGAGGCCTGTCTCAAGCTCGGCGCCGACCACGCCATCAATTACAAGACCGAGGACTTCGTCGCCCGCGTCAAGGAAATCACCGGGACCGGCGTCGAACTGATTCTCGACATGGTCGGAGGCGACTATATCGAGAAGAACTACGATGCCGCGGCGATCGACGGCCGCATCGTGCAGATCGCCTTCCTCGGCGGGCCGAAGGCGACGGTCAACTTCGCCAAGCTGATGATGAAACGGCTGCATCATACCGGCTCAACGCTGCGCCCACGGTCCCCCGCCGACAAGGCCGCCATGGTGCGGGCGATCGAAGCCAATGTGCTGCCGCTGCTCCGCGATGGAAAGGTGAAACCGTTAATGGACAGCACATTCCCGCTGGAACAGGCCGCCGATGCCCATCGGCGGATGGAGACGAGCCAACATATTGGCAAAATTGTGTTGGTCGTTTAGCCGGTGTAGCCGGCCGGAAACCCTTTGATAATCCTCACTTTCATGTCATTTATCCCGTGTCAGAACGCGCCCTGCCCTGCGGGGCGCGTTCCTGGCACAGGTTGAAAGCGGAGTACTGACATTGCGTCTGATCAGGTGGCTTGCGCCCCTCGCGCTGGGCCTCATGATTGCCGTTGCCGCGCAACCGGCACGCGCCATCGACGCGGTCAGCGTCCGCGGTGACGCGCCCGCAATCGACCTCACGGCGATCCTCGACTATCAGCACAGCGACACCGACCGCATCCAGGTCTCCACCGCGCCGGGCACCGACGGCATCGTCCGCCGCATCGAGGTGCGCGGCCGTGAAGCCGGCCAGAACTGGGTGGTGTTCGCGCTCGCCAACAACACCGACGACCAGCTCGATCGCCTGATCGTGGCGCCGCATTACCGGATCGTATCGTCCGGCCTGCTGTGGCCCGATCTCGGCCTGTCGCGTATCGCCACCATCACGCCGTCGACCGGCGACCGACCGGAACGGCAGGACTCGGCCACCGCCGACATCTTCCGCGTCACACTGGACCCCGGCGCCGTCATCACCTTCGTCGCCGAACTGCGCACCGACAAGCTGCCGCAGCTCTATCTGTGGGAGCCCGAAGCCTACAAGGACAAGGTCAACTCCTTCACGCTCTATCAGGGCATCGTGATCGGCATTTCCGGCCTGCTGGCGCTGGTGCTGACCATCCTGTTCGTGGTCAAAGGCAGCATCATGTTCCCCGCCGCAGCGGCGCTGGCCTGGGCGGTGCTGGTCTATATCGGCGTCGACTTCGGATTCTGGGGCAAGGTGCTCGACATGTCCGCTGGCGCCGAGCGGGTATGGCGCGCCTCAGGCGAAGCCATCCTCGCAGCCACCCTGCTGGTGTTCCTGTTCGCCTATCTCAACCTCAGCCGCTGGCACGTGCGCTACTCGCACATCACGCTGGCGTGGCTGGTGTTTCTTGGCTCGCTGGTGGCGCTGGCGCTGTTCGATCCCGCGGTGGCCTCGGGGATCGCGCGCATCTCGCTGGTGCTGATCGCCTTCGCCGGCTTCGCGCTGATCATCTACCTCTCCACCCACGGCTTCGACCGCGCGGTGCTGCTGATCCCGACCTGGTTTCTGCTGGTGGTCTGGGTCGTCGCCGCCGGCATGGCGGTGGCGGGCAGCGTCACCAACGACATCGTCGGCCCCGCTCTGCTCGGCGGCCTGGTGCTGATCGTGATGCTGATCGGCTTCACGGTGATGCAGCACGCCTTCGCTGGCGGCGGCGCCACCAACGGCATCGTCTCCGACGTCGAGCGCCGCGCGCTGGCGCTCACCGGCTCCGGCGATCTGATCTGGGACTGGGACGTCTCCGCCGACAAGGTGTTCACCAGCCCCGAGACCGAGGCGCTGCTCGGCCTCAAGCGCGGGACGCTGGAAGGCCCGGCGGCGAAGTGGCTCGAAGTGCTGCATCCGCTCGACCAGGACCGCTTCAGAGCCGCGCTGGACAGCGTGCTCGACCAGCGCCGCGGCCGGCTGGTGCAGGATTTCCGGCTGCGCACCCCGGACGGCCACTTCATGTGGTTCGCGCTGAAGGCGCGCCCGGTGGTCGGCTCCGATGGCGAAGTCTCGCGCGTCGTGGGCACGCTGACCGACGTCACTGAAGCCAAGAACGCCGAAGAGCGCATGCTGCACGACTCGGTGCATGACAACCTGACCGGCCTGCCGAACCGCAAGCTGTTCATCGACCGTCTCAACGCGGTGGCCAATCTCGCCAAGACCATCCCGACGCTGCGGCCAACCCTGATGGTGATCGACCTCGACCGCTTCAAGCAGGTCAATGACTCCGTCGGAATCGCGGTGGGCGATTCCATCCTGCTGACGCTGGCGCGCCGCCTGACCCGCATCCTGAAACCGCAGGACACCTTGGCCCGCCTCGCCGGCGACCAGTTCGGCCTGATCCTGATGTCGGAACAGGACCCGGCGAAAATCACCACCTTCGCCGAGACCATCCGCAAGACCATCCGCGCGCCGATCGCCTTCAATGACCGCGAGATTTTTCTCACCGCGTCGATCGGCCTCGCACTATCCGATCCGGCCGCCCAGCTCACCGACGAGATCATCAAGGACGCCGAGCTGGCGATGTATCATTCCAAGCGCATCGGCGGCGACCGCATCGACGTCTACAAGCCGGCCATGCGCGCGCGAAAAACCGATCGGCTGACGCTGGAATCCGAATTGCGTCGCGCCATCGAGCGCCAGGAAATCACGATCCTGTATCAGCCGATTGTCCGGCTGGAGGATCGCTCGATCGCCGGCTTCGAGGCGCTGGCGCGCTGGGATCATCCCAAGCTCGGCCGCATGTCGCCGGTGGAATTCATCGCCATCGCCGAAGAGATCGGCCTGATCATCGACCTCGGCATGTTCGTGATGGACCAGACCGCGCGCCAGCTGGCGATCTGGCAACGCGCGATGCGGTCGCGCGAGCCGATCTTCGCCAGCGTCAACGTCTCGTCGCGGCAGTTGCTGCGCCACGATCTGCTGCACGATATCCGCACCGTGCTGTCGCGCTCCTCCGTCGCCCGCGGCACGCTCAAGCTGGAGCTGACGGAATCGCTGGTGATGGAAAACCCGGAACACGCAGCGCAGATGCTGCACCGGATCCGCGAACTCGGTACCGGCCTGTCGCTCGACGATTTCGGCACCGGCCATTCGTCGCTGAGCTACCTGCAGCGTTTCCCGTTCGATACGCTGAAGATCGACCAGTCCTTCGTCCGCACCACCGCCCGCGGCACCCGCCCGGTGATCTTGAAATCGATCATCGCCATGGCCCACGATCTCGGCATGGACGTGGTCGCCGAAGGCGTCGAGACGGATTCCGACGCCGTCGAGCTGTATCAGCTCGGCTGCGAATACGCGCAGGGCTTTGCCTTCGGCGAGCCGATGGATGCCGATGCGGCGATGCGGCTGCTCACGGAAGAACGGCTGGAGGCGGCGAACTGAGGCCCCGCTTTTGCGCAGGCGGAGGCCTTGCCGTTGACAGCGGGAAGATCAGGTCAGGCGTGGCCGGCCTCGTTGGACAGCATGCCAGGATCGATGCCGATCTTGTGCAGGGCGCGGAGATATTTGGCCTCTATGTCACCGCCGAAGATCAGGTCCTCGTCGGCCGCGCAGTGCAGCCAGCCATTGCCCTGGATTTCGGTCTCGAGCTGCCCGGGCGCCCAGCCGGCGTAGCCCAGCGCCAGGATGGCGTGCTTCGGCCCGCCACCCTTGGCGATGGCCCGCAGGATGTCCACCGTCGCAGTCAGGCAGATGCCGTCGTCGATCGGCAGCGTGGCGTCCTTGATGAAGAAGTCGCTGGAATGCAGCACAAAGCCGCGGCCGGTTTCCACCGGGCCGCCCTTTAGCACTTTCATGGTTTCGGCATTTTCCGGCAGCTTGATCTGGTCGGCCTTCTCGATGATGTCGAGCTGAACCAGCAGTTCTGGAAAATCGATACTTCCAGCCGGGCGATTGACGATGATGCCCATGGCACCCTCGGACGAGTGTGCGCAGACATAGATCACCGAGCGCGCGAACCGTTCGTCTTCCATCACCGGCATGGCGATCAGCAACTGGCCGTCGAGATAGCTGCCGGACGAATCGCTGTCGCCCGTGCCCCGGCTTTTGCTGGTCCGCTTGCGTGTCGGTTCCATCGGCAAAGCGCTCTCGTGTTGGTACCCATCCTGATATTGGGTGCGGCGTCTGTCAATCAAGCTTCGCACCGCACCTAAAATCCGCATCACAAGCAGTTCAGTGGTTTCGACCGGCCGCTCCCTGTAATGACGTGGCATGAAATGGATGGTTCCCATACGCGCTGCCGGTCTCGCCGGGCTGCTGACCTTGGTCGCCCTGTCCGGCGCCCGGGCGCAGGATGCCTCCGCGTGGCAGAAAGACCGCCATTCCAGCATGCGGCTGCTGGCCGGATCGCGCAGCGGCGGTGCCGCCGTACTTGGCGGAATGGCATTCCAGCTCGATCCGGGCTGGCATACCTATTGGCGCGATCCCGGCGATTCCGGGGTGCCGCCGCGGTTCGATTTCTCCAGATCTGACAATGTCGAATCGGTCACCGTGCTGTGGCCGGCACCGCAGCAGTTCGACGACGGCGCCGGCGGCCGCTCGCTGGGCTACCAGACCCGGCTCCTGCTGCCGCTCCGGGTCGTGGCCAAGCGGCCGGACCAGCCGCTGACATTGCGGGCTACCGTCAATTATGCGGTCTGCGAGAAGCTCTGCGTGCCGGTGGAAGCCAGCGCCGAACTCGCCTTCACCAGCGCCGTCAGCAGCGTCGACGGAGCGCTTAAGGCCGCCCTCGACACTGTGCCGAAACCCGCCAAAGTCGGCGATGCCCATCCGCTGGCCATCCGTGAAGTCCGGCGCGACGGCAAGACTGTGATCGTCGACGTGACGGCACCGGCCGGGAGCGAGGTCACCCTGCTGGCCGAGGGCCCGACCCCGGAGTGGGCCCTGCCAGTGCCGAAGCAGGTATCCTCGAACTCGGCGGAGGCGCGACGCTTCACTTTCGACCTGCTCGGCCTGCCGCCCGGCGCCACAGCCGAGGGGGCGGCGCTCAAGTTCACCCTGCTGGGCGCAGACCAGGCCTACGAATATGACGTCAATCTGCAGTGATCCGGCGACGGACCGGCCGCAACGTCACCCAACCTGATATTAAGGATTCCTTGCGACCATTGACCGTCGCCGCGCCGTTGCGGCCAGGGATTCTGTTGTGGCCGTGCTGGACGTTCAAGACGCCCCCGTCGTGCAGCCTGCCGGCCCATGGGCGCGGCTGCGCGGAATTTTCACCGGCTCCGGCGACGCGTCGCTAACGCGGCGGCTGGCCGGCACCATCTTCCTGATCCGTTTCATCAGCGCCGGCCTCGCATATGTCTCGCAGATCCTGCTGGCGCGCTGGATGGGCGGGTCAGACTACGGCGTCTATGTCTATGTCTGGACCTGGGTGCTGCTGCTCGGCAGCATGATGGACTTCGGCATCTCGGCATCTGCGCAGAAGATCATCCCAGAATATCGCGCCAGCGGTGATCACGCGCGGCTGCGCGGTTTCCTCACCGGCAGCCGATGGATGACCGGGCTGGTTTCTGCCGCGATCGCCCTGCTGCTGGCTGGCTTCGTCAAATTGCTGTCGCCGTGGATCGCGCCCGACACCGTCGTGCCGCTCTATCTTGGCTGCTTGACGCTGCCGGCCTTCGTGGTTGCCAACACCCAGGACGGCATCGCCCGCTCTCATGACTGGATGCCGCTCGGGCTGATGCCGCAATTCATCGTGCGACAAGCGCTGATCATCGGTTTCACCGCCGGCGCCTTCGCGCTCGGTTTTCATCTCGGCGCGACCGCGGCGATGGCGGCCAGCGTCGCCGCGGTGTGGATCGCCATGATCGGCCAGATGCTCGTACTCAACCGCCGCCTCGCCGCCCACATGGCGCCCGGGCCGAAGGCCTATGACTATCGCGGCTGGCTCAAGACCTCGCTGCCGATCCTGCTGGTCGAGAGCTTCTACCTTCTGCTGTCCTACACGGACGTGCTGGTGCTGCAGCAGTTCCGCCCCTCGGAAGAGGTCGGCGTGTATTTCGCCGTGGTCAAGACACTGGCGCTGGTGTCGTTCATTCACTACGCGATGTCGGCGACCACCGCGCACCGCTTCACTGAATATTACCAGGCCGGCGACAGCGAGCGGCTTGCCGCCTACGTCACCCACGCCATCAAGTGGACGTTCTGGCCGTCGCTGGCCGCCACCGCCATCCTGCTGGCGGCGGGCAAGCCGCTGCTGTGGCTGTTCGGGCCGACATTCGTCAACGGCTATGACATCATGTTCATTGCCGCCATCGGCCTGGTGGTGCGCTCGGCCATCGGCCCGGTGGAGCGGCTGCTCAACATGCTCGGCCACCAGAACATCTGCGCGCTGGCCTATGCTTCCGCCTTCGCAATGAACGTGGTGCTGTGCGTGGCACTGGTGCCGCGGTTCGGCGGCCACGGCGCCGCCGCCGCCACCTCGATCTCGCTGGCGTTCGAGACAGTGCTGCTGTTCTGGATCGTCCGCAACCGCCTCGGCCTGCACGTGCTGGCGTTCGGGAAGCGATCTGCCTGACCTCTCCCCGCCGGCGGGAGAGGTCAGCGAATTTTTTGCCTGCCCTACTCCGCGGTCCAGCCGCCGTCGATAGACAGGTTGGCGCCGGTGATCTGGGCTGCGTCGTCGCCGCACAGGAACAGGGCCAGCGCCGCGACCTGCTCGGAGGTCACAAACTCCTTGGTGGGCTGGGCTTCGAGCAGCACGTCCTTGATGACCTGCTCCTTGGTGAGGCCGCGCGCCTTCATGGTGTCGGGGATCTGCTTCTCCACCAGCGGCGTCCAGACATAGCCGGGGCTGATGCAGTTGCAGGTGATCTTGTGGATCGCCAGTTCCAGCGCCACGGTCTTAGTCAGACCGGCGATGCCGTGCTTGGCGGAGACGTAAGCGGACTTGAACGGCGAGGCGACCAGCGAATGCGCCGAGGCAGTGTTGATGATGCGGCCCCAGCCGCGCTTCTTCATGCCGGGCACGGCGGCGCGGATGCCGTGAAAAGCCGACGACAGGTTGATCGCAATGATGGCGTCCCACTTGTCGATGGGAAATTCCTCGATCGGCGACACGAACTGGATGCCGGCATTGTTGACCAGCACATCGACCGACCCGAAGGTGGATTCGCCCAGCGCAATCATGGCAGCGATTTCCGCCGGCTTGGTCATGTCGGCCGGCGAGTGGATCGCCTTGACGCCGAAGTCTTTCTCGATGGCGGCGCGTTCCTTCTCGATATCCGCAGGGACGCCCATGCCGTTGAGGACGACATTGGCGCCGGCGCCGGCGAAGGCGCGCGCATAGGCCAGTCCGATGCCGCTGGTCGAGCCGGTGACGACCGCGGTCTTGCCTTTCAAATCAGCCATTCATTCGCTCCTGTTGATGCTGTCTGGGTGGTTCGGGATTCGGGTGTCAGGCGATGTCGGCGGCGGTCAGATCCCACGTCACCATGGTGTCGCCGTTCTGCGGCCGTGCGAACCACTCAGGATGTTTCATCGAGAGATGAACGTCGCGCTCGCCGGATTGCCAGTGATCGATCATGTTGAGGCGGGAGAAATTGTAGTCCTTCGCCGACGATTCATAGTTCTTGCGGCGATAGATCAGATGCACCACGGTGACGGTATTCTCCCTGGTCGCTTCCTTGAGAATCGCAACCGACGGATCGTTCTTCAGGTCGTCGGGCAGCTTGGCGATCAGATCGCCGATCGCCTTGATGGTGTTATGGATCTTCTTGTTCTTGTCGGTGTTCATGCGGGTGCGGCTGGAGAAGCGGATATCCTTCTCGCGCTCCGCGGCGTCGAGCAGCGTCGCCGGCAGCGGGCCGCGCGCACTGAACAAGTCGACCTGGAAGATCAGCAGATCTTCCGACGTATCCGCGTCGAGCACATAGTCCAGCGGCGTGTTGGAAGCGATACCGCCATCCCAGTAGAATTCGCCGTCGATCTCGATGGCCGGAAAACCCGGCGGCAGCGCCGCCGAGGCCATGATGTGCTCCGGCCCGATGGTCTGCTTCATGTTGTCGAAATAGGTGAAATTGCCGGTGGCGATGTTGACGGCGCCGACGCTGAACCGTGTCGTTTTGGCGTTGATGCGGTCGAAATCAACAAGCCGCAGCAACGTCGCACGCAACGGCGTGGTGTCGTAATAGCTCATCGACGGCAGGCTGCCGGACGGGAACAATTGCGCCGGCGGAAACCGCGGCGTGAAGAAGCCGGGCACACCGAAGGCAAGGATCATTGCGGCGCTTGCGCCGTCGAACGCCGAATGCGCGCGATCGTTGGGCAGCACCGGCTTCCACGGCACCGGCGACGATGCCAGTTCCCAGAACTCCTTCAGCCGGCCGATGCGCTTGTCGCGGGGGTTGCCGGCGATGATCGCGGCATTGATGGCGCCGATTGAGATCCCGGCTACCCATTCGGGCTCGAAATCGTGATGGCACAGCGCCTGGTAGGCGCCGGCCTGATAGGAACCAAGCGCGCCGCCGCCCTGCAGGACGAGAACGCGCCGCGCCCTGGCGGGCGGCACGGTGCCGGATTGATCGGACGTATCCATCGGAAACCTCGATCAAGAAATGACCATGGGGCCCTTACCGTGGCGTCCCTAGGCTGCGGCGTCAACGGCAATGCTGCGCGGCAGCATGCAGGTTATTTGGTGTCTGTGGAGGCGAGGATCATGGTCCAGAACACCTTGTATTTGGTGTTGGGAGCATAGGTGGCAGCGATGCCTAATTTTGTGACACCGCTCTTCAGCATGTTGGCGCGGTGCGGCGGCGAGTCCCGCCAGCCGGAAAATGCTTCCGCCATGGTGTGATAGCCGGCGGAGACGTTCTCCACCGCCAGGGTGGCCGGGTAGCCGCCGGCGTTCAGGCGCTTGGCCAGCGGCGCCTTGACGTCGTGATCAAGCTTGTTCTTCTTCGCCATGGCCGTGGACTGGTCTTCCGCCAGCGCCATCAGTGCGGGATCGACCACAACGGCACCGAGGCCGTTGTTCTGCCGGTACAGCGAGATCATGGATGCGGCGGCGACCGGATCGAGCTTGGCGCCGCCATTCGCCATGCTGAGATACATGGTCGGTTGTTCGATCGAGGGCGCAACGTCCGCCGCGCAGCCGCCGAGCAACAAGAATCCCACAATGGCCACCACCGCGCGCATCAAAACTCCCCCAAGCGTGAGAAAGTTTGTTGCACACCAACCGTGGCTGAAAGGTGAAGACGGCGGCGGTTTCAGTCCTGTGCGGCGTAAATCCGGTAACGCCGCGGCTGCAATCCGACGATGTCGCCGGCCTTGAGCAGGCCGTCGCGTGGCGCGTCGATTTCGATCAGCCGATCGTCGCCAGCGGCGTTCAGCAGGATGTCGGCGCGCTGGGTCGGGCCGAAGGCGCGGACCCGCTTGACCGCGCCTTCCAGCACGCCGCTGCCGGCCGGGCCGATGGCAATGTCGTGGCGGCGGATGAACAGCTGCGACGGGCCGGAGCGCGCATTCTGGGCCTCAAGGTTGATCACCCTTTCGCCGAGCCGGACGCGACCGTCGCTGATATTCACCGGCAGCATGATCGATTCGCCGATGAAGCCGTGGACGAAGGCGGTGGCCGGCTCGTCATAGACGTCGCCCGGCGTACCGATCTGCTCGATACGGCCCTTGTCCATGACCACCACGCGGTTGGCAACCTCGAGGGCTTCCTCCTGATCGTGGGTGACGAAGATCGACGTGACGTGGATTTCCTCGTGCAGCGAGCGCAGCCATTTGCGCAGTTCCTTGCGCACCTTGGCGTCGAGCGCGCCGAACGGCTCATCCAGCAGCAGGATGCGCGGCTCGATGGCCAGCGCACGGGCCAGCGCGATACGCTGGCGCTGGCCGCCGGACAGCTGGCTCGGATAGCGGTCGGCCAGCCAGTCGAGCTGCACGAGGTCGAGCAGGTCCTTCACCCGCTTCTTGATCTCGGCGTCGGAGCGGCGGATGGCCCGCGGTTGCACGCGCAGGCCGAAAGCGACGTTCTCGAACACGCTCATGTGGCGGAACAGCGCGTAGTGCTGGAACACGAAGCCGACATGACGTTCGCCGGCGCCGCGCGACAGGGCGTCCTCGCCGTCGAAGCTGACGCTGCCGGAATCCGGCCAGTCAAGGCCGGCGATGATCCGCAGCAGCGTGGTCTTGCCCGAGCCGCTCGGTCCGAGCAGCGCTACCAGCTCCCCGGTCTCGACTTTGAGGTCAACATTGTCCAGCGCCTTGAAGGAGCCGAACTGCTTGACGATATTGCGGACTTCAATCGTCACGGGCCTGCTGTCCTTCCTCGATTTGGCCTTCCAGGGCGGTCTTTGCGATCAGCGTGATCAGCGCCAGCATGGCCAGCAGCGACGCGATCGCAAAGGCTCCCACCATCTGATATTCATTATACAGGATTTCCACCAGCAGCGGCATGGTGTTGGTTTCGCCGCGGATATGCCCGGAGACCACCGACACCGCACCGAATTCGCCCATCGCGCGGGCATTGCACAGCAATACGCCGTATAGCAGGCCCCATTTCACGTTCGGCAGCGTCACCTTCATGAAGGTTTGCCAGCCCGACGCGCCGAGCGAAATGGCAGCTTCCTCCTCCTGCGATCCCTGCTCCTGCATCAGCGGAATCAATTCACGCGCAACAAAGGGGAAGGTCACGAAGGTAGTCGCCAGCACGATGGCCGGCATCGCGAACAGAATGTGAATGCCATGAGCCATCAGCCATGGCCCGAAGAAGCCCTGCGCACCGAACAGCAGTACGAACACCAGGCCGGAGATCACCGGGCTCACAGAAAACGGCAGGTCGATCAGGGTGATCAGCAGGGTCTTGCCGCGAAATTCGAATTTGGCGATAGCCCAGGCCGCTGCGACCCCGAACACCAGGTTGAGACCGACCGAGATCGCCGCGGTGAGCAGCGTCAGCCAGATCGCCGCCAGCGCCTCCGGATCGGCCAGCGCCTTGAGATAGAAACTGACGCCCTTGGAAAACGCTTCGACAAACACCAGCACGAGCGGCAGCACGACGAACACCGTCAGGAACGATAGCGCCAGTGTAATGACGATGCCGCGTACCAGACGCGGTTCGGTGCGGGCGTCACGCCGCGCCAGCGGCGCCACGTAGGGCTTGGCCGGCAGCGCAGCCGACGCGGTGTCCGGAGCTGCAGACGGGGCGACAGCGGTGGCATTGGTGGACGTGACGGTCATGACCGCATCATCCGACAGTCAGAGCGCGCGTCTGCGCCCACCGCTGGATGCGGTTCAGAAGGAAGATGATCAGAAACGACGTGACCAGCATCACGACTGCGATGGCGGTAGCATCAGCGTAGCGAAATTCGGACAGCCGGATCACGATCAGGAGCGGCGCAATCTCCGACACGTTGGGCAGGTTGCCGGCGATGAAAATGACTGAGCCGTATTCACCGACGGCACGGGCAAAGGCCAGCGCAAATCCGGTGAGAATCGCCGGCGTCAGGCTGGGCAGGATGACACGGGTGATGGTCTGCCACCGGTTGGCGCCGAGACAGGCTGCCGCCTCCTCGACCTCCACTTCCAGATCGATCAGCACCGGCTGCACCGTGCGCACCACGAAAGGAATCCCGATGAAGATCATCGCGATGAAAATACCAAGCGGTGTGAAGGCCACCTTGATCCCGAGCGCGGCCAGTGGCGCGCCCAGCCAGCCCTTTTGCGCGAACAGCGTGGTCAGCGCCACGCCGGCCACCGCGGTCGGTAATGCGAAAGGGATATCGACGATCGCATCGAAGATGCGTCGGCCGGGAAACCGGTAGCGCACCAGCGCCCAGACGATGATCAGACCCGCCACCAGATTGACCAGCGCCGCGGCAAAGGCGAGGCCAAACGAGATCTTCAACGCGTGCAGCGTACGATTGCTGGTGACCGTCTCGATGAACTGGGCAAGGCTGAGTTCGGTGGTCTTGATGAAAAGGCCTGCGAGCGGGATCAGGATAAGCAGCGACAGCCATGTCAGGGTCAGGCCCATGGTCAGCCCGAACCCCGGCAACGCGCTCCGTCTTGATGCCCCGCTCACAATGTCCCCTAACTATTCAGTTGCTGCCCGGGCGTCGATCCGACCCGGACAGCCGGTGTCATCGATCAGTTCTTGTAGATCTTGTCGAAGATCCCGCCTTCGCTGAAATGCTCGCTCTGCGCCTTGGTCCAGCCGCCGAACACCTCATCGATCGTGAACAGGTTAACCTTGGCAAATGACGCCGCATACTTCTCGCCCACCGCGGAATCGCGCGGACGATAGAAATTGCGTGCGGCAATTTCTTGTCCTTCCGTGGTGTACCAGTACTTCAGATAGGCTTCGGCCGCCGCCCTGGTGCCCTTTCTGTCGGAGACGGTATCGACCACCGCGACCGGCGGCTCGGCCAGAATCGACAGCGGCGGGGCCACGATCTCGAACTTGTCCTTACCGAATTCCTTCACCGCGAGAAAGGCCTCGTTTTCCCATGCGAGCAATACATCGCCGACGCCACGCTCGACGAAGGTGATGGTCGAGCCACGCGCGCCGGTATCCAGCACCGGTACGTTCTTGAAGATATTGCCGACGAATTCACGCGCCTTGTCCTGCGAACCGAATTTCTTCTCCGCATAACCCCAGGCGGCGAGATAGTTCCAGCGCGCTCCACCCGAGGTCTTCGGGTTCGGAGTAATGACGCTCACGCCGGATTTGATCAGGTCATCCCAGTCCTTGATGCCCTTCGGATTGCCCTTGCGCACCAGAAACACGATCGTCGAGGTATAGGGCGAGGAATTCTGCGGCAACCGCTTCTGCCAATCCTTGGCCAGCAGGCCCTTGTTGGCAATGGCGTCGATGTCGTAGGCAAGCGCAAGGGTCACCACATCAGCCTGCAGGCCATCGATGACCGAGCGGGCCTGCGCACCGGAGCCGCCATGCGACTGCTTGATCTCGATGCTCTTGCCGGTGTCCTTCTGATATGACGCGGCGAAGGCCTTGTTGAAATCGCTGTAGAGCTCACGCGTCGGATCATAGGAGACGTTGAGCAGCGTGACATCAGCTGCGAAAGCAGAGCTCGCCCATAGCAGGCTCGCGACGACGGGAATCAAACGATGGATCATGACTTACCTCCAGCACAACAACAGAAGCGTCGTCGGCAACGGCACAAACTCCTGAAATCGGGACTCGAAGTCAACGAAACCACATTTCTATGTTGGCGACGCGACGGCGGCATTATCCTATGAAGTCGGCGTCGTGTGGATGCCGCATTCCGTCTTGGCCCTCCCGCGCCAGCGACCGGAACGAGCCTCCTCGTCCGGCGAGGTCCGGCTGGTGCATGGCATACAGCCAACCGACAGGAATCCCGAAGCCGCCAGCGGATGCGGCGGCAGTTTGGCCGATGTATAGATCGCCTCGATGTCTTCCCGCGAAACGTTGGCGAACGGATTGAATTTCAATCGGGCGCCATCGGCCTCGACCACGGGGATTGCCGCTCGGGCACCGCCTTGAAACCGCTTGCGGCCATTGATCCACGCCTCGAACGGTGCCAGAGCACGGCGAAGCGGCTCGACCTTGCGAATGAAGCAGCATTGATCCGGATCGGAGAACCATAATTCCCCGTCGGCATCGGCGCGCTTGAGAGTCTCTTCAAGCGGCTTGATCGAGCGCACATCGCGCAAGCCCAATTGGGTAGTCAGCGTATCGCGATAGGCCAGCGTCTCCGCGAACAGCCAGCCGGTGTCGAGGAAAATCACGGGGATCGCCGGGTCGACATCGGACATCACCTTGAGCAAGGCTGCCGACTCGGTACCGAACGACGACACCACCGCAAGCCTGTCGCGACCGACGACCTGCAGGGCAGCGGCGATGATCTCCGCTGGAGACGCCGCGCGCAGCGCATGATCGAGCTCGCCCGCCAGCAGCTGCGTTGAAGCCGCGGGGTCGTCCGGCAATGCCGGATTGGGCTGGTGCAGCGGAGCATTCATGGATTCGCGCTCTCCGCCTGATGGCGCTGCTGCATGCGCCGATGCAGCGCGGTGATGCGGCCGTCACCAGTGGGCTGATAGAACACCGTGTAGCGTCGCGCCGTGGCGGCAAAGGCCTCGGCGTCGGCGTCCTTCCTGACCTCGAACGTGTCGAAGCCGGCGCGCAGCATGAACACGAACTGGTCGCGCAGCACCTGGCCGGTGGCACGCAGCTCGCCGCGATATTTGTAGCGCTCGCGCAGCAACCGTGCCTGGCTATAGGCGCGGCCATCCCGAAACGTCGGAAACACCAGCGCTACCGCCGCGAGCTTGCCGAGATACGGCACGAGGTCGTCGACATCGCGATTGTTCGGCCAGATCACGCCGGTCGGACTATTGCGGCTCACCAGCGCGTCGGGATCGGCGAGAAACCGCGCCGCCGGAATCAGCACGGCGCCGTCGACCGGAATATCCACATCGTCAGCGACGTGGATGAATGAATCGCTGGCGATCTTGCCGTCCTTAACGAGTGGCATAGACGCGCTCCTTGAAGGGCTCGACGCCGAGCCGCTTGACGGCGTCGATGAACAGCTCGTCAGGCCGGGCCCGCAATGCAAGGTAGGCTTCGACAATATCTTCCACGACATCGGCGACGTCCGCGTAGGGAACCGCCGGACCGATCAGCGTGCCGACCACCGCGTTCTCGTCGGCGCGGCCGCCGATGGTGATCTGGTAGAATTCCTCGCCGTTCTTCTCGACGCCGAGAATGCCGATATGGCCGACGTGATGATGCCCGCAGGCATTGATGCAGCCGGAAATATTGACATGCAGCCGGCCGATCAGGTTGGCCGTGTCGTGATTGGCGAAGCGTCGGGTCAATTCCTGCGCGACCGGGATCGAACGGGCGTTGGCCAGCGAGCAGTAATCCAGTCCCGGACAGGCGATGATGTCGGTCACGAGATTAACGTTCGGGGTGGCGACGCCGATCTTGTCCAGCGCCCGCCACAATGCCGGCAGATCGCGCTGGGCGACATGGGGCAGCGCCAGGTTCTGTTCATGACCGACGCGGATTTCGCCGAACGAATACTTGTCAGCGAGGTCGGCGATGGCGTCCATCTGGTCGGCGGTGGCGTCGCCCGGCGGTCCGCCGATCGGCTTCAGCGACAGCGTGACGATTCCATAGCCCGGCACCTTGTGCGGGGCGACGGAATTGGTGCGCCACGCCTCGAAATGCGGATCGGCCGAGGCCGCCCTCAACTCGTCGGGGAGATCTCTGAGCTTCTCGTAGTGCGGGTAGGTGAACCGCGACCGGATATCCTCGACCACCTCGTCGTCCAGGGTCAGCGCATTGTCGCGCATCGCCAGCCACTCGTCCTCGACCTCGGCGGCAAACTTCTCGATGCCGAGTTCGTGCACCAGGATCTTGATGCGCGCCTTGTAGATGTTGTCTCGACGACCGTACTGGTTGTAGACGCGCAGGATCGCCTCGACATAGCTCAACAGGTCGCGGCCGGGCACGAAGGGCTTGATGGTCTTGCCTATGAACGGCGTGCGACCAAGACCGCCGCCGACCAGTACCTCGAAGCCGGTCTCGCCGGCTTCGTTCTTGTGCAGCCGCAGGCCGATATCATGCACCTTGATGGCGGCGCGGTCATGCGCCGAAGCGGTGATCGCGAACTTGAACTTGCGCGGCAGGAACGAGAATTCCGGATGCATGGTCGAATACTGCCGCAGCAGTTCGCACCAGATGCGCGGGTCCTCGATCTCGCCGGGCGCCACGCCGGCCCACTGGTCGGTGGTGATGTTGCGGGTGCAGTTGCCGGACGTCTGCATGGCGTGGATGCCGACCTCGGCGAGGTCTTCCAGCGCGTCGGGCAGATCCGCCAGCTTGATCCAGTTGAACTGGATATTCTGCCGCGTGGTGAAGTGACCGTAGCCGCGGTCGTAGCGCCGCGCCACATGAGCCATCTTGCGCATCTGCTGCGCCGACAGCGTGCCATAGGGGATGGCGACGCGGAACATATAGGCGTGCAGCTGCAGATAGACGCCATTCATCAGCCGCAGCATCTTGAATTCGTCCTCGGTGAGTTCGCCGGACAGCCGGCGCTTCACCTGGTCGCGAAATTCGGAGACGCGCTCGTTGATCAGCGTGCGGTCGATTTCATCATAGGCATACATGATTCAGAAAGCCTTAGGCCGGGACCGGGAGGTCGATGGTGACGCCTTGCCGCCGAATCTGTTCGCGCAGATTGCCGGGTTCGATGCTGCCGTCGGTCGTGACGTCGACCGGCGCGATGTAGGGACCGATCGCGCCGACGTCATCGGCGGCGGATTCGGTGAGCAGCGCGCGCGCGGCGTCCGCGGTGCGGACGACGGCGGCGGCGGACAGATCGGTGGTCCAGCCGTGCTGGCCGTCGCGATAGATGACAACGCCATCCCAGGTACGGTTGGCGGTGATGACCGACGGGCCGGTGATCTTGATCTTTTGTTGCAGCGGAGACGTCATTCGGCAGCTACCAGAAAGTTGGAGGCAGGTTGAGAGAGGTTCAATTGGCGCCACGGCGCGGAATGTGCGACCACATCACCAATGATGAGAATGGCCGGGCCAGTTTCGATCTGCGCAACCAGCGCCGGAAGATTGTGGAGCGTGCCGACCACTGCCTGCGCATCGGGCCTGGTGACGCGCGCAAACACGCCGACCGGGGTTTGCGGCGAACGGCCGGCCTTGAGCAGGCCATCGCGGATCGCTGAAGACGCCGTCATTCCCATATAGACAACCACGGTCATCTTTTCATCGGTGAGCGCGGTCCAGTCGACGGTTTCAGCATCCTTCGCCTTGTGCGCGGTAAGGAAAGTGATGCGCAGCGCCTCATGGCGATAGGTCAGCGGCACCTCGAATTGCGCGGCGGCACCAAGGCCGGCGGTTATTCCAGGAATCACCGAATAGGCCACGCCGGCGGCGCGCAACGCAGCGATCTCCTCGCCGCCACGACCGAATATGAAACAATCGCCGCCCTTCAGCCTGACCGCGCGCTGCCCGGCTTTCGCCGCATCGATCAGCAATGTGTTGATGGCGTCCTGGCCGATGCCCGGCTTGCCGACACGGCGCCCGACCGGCATCCGCGATGCATCGCGGCGAATGCGATCGAGAATTTCGGGCGACACCAACTCATCGTAGAAGACGATGTCGGCATCCTGCAGCGCGCGCAGCGCCTTGATGGTCAGCAGATCGGGATCGCCGGGACCGGCGCCGACCAGCGTCACGTGACCGGCGATCTGGTCGGATGATGGCGCTCCGGCAAAGTCGATAGGGTCGGCAATGCCGCGCAAAGCCTGCTCGGCCTCGTCGCCGCGGCCCGCCAGCACCAGCGCTCCGATCGGCCCGTCGACCACGCGCTCCCAGAAGCGGCGGCGCAGCGACATGTCGGGAAGCCGGCCACTCATCGGCTTGCGCCAGCGACCGATGAAGCTGGCCAGATCGCCGATCCGCGCCGGCAGCACGGCCTCAATCTTTTCGCGCACGCGGCGCGCCAGCACGGGGGCGGAGCCGCCGGTGCCGATCGCAACGACGACATCGCCGCGATCGACGATGGCAGGAAAGATGAAAGTTGAGTGCGCGAGTTCGTCCATCACGTTGACGGGGATGCCCGCTGCCTTCGCCCGCACGGCCACGGCATGGCCCAGCTCACCGGCGCCGGCGCAAAGAACAGCGATCACGCCAGACAGATCGGCGGCGAGCGGATCGCCATCTTCATGTTCGATCCGCGCCACGACGTCAGGATCCAGCCCCGCAGTGTCACGGTTGCCGTCGACCGCATACCAGCGAATCCGCGCGCCGGCGGCCAGCAGCAGCCGCAATTTCGCGCGCACGAGTTCGCCCGCACCGATCAACAGGATCGGTCCGGTCTGCAGATCGAGAAACACCGGCAGAAATCGCATCCGATACTCCGCTCCCCGAAATCCGGGGTTGACTGGAATTATTTTCTATATATCTCTCATTCAAGCCGCGCAAAGAGAAAATTATTTCTTCTATACTGCGGTGCAACTATAGAATTTTTGTCTACCAACTCCAAGAGATAGAGATGCATCTTCTCAACACTGACGAGGCCAGAGCAGAGTTGCGCGGTTCGTCCCGCGGTCCGGGCGCGCTTGCGCAGCCGACGAGGGTCCCTTCCATGGACCATCTGGACGAGCTGGAGGCACAAAGCATCTACATTTTTCGCGAAGCCTTTGCGCGTCTGAAGAAGCTCGCACTGCTGTGGTCGCTCGGCAAGGACTCCAATGTGATGATCTGGCTGGCGCGCAAGGCGTTCTTCGGCCGGGTGCCATTTCCGGCGCTCCACGTCGACACTGGCAAGAAATTCCCCGAAATGTACGCCTTCCGCGATCAATATGCGGACGAATGGGGCCTCGACCTCAAGGTCGACTACTGCCCGCCAATCGAAAGCATCGATCCGACCCTTCCTCCGGCCGCACGCTCGGCTGCGCGGAAGACGGAAGGGCTGAAGCTGGCGCTGGCCAAATACGGCTTCGACGGGCTGATCGCCGGCATCCGCCGCGACGAGGAAGCCACGCGCGCCAAGGAACGCGTGTTCTCGCCGCGCGGCACCGAGGGCGGATGGGACGTCCGGGACCAGCCGCCGGAATTCTGGGACCAGTTCAACGCCTCGCCGCCGCCCGGCGCGCATCTGCGCATTCATCCGATCCTGCATTGGACCGAGGCCGACATCTGGGCCTACACCAAGCGCGAAAACATCCCGATCATCCCGCTGTATCTGGCCAAGGACGGCAAGCGCTACCGGTCGCTCGGCGATCAGGACATCACCAATCCTGTGGCGTCGACCGCCAGCACGATTGACGAGATCCTGATCGAACTCGACGGCACCAAGGTGCCGGAGCGCGCCGGCCGCGCGCTCGATCACGAAACCGAAGACGCCTTCGAGCGGCTTCGCGTCGCCGGCTACCTGTAACGAACGAAATTGAGCGCTCCGATGAACATCGCTGTCTCGCAATCAAGCCTCGCGACGCCGAACGGCACCACCCGCCCGCAGGTCCGCATCGTCATCGTCGGCCATGTCGATCACGGCAAGTCCACTCTGGTGGGCCGGCTGTTGCACGAAACCGGCTCCCTCCCGGACGGCAAGCTGGAGATGCTGAAGGCGGTCAGCGCGCGGCGCGGCATGCCGTTCGAATGGTCGTTCCTGCTCGACGCACTGCAGACCGAGCGCGACCAGGGCATCACCATCGACACCACGCAGATTCGCTTCCGCACCCAGTCGCGCGACGTGATCCTGATCGACGCCCCCGGCCACGCCGAATTCCTGCGCAACATGATCACCGGCGCCTCACAGGCCGATGGCGCGGTGCTCATCATCGACGCGTTGGAAGGCGTGCGCGACCAGACAAGGCGCCACGGCTATCTGCTGCATCTGCTCGGCGTCAAACAGGTCGCGGTGGTCGTCAACAAGATGGACCGGGTGGATTTTTCCGCCGCGCGCTTCCAGGAAATCAGCGACGAGATTTCGGCGCATCTGATCGACCTCGGCGTGACGCCAACCGCGGTGATTCCGATCTCCGCGCGCGATGGCGACGGCGTCGCCGAACGCACCGACCGCATTGGCTGGTACAAGGGCCTGACCGTCGTCGAGGCGCTGGACGCGCTGACGCCGGCGCGCGCGCTCGACGAATTGCCACTGCGGCTGCCGGTCCAGGCGATCTACAAGTTCGACGACCGCCGCATCGTCGCCGGCCGCATCGAGTCCGGCAGCCTCAGCGCCGGCGACGAAATCGTCATCATGCCCGCCGGCAAGATCGCCCGGATCAAAAGCGTCGAGAGTTGGCCGGTGACGCCGCTGCTGGGTCCGCAGGGCGCCGGCCGCTCGACCGGCATCACGCTGGACCGCGAATTGTTCATCGAGCGTGGCGACGTCATCGCCCATGTCGGCGCCGCACCCCGCGACACAAGGCGGATTCGCGCGCGGATCTTCTGGCTGCATGATGCGCCGCTGGCCGTCGGCGCTTCGGTCCTGCTGCGGGTCGGCACGCGGGAGACCCGTGCCACCATCGTCGCCATCGAGAAGGCCGTCGATCCCGGCGATCTCGCCAGCGTCGCGGCCAAGGCGATCGCGCGCAACCATGTGGGCGAGATCGACATCTCGCTGGCGCAGCCGATCGCCGCTGACCCCTACACGGACAACTCGCGCACCGGGCGGCTGGTGATCGAGGTCAACGGCCGCATCGCTGGCGGCGGACTGGTGCTGTCCGTGGATGCCGGGCAGCGCGCCGTGCCGGTCGATATCGTGCCGGTGGAATCCGCGCTGCGGCCGGACGAGCGCTCGGCACGCTATCGCCATGGCGGCGCGGTCGTATGGCTCACCGGCCTGCCCGGCTCCGGCAAATCGACGCTGGCGCTGGCGCTGGAGCGCCGCGTGTTCAGCCGCGGCGGCTCGCCCATCCTGCTCGACGGCGACACGCTGCGCGCCGGGCTCAACAACGATCTTGGTTTCTCGGCGCAGGACCGCAGCGAGAACATCCGCCGGCTGGCCGAAGTCGCCAGCCATCTCGCGCATAATGGTCATATTGCCATCGTCGCCGCGGTGTCTCCTTCATTGGCTGACCGCGCCGCGGCGCGGCGGATCGCCGACACAGCGTTTCGTGAGATCTATGTCTCCACGCCCGCGGAAATCTGCGAGCAGCGCGACCCCAAGGGCCACTACGCCAAGGCCCGTGCCGGCGCATTGCATGGCTTCACCGGAATCGGCAACGACTACCAGGCGCCGGGCGCGGTCGAACTGACCATCGATACCTCGCAGGCATCGGTAGCCGACGCCACCGATGCCATTGAACGCATGCTGGCGGAGACCGGGATCCTGTTCGACGAACACGTCGATCTCGCCGCCAACATCTAGCCTGACCTACTCCGTGAAGGCTGAGCTCAAAGCGCCTTTGCCGCCGCGACCGTGTCGACAGCCGTGGCGCTGATGACCATCGTCATTAAAGCGCTGCTGCAGCGGATCGGTCTTGGCCGGGACAATCCGCAACACGCCCCCCTCACCCGGCCGCGCCGACGCGCGTCCCCCTCTCCCACATAGGGAGAGGGAAAGGAAGAAAACCGGGGTCTTTCAGACGCCGCGCTTTGCCGCTAAAAGGGCAACTGGACGCCGTGTGACGCCGTTTGGCCGTCACTTTCCCTGAAAATTGAGCAGAATTGCCGCTTTCGCGAGAAATCACACATGAAACGCATCGACGCCCACGGATTGAAGATCGACCCCGTCCTGTTTGATTTCATTGCCAAGGAAGCCACCCCCAAAACCGGAATTTCGCCGGACGCCTTCTGGGCCGGCCTCGCCGGGATCATCGGCGATCTCGGCCCGAAGAACCGCGCGCTGCTCGCGGTACGCGACACCCTACAGGACAAGATCGACGCCTGGCACCGCGCCAACAAGGGCAAGAGCTTCGACATGCCCGCCTATACGGCGTTTCTCAAGGAAATCGGTTACCTGCTGCCCGAGCCGGCCACCGCGAAGGTCGAGACCGCCAATGTGGATGAGGAGATCGGTCAGATCTGCGGTCCGCAGCTGGTGGTGCCGCTGACCAATGCGCGCTACGCGCTGAACGCCGCCAACGCGCGCTGGGGCTCGCTGTACGACGCTTTGTATGGCACCGATGCGATTCCGCACGAGGCCACCGACGGCGGCAAGGGTTACAACAAGGCGCGCGGTGACCGGGTGATCGCCAGGGCAAAGGCGTTCCTTGACCATGCGGTGCCGCTGGCGACCGGCAGCCACACCGACGTCACCGCCTACAGCATCGTCGCCGGCCAGCTCTCCGCCAAGTTGAAGAGCGGCAACCTCACTGCGCTGAAGAATGAGAGCCAGCTCAAGGGCTATCTCGGCGACCTCGCCGCCCCGACCTCGATCCTGCTGGTCAATAACGGCCTGCACATCGAAGTGAAGATCGATCGCAGCAACACCATCGGCAAGGACGATTCCGCCGGCGTTGCCGACATGATCATCGAATCCGCGGTCTCGACCATTCTCGACATGGAAGACAGCGTGGCGACGGTCGATGCCGAGGACAAGGTGCTGGTCTATCGCAACACGCTCGGCCTGATGGACGGCACGCTGTCGGCGGATTTCGAGAAGGGCGGCAAGACGCTGAAGCGTTCGCTCAACAAGGACCGCGTCTACAAGGGCCTCGACGGCAAGGACGTCACGCTGCACGGCCGCAGCCTGCTCTTGATGCGCAATGTCGGCCACCACATGTTCACCGACGCCGTGCTCGACGCCAAGGGCGAGGAAATCCCCGAGGGGCTGCTCGACGCTGCGGTTGCAGGACTGCTCGCCATCCACGACCTCAAGTCGACCGGCCTGCGCAACAGCCGCACCGGCTCGGTCTATATCGTCAAGCCGAAGATGCACGGGCCCGACGAAGTGGCGCTGACCTGCGAGTTGTTCGGCCGCGTCGAGAAGATGCTGTCGCTGCCGGAGAACACCCTGAAGGTCGGCATCATGGACGAGGAACGCCGCACCACGGTGAACCTCAAGGCCTGCATCCAGACCGCCTCGAAGCGGATCTGCTTCATCAACACCGGCTTCCTCGACCGCACCGGCGACGAGATCCACACCTCGATGGAAGCCGGTCCCATGATCCGCAAGAACGACATGAAGGCCACCGCCTGGATCAAGGCCTATGAAGACTGGAACGTCGACATGGGCCTGATCGACGGGTTGCCGGGCCACGCCCAGATCGGCAAGGGCATGTGGGCGGCGCCCGACAAGATGGCCGACATGCTGGTGCAGAAGGTGGTGCATCCGCAGGCCGGCGCCACCACGGCCTGGGTGCCGTCGCCCACGGCAGCGACGCTGCATGCGCTGCACTATCATCAGATCGACGTCGCCGCGCGCCAGCAGGAGCTGAGCAAGGGCGGTCCGCGCGCCAAGCTGTCGGACATCCTGACCATCCCGGTGTCGCAGTCGAATTGGGCGCCCGATGACGTGAAGCAGGAGATCGACAACAACTGCCAGGGCATTCTCGGCTACGTGGTGCGCTGGATCGACCAGGGTGTCGGCTGCTCCAAGGTGCCGGACATCCACGGCGTCGGTCTGATGGAAGACCGCGCTACCTTGCGCATCTCCGCCCAGCATCTCGCCAACTGGCTGCACCAGGGCGTCATCACCAAAGATCAGGTGATGGAGTCGCTGAAGCGCATGGCCGTTGTGGTCGACAAGCAGAACGAGGGCGACGCGCTGTACCAGAAGATGGCGCCGGGCTTCGACGGCGTGGCCTTCAAGGCCGCAGCCGACCTGATCTTCAAGGGCCGCGAGCAGCCGAACGGCTATACCGAATTCATCCTGACCGCGCGTCGTCGCGAGGCCAAGGCGGCGGTGTGATTGGCTCTTCGCTGGGCCTTACTCCACCGCCGTCATCCTGAGGCGCTCGCCGGTAGGGCGAGCCTCGAAGGATGCGGAGCGGGTGCAAGCGCTTGCGGCGCATCCTTCGAGGCCGTCGCAAGAGCGACGGCACCTCCAGCCGAAACGCAGTTGCGTGTCGGCGAGGATGACGATGGAGTTGTTGGCTGCCAGTTGCCCGCAGACAAAAAAGCCCCGGCGGATCCGCCGGGGCTTTTTCTTATGAATTCTAACAGCGTCAGAAGACCGCGATGTATTTCAGAAGCGAAATCACCCCGAGGATGATCACAACGACGCGGCAGATCTGCTTGGCCCGACCGTCAATCGGCAGCAGGTTGATCAGGTACAGGATGAGGATAACGACGAGAAACGTGATCAGGACGCCGACGAGCATAGCAATAACCCCCGCATGATGATGGACGGCAGCCGGTATTGCTGCCTTGTGGCAGACCAACTTGTACGGACCGTTTGGGTTCCATGCGGGGAACAGAGATTGCCCCGACCGTCCGCGTCAGTGCACTACAGCGCGCTCCAGGCTCGCCGCCTCCGGCTTTACCTCGAGCCCTGCGTGATCAATCGGCAGCCACCACCGGCACGCGCTCATACTTGGCACGCAATGCTGGCGACGCCGGCGACATGTTCAGCGCTGCGCCGCGCTTGTCGGCGCCGCCACGCGACACCATCAGGCCATCTGTGCCGGCAACGATGTCGCCCTTGCGCAGAGTCGGATCGTCCTCGATTTTCACGGCGGCCAGACCGGTCGAGTCCTTGCCGTTGCAGGTGCAGCCGGAAACCAGCTCGGTACGGTAGCGAAAGGCGTTGGGCAGTTCGGAATACGGCTTTCCGGTCTCGGTAGCGGCTTGGTCGATATTGCTGCCGTAGACCACCTTGGTCTCGCTCGACGGGCAAAAGTTGTTGCAGGAGGCGGCGCGGCTCTGGCTATCCGACGCGGTGATCGGGAAATAGCGGCCGTCGCAGGTGCGGACACAGTACGCTTGCCGTCCACCACCCCCGGCACTGCGCGGTCGCGCCTCATGGTGAAGCGGACCGCCATCGCTGGCGAACGGTATCTGTACCGACGGCGCCGGCCCACGCCCGCCCGCAAGGGAACCAAACAGGGCCGACAGAAAATCCTGCGCTTGGACCGCGCTCGATACGCCGCCGACGGAAAGCGCCGCCATCAGCCCTAGCGCCAGACGCTTGCGTAATATCCAAGTCATCGCGATCTCCGGCTTGCAGCTGTTAGTACAGCGACGACATCGAGACGTTCATCGCCTGTCGGTCGTTCTGCGGCGCTGCCGGCCGGACCCGAATGTCGGTCGTGGTGCGGGTTGCCGGCGCATTGCGCGCCTCGAGGCGCGGCGCGCCGATCTTCGGAAGCACCACCACCTTGGTGCCGACATCGACGCGGCTGAACAGGTCGGAGACATCTTCGTTGGTCAGGCGAATGCAGCCGGACGACACGAACTTGCCGATGGTCGAGGGATCGTTGGTGCCGTGAATGCGATAGTCGCTGGTGCCGAGATACATCGCGCGGGCGCCGAGAGGGTTGCCCGGACCGCCGGCCATGAAACGCGGCAAATAGGGTTGGCGGGCGATCATCGCGGCGGGCGGATGCCAGTCGGGCCACTCTGCCTTGCGTGTCACGGTCTGCGTGCCGGACCAGGTGAACCCTTCGCGACCCACGCCAACGCCGTAGCGGATGGCTCGTCCTTGGCCCAGAACGTAGTAGAGCTGCGTATTGGCGGTATCGATGACCACCGTGCCGGGTGCCTCCCGGGTGTCGAACGAAACGACAGCTCGGCGCAGACGTTCCGGCACCACGCTGGTATCGTTTTCGTTGGCATCAGGGTTTACCATCACGTCGTCGGACGGGAACGCGCTCGGCGACGATGCATAGCTCATCACCTGCGCCGACGCGGTGGTTGTCAGCAGCGCCGGGGTGACGATCAAAGCCGCGACAAAGAGCAGCGCCTGGGAGGCGAGCAGCGACTTGCGATTTGCGGAGAATGGCTGTGACATGATGGCCCCGTTGTGATGCGCCGTGTTGGTATCCACAACACCAACCCGATCGGGCCCCCGTAGTTCCCCCGGTCAGACGCAATAGCGAACCTGTCAACCGCCGCTATAATCACGTTTTCGCGATGGAACCGAAGTCATTCTCCCCTGTTATGGCACTGAACGCGGACCGGACCGCGGGTGGCAATTTTTCCGTCCATCGCGAGATCACCGCTCATGTCACTCGGCACCATTCTCATCATCGTCCTGGTACTGATCCTGCTCGGAGTCTTTCCGAGCTGGGGCTACAGCAACAGTTGGGGGTATGGCCCCTCCGGCGTTGTCGGTACTGTGCTTGTCGTCATTCTGGTTCTGCTCGTCCTTGGTAAAATCTAGGCGTGGGACGGATGGCCAGCAGCCGGGACAATTCCACGAGCAGGGCCCGCGCGCTTCCTGCCGATGCAAGGGCAGGGACGCCGCTGCCGGACGCCAACGCCGAACAGCCGCCGGTGATCCGGCGGGCCGAAGTGGTGGCCTTTGCACTGGTTGCCTTGCTGCTGATCACTGTCGTGGCCGTGCTTTACGTCGCTAAGGCGTTCTTCCTGCCGATCGTGACCGCATTCATCGTCGGCACTATGCTGTCGCCGGCCGCGAACTTCCTCGAGCGCCACCGCATTCCGCGTGCGGTGTCAGCAGTACTGATCGTCACGCTCGTCTGCGCCGGTATCGCCTTCATCGTCGGACTGATTTCCTCGCCGCTGATGGAGTGGACCAATCGCCTGCCGGAGCTGGGCTCGCGGCTCAAGGACAAGTTGCACGTCTTCGATCGCCCGCTGGCGCTATGGCACCAGGTGCAGAGCATGTTCGGCGGCACGGAGTCGCTGTCCTCGACCAAGTTTGAGTTGCCCAAGATCGACTGGGTGCAGCCGACGCTGGAATTCCTGTCGCCGACGTTCACCGAATTTCTGCTGTTCTTCGCCATCCTGGTGCTCTTCATCGCCAGTTGGAAGGACCTCCGTCGGGGGCTGGTGATGAATTTCGCCGACCACGAGTGGCGGCTGCGAACGCTGCGCATCCTCAACGCCATTGAGACCAGTCTTGGTGGGTACCTGTTTACAGTGACCATGATCAATTTCGGCGTCGGCATCGCCACCGGCCTGATCTGTGCCGTCACCGGCATGCCTAATCCGGCCGGGCTCGGCGCGCTGGCGGCGACGCTCAATTTCTTCCCGATTATCGGCCCGGTCGCCATGTTCGTGATCCTGACCGGTGTCGGCATCATCACGTCATCCACCCTCGCCGCCGGACTGATGGCGCCGCTGGCTTTTGTCGGGCTGACTTTCCTGGAGGGACACTTCGTCACGCCGGCGATTATAGGCCGGCGACTGCAGCTGAACGCCCTTGCTGTATTTATCGCCCTGGCATTCTGGACCTGGCTGTGGGGGCCGATGGGAGGCTTCCTCGCCTCGCCCCTGCTGATCGTCGGGCTGGTCCTGAAAGAGCATTTGATGCCGGTCAATTCGCCCCAACTGCCGCCAGACTAATCTGGTTCAAGCGCGGGAACTTCCGCAAAAACGGGGCGTTTGTGCCTCGCATTCTCCAAGTCGCAGGAGCTTAGAATGTCGAGTATCGACGGCGAAGGTGAAATGAAAAACCTCGCAGAGAAAGACACTTACAAACGTCTCGAAAAGGATCTCACAGCCGTGAAAAACGATATCGCAGCACTCACCGACCAGATCACCGACGCACTTAACGCTTTCGCCGGACAGGCCAGCAACCAGGCCCGCCGCGGCATCAAGCAGGCGCGGGCCAATGTCGATTCCGTGATGTCTGACGTTTCCGAACGCGGCAACGCGGCCTTTGACGCGGCGCAGGACGCTGCCTATTCCTTCGAGGAAACGCTGGAAGACGTGATCCAGCAGCGCCCGCTGGCCACCGTCGGCCTGGCGCTCGGGCTCGGTTTCCTGATTGGCGTGACGTGGCGCCGCTGATATCTAAATTGTAAGCCACTTCAGGACGATTTGGCGGCTTTGACCTGATCTGACGGCGCCGCGCAGGCGCCGTCAGATCGTTTTATGTATTGTTTTTGAATGCGGGGGCGTTGCATGTTTCAGCGAATGATCGAGGACTTCAAGTCAGGCACCGGCGCGGCGGTTCGCATGACGTCGCTTGCCGCGGCTGTCGGGTTCGCACTGTTCGTGACGCTGGCGTTCCTGAGCGCCGCGGCTTTCATGGCGGTGTTGCAAAAATATGGCCCCGTGGAGGCCTGCCTGACGGTGGCCGGCATCTTCCTGGTAATCTCGCTGATTGTCGCTGCGATCTATTCGACCAAGAAACGGCAAGCCGAACTGCGAGCCGCAGCGGCTGCCGCCGCCGCGCGTGAAGCTGCAAAATCGGCGGCGTCCTCTATGCTGGCGGATCCGATGCTGCTGGCCGCAGGTCTCCAACTGGTCCGAGCGGTCGGCCTCAAGAAGCTGATCCCGTTGCTCGCCGTCGGCGGCGTCGCCTTGGGATTTCTGATGAGCCGCAATGTGGCCGCCTCAAGTGACAGTGAAGAGACCGACGCGCAATAGTCGTCAGTGCGCCTTCAGGTGATGCAGCGACCGGGCTGTAGATGCTTGGCAATTTCAGTCAGAACGCTCACAACCGGTTCACAAGCGACGGTCGATTTACGTCCGGGTGTCGGCCGAAGCGAGATCGAAGCAGGTGCGTTATTCACGGTTTCGACCTCTATAGGCTTGGCATGGAGCCGCATCAGCACCGAAGTGTCGACAAGACTATCGGTCTTAAACGATAGGGTTGTTCCGGGGACCAATGGCAAACGGGGCGATGCCCGGTCAGCCTTGGCAGTACGATTTACACCGCTCAGATCGACCCGGCTTTGCCTCGTGTCGCCCCGGGTACTGCCAAGGTCGCTGCCGGACGCGAACTGAATCGCACCGAACGTCGCCGCTGCCGCCAGCAATGCGAAAATTCCGTTTGAGACCTGAGACATGGCCGCCTCGCTCGTCGCGCCGGCGCCATTGGACGCCCAGCCTACCAACATAGATGTCGCGGCTCAGTTCTTGGTCGTTCGATCAATTAACCGTGTGACGATTTTCTCTCGCTCCGCGGAACGTTTTTTTGAACCGCGCGTCAATCCGGCAGCCGGTCGTCCCCTGCCCCAATTGACCGGCGACGCGGGGCGCGGCTGTGGTGATGCCAGCCGCGCCTCGCATTCTTATGGGACGAAAGTGATACCTGCTTTAGCAAAAAAAGCGGCTGCAACGCAGCCGCTTTTTCATTGCGATCGGTGCCCGGAGATCAGGAGGCAGCCGCCTTCTGAGCCTTGTTGCGCGAGTTGCGCTGGAAGAACAAGGCCTGGCTTGCCACTGCGGAGACCATGGCAGGCTGGAACGGTTTGGAGATCAGGAAGGCCGGCTCCGGCCGCTCGCCGGTGAGGAAGCGCTCGGGATAGGCCGTGATGAAGACCACCGGCACCTCGAAGATTCGCAGCAGTTCATTCACAGCGTCGAGGCCGGAGCTGCCATCAGCAAGCTGGATATCGGCGAGGATCAGACCGGGCTTCTTGTTCTTGGCAAGCGCGATCGCATCCGAATGGGTGCGTGCAACGCCAATCACGTTGTGGCCGAGGTTCTTGACCAGGCTTTCGAGATCCATGGCAATGAAGGTTTCGTCCTCGATGATCAGAACGTCGGTGGCGATCTCAGCTGCCATCTCGCGGCCGGCGGTATCGGCCAAGGTGCGGATCTCGGCGACGTCGGTGTCGAGCACGAAAGCCACCTCTTCTTCCGAAAAACCTTCAAGCGAGAGCAACAGGAAGGCCTGACGCGGCAGCGGCGTAATGTTGGACAACCGGCGTTCGGACGGCATCGGAAGCGCAGTCGCATCCGTATCGTCATTCAGTGCGACCGAATTCCAGATCTGCGTGAACAGACGAAAAAGAGCGGCGCGCGGGCCGAATTTTTCGTCGAGCAGCGACTGGTCCTGCAGCAACGCCTCCAGCATCGCTCCCACGTAGGCGTCTCCCGAGGCCTGATTTCCTGTCAAGGCGCGGGCATATCGCCGCAGAAGCGGTAAATGTTCGGCTACGAGCTGTGATCGGGACATCCCCACTCCATCCTGTCTGAGTCAAAGCATCACGCCTGGAAAGGATCCCCAGCGCCATGCAGGTGTTTACGCCCCAGCCCGACAAAAGTTCCACTTCTCCGGAACTTTCCGGCCAGCTTTGCATTAGCACCCGTACAGACGCCGCAAAGGCCTCAGAAATCAAGAAAATTTCTCGAATTCCAGGGGCTCAACTCTTGGGGAATGTGGAACGGGTCATGAAAGATGTGAAGTCCAAGCAGGGTGGTCTCAACGCGGAGATCCAGTCCCGGATCGGGCACCAGCTTCGCGCGATGTATGATGACGTGGTGCGGCAAGGCGTTCCGGATCGCTTCGCGGAGCTGATCCGCAAGCTGGACGGTCCTGAAGCCGTCGATCCCGCGGCGAAAACCGAAGGGAGCGAGTAATGCCCCTGACAGATTCACTTCGCGACGACATTCTGGCGTCGGTACCTAGTTTGCGCGCTTTCGCCATCTCGCTCAGCGGTAATGGCGACCGGGCCGACGATCTGGTGCAGGAAACGCTTTTGCGTGCGCTTGCCAACATCGATTCATTCCAGCCGGGCTCGAACCTGCCGGCCTGGCTGTTCACGATCCTGCGCAACCTGTTCCGCTCCGATTACCGCAAGCGGCGGCGGGAAGTCGAGGATGCCGACGGCAGCTATGCCAAGACTCTGAAAACCCAGCCGGCGCAGAACGCCCATCTGGAATTCGAGGAGTTTCGTGCAGCACTGGAAAAGCTTCCGCAGGATCAGCGCGAAGCCCTGATCCTGGTGGGCGCATCCGGCTTCTCCTATGAGGATGCCGCCACCATCTGCGGCTGCGCGGTCGGCACCATCAAGAGTCGCGTCAACCGTGCGCGCTCGAAGCTGAGCGCCCTGCTCTATGTGGACGGAGCCGATGATTTCGGTCCGGACAACACCACCCGCGCAGTGATCGGCGGCAGCGGCGGCTAATGCCGCGACGGCCCTCGCAAAATGCCAAAGCGGCCACCTCGCGGTGGCCGCTTTTTTGCGCGATTTCGCCTGCGGCGACGTTGCGGCAAACCCGGGACGGAATTGTGACGCGTCCAGACCGCCGGAAGCTGCTCAGGAGCGGCGCCTGATCGGCGCCGCCAGCGCTTCGGTGCGGTCACGCTCGGTCATGTCGACAACGGTTTCCATCGGCGCGGTCAGCTCGTAGACATAGCTCACGTCGGTGAAGTAGCGCTTTGAGGTGCCGCCGAGCGCTTCCGGCGCGACGCGGTCAAGCAGCACCACCCCGAAGTCGCTGTCGGCACGGCGGGTCGCCGCGCTGGTGTTGAATTCCTCCCAGCGAAAATTGAAGATGGCGTCCGGGCCGACACCGTCCATATCCCAATGGGCGACGATGTGCGGATGCTTGCCGACCAGCGACAGACCCTCGTCGGAATGCGATGCCAGCTCGAAGAACAGCAGCGACAGGCTCTGCGCGGCGCGGGCACTGACGACGATGTCAGGACCGTCGATGGCGATGCGCTCGGCATGCGGAATCGCACGCGCCTCGAACAGTCCCTTCAGGTTGACGCCCTGCCACTGGCTCTCCGACAACAGCGAGACCACGTTGGACATCGCGTGGATGCGGCCGATCAGCAAATCGCGGGCGACGTCGACATCGCTGCCGTGGCGCAGCGTCCGCGTGACGATGGACTGGATGACGGCGAGGATGTTCTTGACCCGGTGGTTGAGCTCGTCGATGACGGCGGTCAGCCGCCGCTCGAAGCCGATCCGCATCTGCACTTCGCGGCTGAGCCGCAGGTTGTTGTAGGCGACGTAGCCGAACAGGCCGCAGATGATGCTGGTCAGCGCGATGCCAATGCCGCCGACGATGAGCGCGGTCTGCTGCGCGCGCAGCGCCGAATTGGTCTTGGGATAATAGCCCAGCGACCAATCGCGATTACCGAAGCTGACGGTGCGCAGGATTGCCAGCGCCGGCCCGTTGGGGACCAGCGATCGCGCGGTGACCACGCCGCTGTCATCGGCGACCAGTTCGCCGTCGGGCACCCGCGGATCCTTCAGGGCCACCGAGAACAGCGACATTTCGTCATTCGTCAGCATCAGCGGGCCGAGTTCATAAGAGAAGGATACAAAGCCCGCGGGCATGGCGTTGCCTTCCTGCAGCACTGGCGCGGCCAGCACCACGCCGATCGGCCCGTTCGGCCGCAGCAGCGGCGTCGGATCGGACGCCACCGGCTTGCCGTCGGCCATGGCCCGCGCCAGCGTCGGCCCCAGCGCGGGACTGAGGTTCAAGGCACGGCCGGCAAAGCCTTCGGTTTCTGGATTGCGCGGCTCGAGGTCCATCAGCACGTCGAGCGTCTTGTCGCGCGACCGGGCATCCAGCGGCTTGTCGTCGAAATCGCGGATGGTTGGATTGCGGAAGCCGGCGCTGGCCAGTTCGGCACGCGCGGCCGCCAATTCGCCAGGCTGCAACCGGGCGATCCAGCTCGCCACCACAAAATCCGTCTTGAAGGCGTAGATCGACGACCGCAGCGGCTGCAGCATATTGGCCTTGATCACCGTGGGGGCACGGAACAAGCCGGACGCAACCCGCGCCAGCAACTCGCGCTCGGTAAGGCGGTCCTGCACCAGGCTGGCGTGGATATCCACCGCCCGCGCCAGCGCGATACCGTCGATGGCCAGCTCCTGGTCGTGCACCCGATAGGCCGCAAGACCCGAGAGCAGCACTCCGATCAAGGCCACGAGACTGATGATGAAGCCAAGCCGGATCAAGGACTTACCCGGTCATGAGGAAGAGATTAACAATTCCGGCGGAGCGCCGGCACGGCCTAGAACTTGGTTTTAAATGCACGCCAGACTGCCCGGAAAATGAAGACCCCATCAACGACACCAACCGGCCGGTGGTTGGAAACCCTTATTTGCCCGCCTGTTAGGCGGCCTACCGTAGCCCAATCACGCCGGAGCCGATTGGTTCCCCGGCTACGAAGATTGTTTCAGGACACCCGCAGCCCACCTTTTGTCTCGATGAAAGCGATGATGCTATCGAGGCCTTCATGGGTCTTCATGTTGGTCATCACAAACGGCCGGCTGCCGCGCATGCGCCTGGCGTCGGTGTCCATCTTTTCCAGCGAAGCTCCGACGTAAGGAGCGAGGTCGATCTTGTTGATCACCAACAGGTCGGAGCGGGTGATGCCCGGTCCGCCCTTGGACGGGATCTTGTCGCCGGCGGCGACGTCGATGACGTAGATGGTGAGGTCGGCGAGTTCGGGCGAGAAGGTCGCGGCGAGATTGTCGCCGCCGGATTCGATCAGCACCATGTCGAGGTCGGGAAACTTGGCGCGCATGTCGGCGACCGCGGCGAGGTTCATGGAGGCGTCCTCGCGGATCGCGGTGTGCGGGCAGCCGCCGGTCTCGACGCCGGCGATGCGGTCGGCGGTCAGCGACCCCGAGCGGACCAGGAATTCGGCGTCCCACTTGGTGTAGATGTCGTTGGTGATGGCGGCGATGTCGTAGCGCTCGCGCATGGTCTTGCACAGCAGGTCCATCAGCGCGGTCTTGCCGGAGCCGACGGGACCGCCAATGCCGACGCGCAGCGGACCGTGAAGGGAGGACATGTCAGATGCTCTCTGGGTTGAAGTGTTGGGCTGAAGTGTAGCCATGCAAGACGTAGCCACACAAAGAAATGTCATCCCCGCGCATGCGGGGATCCAGTCAACGCAGGTGTTCGTGATCTATCGCTGGCGCCGGCGTGTGCTGGATCGCCCGGCCCTGGCGCGCAATTGCGCGCAGGCCGGGCGATGACAGCGGTGGGGGTGGCGCGACCGCGCATCTCATGAACGCTCATGACCGGAACAGCCGCGTATACTGCGTCTCATGGCGCAGGCTGGCGAGGTCGGCACGAAACGTGGCGCCACCGAGATCGTCGAGCGAGGCCACCATGGCGCGGCGACCGGTGGCCACCACAACCGGCTCCAGGGCCGCCAGCACGCGCTGGCTGTCGGTCTGGCCGAGCGGCACGAGCCGAGCACCGGCGGAAATCCAGTTCGAGGTCACCGCGTGGAAGAAGCCATGCATGGTCGCGGCGAGCGGAATGCCATGCGCGGCGCTGACCAGACCCACAGCGACCGGGTAGACGATGGCGCCGTCGCAGAGCCCGATCAGCCGGTCAAGGCCGTCGCAATTCCAGGCACTGCGCGCGATCTCGATGAACGCCCGGCCCTGCGAGGTGGTTTCCAGCTGGCGCTCCTTCGACGGCACGAAGGCGGCGGCCAGTTCGGCCATCTCGCGCAGCAGCGCATCGTCGCCGGCGATCACTGCGCGATACACATGGGCGAGAAACACCCCGTCGCAGAAACCGGAGCCGTCGGTCAGCATGGCCGATAGCCAGTCCTGCAGGCTGGTGGCATCGAAAATGTCACCGGCTTCCACGGCCCATTCGATGCCGCTGGAATAGGAGAAGGCGCCGACCGGAAATGCCGGCGACAGCCAGGTCATCAGCCGGTACAGCGCCGCGCCTTCGTCGGCGGACAGCGCGACGGTTTCGACCGGCGATGTGATATCCGCCGGCCTATTTGTGGTCATGAGCATGGGAATGGCCGTGATGCCCGTGGTCATGATCGTGGCCGCAATGCTCGTCATGGACGTGCTCGGCAGGCGCGTGGGCGGCGTGATCGTGCCCGGCATGACCGTGATCCGCGTGGCCGTGATGATCGTGACCGTGATGACCGTGATCGTGCGCGCCGTCGCCATGCGCCGCATGATCGGGTTCGGCCACCGCCGCATAGGCGCCGCCTTCGGGATCGAATGGCGCCTCGATGGCAATGACGCGGGCGCCGAGCCCCTTCACCATCTCCTCGATGACATGGTCGCGGCGGATGCGCAGCCCGCGGCCGGTGATCTGGGTCGGCAAATGGCGATTGCCGAGATGCCAGGCGACCCGCACCAGATGGCCGGGATCGCTGCCGCGGATCTCGATCAACGGCTCCGGGGCGGCGACCACCTCGACCAGACGGCCGTCTTCCAGCACCAGCGCATCGCCGCCACGCAGGGCGACGGCGGTTTCAAGATCGAGCAGGAATTCCAGCCCGCGGGTGCCGGTCATCGCCATGCGGCGGCGATGCCGGTCGTCGAAATCCAGCACGACGGTGTCGGCGGCGGACTCCGTCCAGCGGTGCTGGCCCTGGACTTTGGTGGCGCGGATCATGGCGGTACTTTCATCGGATCTCGTTGGTCAACATTGTCGTCATCGCACCACGACGTCGGCCGGGGTGATGACCTCGATCTTCGGTGGCGCGCTGAAGCATTTCACGGCGATGCGGCCGAACGCCTTCATGTGCTCGGTCTTGCGGTGCGGCTCCAGCGCCTCGGCATTATCCCATTGCTCGACGAAAACCATTTTGGTCGGGTCGGTGACGCTCTCATGCATGTCATAGGCGATATTGCCGGCTTCCTTGCGGGTCTCCGCGATGCAGGCTTTCGCGCCCTCGATCAATTCGGCACGGGCTTCAGGCTTCACGGACAGTGTGGCGACGACGTAGATCAAGGCGATTTCTCCCGGTGTTTTGTTGTGGCGCTGAGACGGCCGGGGCGGACCTTAGGGGGTTATGAGCGGGGATTGAAGGGGGCTTTCTTGTCCCTCCCCCTGGCGGGGAGGGTGGCCGCGCGCAGCGCGGTCGGGTGGGGGTGCCACAATCGCCGGAGCCCGTGGGACCCCCACCCCGGCCTCCACTCCGACGATGCTATCGCATCGTCGTTCGTTCGGCCGACCCTCCCCGCAAGGGGGAGGGAAGCCACCAGCCGCTTTCAATACATAAAGTACCTCTGCGCCATCGGCAGCACCTCGGCGGGGGCGCAGGTCAGCAGTTCGCCGTCGGCGCGGACCTCGTAGGTTTCCGGATCGACCTGGATATCCGGCGTGGCGTCGTTGTGGATCATGCTCTTTTTCGAAATGCCCGAGCGGGTGTTCTCCACCGGCCACAGCATCTTCTGGGTGCCGAGCCGCTCCGCCAGCCTGGACGCCACCGCGGCGCCCGAGGTGAACACAAACGACGACTGCGTCAGCGCGCGGCCGAAGGCGCCGAACATCGGCTGGTAATGCACCGGCTGCGGCGTCGGGATCGAGGCGTTGGGATCGCCCATCGGCGCGGCCACGATCATGCCGCCCTTGACCACCAGGTCCGGCTTGACGCCGAAGAACGCCGGCGACCACAGCACGAGGTCGGCGAGCTTGCCGGGCTCCACCGAGCCGATCAGCTTCGACACGCCGTGGGCGATCGCCGGATTGATGGTGTACTTGGCGATGTAACGCTTGACGCGGAAATTGTCGTTGTTGCCCGTGTCCTGCGGCAACGAACCGCGCTGCTTCTTCATCTTGTCGGCGGTCTGCCAGGTCCGGATGATGACCTCGCCAAGCCGGCCCATGGCCTGTGAGTCCGACGACATCATCGAGAGCGCGCCGAGATCGTGCAGGATGTCTTCGGCGGCAATGGTCTCCTTGCGGATGCGGCTCTCTGCAAACGCCAGATCCTCGGCGATGGACGGATCGAGGTGGTGGCACACCATCAGCATGTCCAGATGCTCGTCGATGGTGTTGCGGGTGAACGGCCGCGTCGGATTGGTCGACGACGGCAGCACGTTGGGCAGGCCGGCGACCTTGATGATATCGGGCGCATGGCCGCCGCCGGCACCTTCGGTGTGGAAGGCATGGATGGTGCGGCCCTTGAAGGCGGCGATGGTGTCCTCGACGAAGCCGCTTTCGTTCAGCGTGTCGGAGTGGATCATCACCTGGACGTCGTGGTCGTCGGCGACCGTGAGGCAGTTGTCGATGGCGGCCGGCGTGGTGCCCCAGTCCTCGTGCAGTTTCAGCGCGCAGGCCCCCGCGTTGATCATCTCGATCAAGGCGGCGGGCTGCGAGGCATTGCCCTTGCCGGAGATGCCGAGATTGACCGGGAAGGCGTCGAAGGACTGGATCATTCGCGCGATGTGCCACGGGCCCGGCGTGCAGGTGGTGGCGAAGGTGCCGTGCGACGGGCCGGTGCCGCCGCCGAGCATCGAGGTGACGCCGGACATCAGCGCGTGCTCGATCTGCTGCGGGCAGATGAAATGGATGTGGCTGTCGAAGCCGCCGGCGGTGAGGATCTTGCCCTCGCCCGCGATGATGTCGGTACCGGGCCCGATGATGATGGTGACATCGGGCTGGATGTCGGGATTGCCCGACTTGCCGATCGCCGCGATATAGCCTTCCTTGATGGCGACGTCGGCCTTGACGATGCCCCAGTGGTCGACAATCAGCACGTTGGTGATCACGGTGTCCGCCGCGCCCTGCGCATTGGTGACCTGGCTCTGCCCCATGCCGTCGCGGATCACCTTGCCGCCGCCGAACTTCACCTCCTCGCCGTAGGTCGTAAAATCCTTCTCGACCTCGATGATCAGGTCGGTATCGGCGAGCCTGACACGGTCGCCGGTGGTGGGACCGAACATGTCGGCATAGACGGAACGGCGGATTTTCACGGACATCTTAAAGCTTCCCCATCACGTCGCCGCGGAAGCCGTAGACCTCGCGCTTGCCGGCCAATTCCACCAGTTGCACGTCGCGGGTCTGACCGGGCTCGAAGCGGACGGCGGTGCCGGCGGCGATGTCGAGGCGCATGCCGCGGGCTTTCGCGCGATCGAATTTCAGGCCAGGATTGGTCTCGAAGAAATGATAGTGCGAGCCGACCTGGATCGGACGATCGCCGGAATTCGCCACCGTCAGAGTCACGGTCTTGCGGCCGGCATTGAGTTCGATGTCGCCATCCTGGATGAAGAGTTCGCCGGGGATCATGTCGAGGACCTCACAACTTTATCGGCGTCATGGCCGGACTTGTTCCGGCCATCCACGTCTTGGATGCCGGTGAAACGTGGATGCCCGGCACATCCAGCGAAGCCGCGCTTCGCGCTTTGGCCGGGCATGACGGAGTGTTATCGTATCGGTTCGTGCACGGTCACCAGTTTTGTGCCGTCCGGGAACGTGGCCTCGACCTGGATGTCGTGGATCATCTCGGCAATGCCGTCCATGCATTGGGCGCGGGTGATGACCTCGGCGCCGGACTTCATCAGCTCGGCCACGGTGCGGCCGTCGCGGGCGCCCTCAACGATGAAGTCGCTGATGATGGCGATGGCCTCGGGATGGTTCAGCTTGACGCCGCGCTCCAGCCTGCGGCGCGCCACGATGGCGGCCATCGAGATCAGCAGCTTGTCTTTTTCGCGGGGGGACAGATTCATCGCATACTCTTGATTGCTAGTTCAGCCACAGCCTGGGCAGCGCAGCGCCGGAGCGCGCCAGCACATTCATCATGTCGGTGCGCAGCTTGGCCGCATCTTGCGCACAGAAGCGGGCCATTGCAAATCCGTTCCAGCAGGAGATGCCGACCTCGCCGCCGAAGTTTTCCGCAGCCTCGCGGATACGATCGACCAGCGCCTCGTTGCCGGGCACGATCAGCGCGGTGCCGATCGCCAGGCCGCCACCCGCGATGGCCGGGCGGGCCAGTTTTGCGCCGAGATCGCCGTCGAGCCGCACGGTCTCCGCAAACACCAGCCGGCCGCCGCGGCGCAGCCGCCAGCGGTCGACAAAGGTGCCGGACAGCATGGTCTCGCCCATCGCGGCGCGGCCGAAGATGACGATCTCGCAGACCACCAGCGACGCCGTGGCGTCGAGGTCGATGTCGATGCGGCGTTCGGTGCGGGACCGGTCGAACAGGATGGTCTCCTGCGGCAGCCAGGCGAGATGCGCATGGGCCGCGGCCTTCAGCGAAATGTTGATCTCGGCGGCGGGACCGTGGGAGCGATAGACCTTTTCTGCGGCGGCGGTGGTGACGGTCAGGCTGGTGCCTTCGCCCGCGGCAATATCGATGTCGAAACGGTCGCCGCCGGCGGCGCCGCCGGCCGTATTGACGAACATCGCCGACAGGCCGTGGTCCTCCGGCGACGGGAAGCGCACGCGCAGCGAGCCGGATTCATGCAATTGCCGGCGTCGGGTCTTTCCGTCCACCAGCTGCACGTCGAACGTCACCGAGCCCCTCGCGCGGTTGGCGGCGAAGATTGCGGATGATGCGGTCGGGGAATCGGTAGCCATGCTGTCTCCGGCCGCATCATACAACGGCCGGGTCACAGCGCCATCTGCCGGCTGATCTCGGCGGGGTCGAGGGTCGCGCGATCGCAGGCATATTTGACGACGCCGCGGTCCATCACGGCAAAATTGTCGCCGAGCTCGCAGGCGAAGTCGAGATATTGCTCGACCAGCACGATCGACATGGTGCCGAGGCTGCGCAGGTAGGAAATGGCGCGGCCGATGTCCTTGATGATCGAGGGCTGGATGCCTTCGGTCGGCTCGTCGAGCAGCAGCAGCTTCGGCCGCATCACCAGCGCGCGGCCGATGGCGAGCTGCTGCTGCTGACCGCCGGACAGATCGCCGCCGCGGCGGCCGAGCATGGATTGCAGGACAGGGAAGAGCGAGAACACGTCGTCGGGGATGTTGCGGTCGGCGCGCTTCAGCGGCGCGTAACCGGTCCTGAGGTTCTCTTCCACCGTGAGCAGCGGGAAGATCTCGCGGCCCTGCGGCACGAAGGAGATGCCGCGCCGCGCCCGCTCGTAGGGCTTCAGTGTCGAGATGTCCTGACCGTCGAAAGTGATCGAGCCCGCCGAAATCGCCTGCTGGCCGACCAGCGCGCGCAGCAGGCTGGTCTTGCCGACGCCGTTGCGGCCGAGCACGCAGGTCACCTTGCCGGTCTCCGCCGACACGGTGACGCCGCGCAGCGCCTGCGCCGCGCCGTAATACAGGCTGATGTTGTCCACTTTCAGCATTGTCTGTCTTTCCGTTCACGTCGTCCTTCGAGACGGTCCTTCGGACCTCCTCAGGATGACGTGAACTCGTCCTTCCCTAGGCCCCACCCGTTCCGCATTCTCTGCCGTCATCCTGAGGAGCGGCCACTCGGCCGCGTCTCGAAGGATGGCCGCAGTCATCTTCCCAGATACACCTCGACCACGCGGTCGTTCTGCGACACCTGATCGATGGTCCCCTCGGCCAGCACCGTGCCTTCGTGCAGACACGTCACCTTGACGCCGAGTTCGCGCACGAAGGTCATGTCGTGCTCGACCACCACCACGGTCTTGTGGTCGCGGTTGATCTCTTTCAGCAGCTCGGCGGTCTGGTGGGTCTCGACGTCGGTCATACCCGCGACGGGCTCGTCGACCAGCAGCAGCTTCGGGTCCTGCGCCAGCAGCATGCCGATCTCCAGCCACTGCTTCTGGCCGTGCGACAGGTTGCCGGCGAGGCGATGGCGGGAATCGGTGAGGCGGATCGTTTCCAGCACCTTGCCGATGCGCTCGGTCTGCTCCCTGGTGTTGCGCCAGAACAAGGTGCCGCGGACGCGGTGGTCGACGTTCAACGCCAGCAGCAGGTTGTCCCAGATGGTCTGGCTCTCGAACACCGTGGGCTTCTGGAATTTGCGGCCGATGCCGAGGGTGGCGATCTGGGTTTCGTCGAGCAGCGTGAGGTCATGGGTGCCATCGAAATAGACGTCGCCCTCGTCGGGCCTGGTCTTGCCGGTGATGATGTCCATCATCGTGGTCTTGCCGGCGCCGTTGGGCCCGATGATGGCGCGCATCTCGCCCGGCGCGAGCACCAAAGAGAGATTGTTGATGGCGTGAAAGCCGTCGAACGAGACATGGACGCCGTCGAGATACAACTGCGCCGAGGTGATGCGCTTCTGCCGTGCCTCGGCCTCGCGGGCCGCCGCCTGGGCGTCGATGGCGGCGGGCGCGTGGGCGGCCGGCTTGTCGAGAACGGGCTGTTCGATGGAGGTCATGCGCCCTACTCCGCCAGATGGGGTTTGGTGACGCCGTCTTCCGCAGCGGCGCTGTCTTCAAGGGCGGTGTCGCGCCGCGCCTTCCACGGCTCCCACCAGGCGTTGAAGGTGCCGATGATGCCCTTGGGCAGCAGCAGCGTCACCAGGATGAACAGCGCGCCGAGCATGAACAGCCAGTACGGTGCCAGCGGACCGGAGGTGAAGACGGTCTTGGCGTAGTTGACGACGACGGCACCGAGCGCCGCGCCGATCAGCGTGCCGCGGCCGCCGACCGCCACCCAGATCACCGCCTCGATGGAATTGGCCGGGGCGAATTCGCCGGGGTTGATGATGCCGACCTGCGGCACGTAGAGCGCGCCGGCGACGCCGGCCATGCAGGCCGACAAAGTGAACACGAACAGCTTGTAGGATTCGACGCGGTAACCGAGAAACCGCGTCCGCGATTCGGAGTCGCGGATCGCGATCAGCACCTTGCCGAGCTTCGAGGTCACCACAGCGCGGCACACCAGAAAACCGAGCATCAGCGCCAGGCAACTCAGCGCGAACAAGGCCGCGCGGGTGCCCTCCGCCTGCACGTTGAAGCCGAGGATGTCCTTGAAGTCGGTCAGGCCGTTGTTGCCGCCGAAGCCGAAATCGTTGCGGAAGAACGCCAGCAGCAGCGCATAGGTCATCGCCTGGGTGATGATCGACAGATACACGCCGGTGACCCGCGAGCGGAACGCCAGCCAGCCGAAACCAAAGGCCAGCAGTCCGGGCACGACGAGCACCATCAGCGCCGCGAACCAGAACATGTCGAAGCCGTACCAGTACCAGGGCAGCTTGCTGTAGTTCAGGAACACCATGAAGTCCGGCAGAACCGGATTGCCATAGACACCGCGCGAGCCGATCTGGCGCATCAGGTACATCCCCATGGCATAGCCGCCGAGCGCGAAGAAGGCGCCGTGGCCGAGCGAGAGAATGCCGCAATAGCCCCAGATCAGGTCGATGGAGAGCGCCAGGATGGCGTAGCAGACATACTTGCCGAACAGCGCCATCAGATAGGTCGGCACCTGGAACGGGGAATCCGCCGGCAGCAGCAGGTTCGACAGCGGCAGCAGGATGCCCACGGCGGCGACGATCAGCAGGAAGACGGTGGCGCTGCGGTCGAGGGTGCGGGTGAGGAAATGCGGGGTCATGACATGGCTCCGCGGCTGATGGTCCCCTCCCCCCCGCGCGAAGCGAAGCTTCGCTGGGTGGGGGAGGATGGCGCGTAGCGCCGGGAGAGGGGGAGGCCGCAGGCGCTGTCGGAGCGAAGGGCCCCCTCACCCGCGCGCAAGTGCGCGCGACCTCTCCCCGCAGGGGAGAGGTGAAGATGGGCCGGTGTAAAATGATTCATCATCATGCTTCGATCGCCCGGCCCTTGAGTGCGAACAGGCCGCGCGGCCGCTTCTGGATGAACAGGATGATCAGCACCAGGATGGCGATCTTGCCGAGCACGGCGCCGGCCACCGGCTCCAGGAACTTGTTGGCGATGCCCAGCGTGAAGGCGCCGACCAGCGTGCCCCACAGATTGCCGACACCGCCGAACACCACGACCATGAAACTGTCGATGATGTAGCTCTGGCCGAGGTTGGGACTGACATTGTCGATCTGCGACAGCGCCACGCCGGCCATGCCGGCAATGCCGGAGCCGAGCCCGAAGGTCAGCGCATCCACCCGCGAAGTGGCGATGCCCATCGAGGCCGCCATCCTGCGGTTCTGGGTCACGGCGCGCATCTCCAACCCGATGCTGGAATAGCGCAGCATCGCCAGCAGGATCGCGAACACGGCAAGCGTGAAGCACAGGATCCACAGCCGGTTGTAGGTGATGGTGATCTGGCCGAGTTCGAAGGCGCCGGACATCCACGAGGGATTGCCGACCTCGCGATTGGTCGGGCCGAACATGGTGCGCACCGCCTGCTGCAGCACCAACGACAGCCCCCAGGTGGCCAGCAGGGTTTCCAGCGGACGGCCGTAGAGGAAGCGGATGATGGTGCGCTCGATGACAATGCCGATCACGCCGGCGATCAGGAAGGCCAGCGGCACCGCCATCAGCAGCGAATAGTCGAACAGGCCGGGATAGCTGGTACGGATCACCTCCTGCACCGCGAAGGTGACATAGGCGCCGATCATCACCATCTCGCCATGGGCCATGTTGATGACGCCCATCACGCCGAAGGTGATGGCAAGGCCGATCGCCGCCAGCAGCAGCACCGAGCCGAGCGACAGGCCGTACCAGGCATTCTGCGCGATCGACCACAGCGTCTGCCGGCTCTGGATCGCGGTGGTGGCGCTGGCGGCGCTGCGCGCCACGCCGATGGATTGTTCGGCACCGGCAAGGCCGGTCAGCAGCGCCAGCGCTTCCTGGTCGCCGCGCGCCTTGATCACCGCGATGGATTCGATCTTCTCGGCATCGGTGGCATCTTCCTTGAACAGCAGGATGGCGGCGCGCGCCTCGGTGAAGGCCAGCTTCGCCGCCTTGTTGGTCTCCTTTTCCAGCGCTTGGTCGACCACCGGCAGCATCGCGGCGTCGTGGGTCTTGAACACCGACTGCGCCGCCTGGATGCGCTTGTCGGGATCGGGCGACATCAGGGTCAGGCCGCCCAGCGCGGCATCGACGGAGCGGCGCAGGCGGTTGTTGAGGCGGACGGCCACGGCGCTGTCCGGCACGCTGGCGACGGTCTCGCCGGTGGCGGCGTCGAAGCCCTTGCCGTCGGCCTGCGTGAGATAGACCTTCTTGCTGTCGGGATCGGCCAGCAGCCGGCCGTCCTGCAGCGCGCTGATGATCGCGAAGGCCTGCGGATGGCCGGACGTCGCGATCGCACCGATGGCCTCGTCGGTCTCGGAAAAATCGTCATTGGCGAACTTGGCGACGGCGTCCTCGAAGGGGCCAGCCAGCGCCGGGATGGCAGAGGCAGCAATCAGAACAGCGGCAAATGCGAGCGCGCGAAAACGACCGACCAAATTAATGAGCACTGATGGACCTCTGCAGAAAGAAAGAGAAGGCGGCGGCAATGCCGCCTTCTCCAGTTGCTCGGGAGGAATGGTGGAACGAAGGCCTGTCCGCCGTCATTGCGGGCGAGGCAATCCGGAGGCCCAAAGGAAGACCGAATTGCTTCGTCGCAACGGCTCTCGCAATGACGACAGGAAACGTCCGCGTTCGTCACACAAGCATCGCAGTTGGATCAGGACCCCTGACCGCCGCACTTGTTGGTCTTGGTATTGTAGTTACCGCACTTCTTGCCGACCCAGTCGCCGACCAGATCCTTGGAGTCCGGCAGTTCCTTCGACCAGGCATCGCCGGCCACCAGGCCGGGGGTCTTCCAGACCACGTCAAACTGGCCGTTGGCCTTGATCTCGCCGATGAACACCGGCTTGGTGATGTGGTGGTTCGGCAGCATCTTGGAGGTCCCGCCGGTCAGGTTGGCGGCTTCGATGCCGGGAAGCGCATCGATCACCTTGTCGGCCTCGATGGACTTCGCCTTCTCGACCGCCTTCACCCACATGTTGAAGCCGATATAGGTGGCTTCCATCGGGTCGTTGGTGGTGCGCTTCGGGTTCTTGGTGAACGCCTGCCATTCCTTGATGAACTTCTCGTTGGCCGGGGTCTTGATCGACTGGAAGTAGTTCCAGGCCGCGAGATGGCCGAGCAGCGGCTTGGTGTCGATGCCGGCGAGTTCTTCCTCGCCCACCGAGAACGCCACCACCGGGATGTCCTTGGCCTTGATGCCCTGGTTGCCGAGCTCCTTGTAGAACGGAACGTTGGCGTCGCCGTTGATGGTGGACACCACGGCGGTCTTCTTGCCGGCCGAGCCGAACTTCTTGATGTCGGCCACGATGGTCTGCCAGTCCGAATGACCGAACGGGGTGTAGTTGATCATGATGTCTTCCTGCTTGACGCCCTTCGACTTCAAGTAGGCTTCCAGGATCTTGTTGGTGGTGCGCGGATAGACGTAGTCGGTGCCGGCCAGCACCCAGCGCTTCACCTTCTCGTCCTTCATCAGATAGTCGACAGCCGGGATCGCCTGCTGGTTGGGGGCGGCACCGGTGTAGAACACGTTGCGTTCGGACTCTTCGCCTTCGTACTGCACGGGATAGAACAGGATCGAGTTCAGCTCCTTGAACACCGGCAGGACCGACTTGCGCGACACCGAGGTCCAGCAGCCGAACACCACGGCGACCTTGTCCTTGGTGATCAGCTCGCGCGCCTTTTCGGCGAACAGCGGCCAGTTCGAGGCGGGATCGACCACCACGGCCTCCAGCTTCTTACCGAGCACGCCGCCCTTCTTGTTCTGCTCATCAATCATGAACAGAACCGTGTCCTTGAGCGTGGTCTCGGAGATCGCCATGGTGCCCGACAGAGAATGCAGCACGCCGACCTTGATGGTGTCGTCCGCGGCTTTGGCTGAAGAGAAACTCGCAAGGCCCAGCGCCAGGCCCGCGGTCGCAGCCACCAAGCCACGGCGGGTCATCGGTCTCGCTATCGCGTGAGTCAAATTATTGATCATGTGCGGTCATCTCCCTGACGCAGACGTAAAATTACGCGGAACGGCCCCACGGCCGCCTGCGTTAACGGAATCGCAAGAAGCGTGCCATCAAAAAGACATTGCACAAAGCATTGATATATAATGGTTATTTACGATTTTCGGAGGCATTTGGGAAAGTTGTCGCCTTGTTTTTAGGCTGACAGGCCGATGAAAAATTTAGCACTTCGGGTAAATAACAGGCGTTTTTTCATTCCTGTCTAAATTTCATGCAGCGGTATTTTGTCGCGACGCAAGGCTTCCGGTTACCCCAGTTTGCGATTCACCTTGAAACTGCCGGGTTCATGTTCCATATGACCCCTACGACCTTGAGAATCATCAGGTCTATGCGAGCCGCGTGTACTGATCCCGTTTAACGGTTTCTGGCTTGCCCCTTCAGCTAACCAGACCCGACGCCCCAGACACGCGGGTGTCTCAGACACCTTCGCGCGCTCCTGGCTGAATCAGCCGGGCGCCTGCTTTCATTATGGAAAGACACATCTTTTGACCTCCTTTCAGGAATTCGGCCTCGCCGATCCCATTACCCGTGCGCTCAAGGAAGAAAACTACACCACGCCGACCCCGATCCAGGCGCAGACCATCCCCATTGCCATCACCGGCAAGGATGTCATCGGCATCGCCCAGACCGGCACCGGCAAGACCGCTTCCTTCGCGCTGCCCATCCTTCACCGCCTGCTCGCCAACCGCATCAAGCCGCAGCCCAAGCATTGCCGCGTGCTGGTGCTGAGCCCGACCCGCGAACTGTCCGGCCAGATCCTCGAGAGCTTCAACGCCTACGGCCGCCACATGCAGCTGACCTCGGCGCTGGCGATCGGCGGCGTGCCGATGGGCCGCCAGGTCCGCTCGCTGATGCAGGGCGTCGACGTCCTCGTCGCCACCCCGGGCCGGCTGATCGACCTCGTGCAGAGCAACGGCCTGAAGCTCGGCGCCGTTGAATTCCTGGTGCTCGACGAAGCCGACCGCATGCTCGACATGGGCTTTATCAACGACATCCGCAAAATCGTCGCCAAGCTGCCGACCAAGCGGCAGACGCTGTTCTTCTCGGCCACCATGCCGAAGGACATCGCCGAGCTCGCCGAAGCGATGCTGAAGGACCCGGCGCGTGTCGCCGTCACCCCGGTGGCCTCCACCGTGGAGCGCATCACCCAGCGCATCATCCAGGTCGACCACTCCGCCAAGCCGACCATCCTGGCCCAGTTGCTGAAATCGGAGACGGTCAACCGCGCGCTGATCTTCACCCGCACCAAGCACGGCGCCGACAAGGTCGTGAAAGGCCTCGAGCGCGCCGGCATCCGTGCCGACGCCATCCACGGCAACAAGTCGCAGAACCATCGCGAGCGCACGCTGGCGAATTTCCGCAGCGGGGAAATCAAGACCCTGGTGGCGACCGACATCGCCGCCCGCGGCATCGATGTCGACGGCATCACCCATGTGGTGAATTTCGACCTGCCGAACATCCCGGAGACCTATGTCCATCGCATCGGCCGCACCGCGCGCGCTGGCGCCGAGGGCATCGCGATCTCGCTTTGCTCCGGCGAGGAATTGGCGTATCTGCGCGATATTGAAAAGCTGATCCGCATTACATTGCCGAAGGAAGACCGCCGCACCCCGGGCCGCAACGACGTCGGCCCGCCGCCCTCGCAGGGTCGCGGTGGACGGTCGTCCTCGCAGCAGC
>DATCUS010000048.1:0-22497 GCA_036561845.1 Tardiphaga sp. | reverse complement strand
CGGCGGCCCGGTCCAGGTGGCGCCGGCCGGCAATCCGCAACCCGTCGCCCTTGCCATGGTCGAGGCGGCGGCCGCGGTGGGACTGCCGACCTTCGACACCCCCAATGGCGAGATGATGGAAGGCCGCGGCGGCGTTGCCATCAACGATCTGATCGTTCGCGACGGACGGCGCTGCTCGATCTTCCGCTCCTACGTGCACCCGCGGCTGAAGCAGTCCAACCTGACGGTGCTGACCCATGCCACGGTCAGCCGGTTGCTGTTTGCGGGAACCTCGGTCATCGGCGTGGAGGCCGTCGTGGGCGCCGAGCGCAGGTTCTATTTTGCCGGGCAGGAGGTGATCCTCTCGCTGGGCGCGGTTCATACGCCGAAGGTGCTGATGCAGTCCGGCATCGGACCGGAAGACGAGTTGGGGCGCCACGGCATTCCGGTGCTTCAGAAGCTGCCCGGCGTCGGCCAGAACCACCAGGATCACGTCTCCTTCAATTGCATCTTCGAATTCCAGAAACCGCAGATGATCGGCAATGGCGGCTCCGAAGCCACCCTGTACTGGAAGAGCGACGCAAGCCTCGACCTGCCCGACATGTTCCAGTGCCAGGTCGAGTTTCCCGTTCCCAGCGCCGAAACCGCATCACACGGCGTGCCCGAGCACGGCTGGACCATGTTCGCCGGATTGGCGCATCCGAAAAGCCGCGGGCACCTACGCCTGTCAGGGCCTGAGGTATGCGATCCCGTGCTGATCCACGCCAACACGCTGTCGCACCCTGACGACCTCAAGAAGGCGGTAACAAGTATCGAACTGTGCCGCGCACTCGGCAACAGCGCCGCGTTCGACGGGCTGGTGAAGCGCGAGGCCTTGCCGGGCAAGCTCGATGTGCGCGCGATGGAGGGCTTTGCACGCAACGCTGCCGTCACCTATTGGCATCAGTCATGCACCGCGAAGATGGGGCGCGACCCGATGTCAGTCGTCGATCATCGACTGAAAGTCTACGGCATCGAAAAATTGCGCATCGCCGATGCATCGATCATGCCCGACGTCACCAGCGGCAACACGATGGCGCCATGCGTCGTGATCGGCGAAAGAGCCGCGGAGATGATCAAGGCAACGTACAAGATCTAGCGGGCGTTAGCCCCGCCCGCGATACGGCGCGACGCCCTGCTCGGGGATCCACATGCCCCTGGGCAGGGTGCCGGTCTGCCAGAACACGTCGATGGGAATGCCGCCACGCGGATACCAGTAGCCGCCGATGCGCAGCCACTTCGGTTTGATCTCGGCGGCGATGCGCTTGCCGATGGAAACCGTGCAGTCCTCGTGGAAGGCGCCGTGGTTGCGGAACGAGGCGATGTAGAGCTTCAGCGATTTCGACTCCAGCAGCCACTTGCCGGGCACGAAATCGATCATCAGATGGGCGAAATCCGGCTGGCCGGTGACCGGGCACAAAGAGGTGAATTCCGGCGCCGTGAAGCGCACCACGTAATTGGTGTCGGCCTGCGGATTCGGGACCCGGTCGAGTTTGGCGGCCTCGGGGGTGGTCGGCCATGCCACGTCGTGGCCGAGCTGCAGGCCGGACGGGTCGAGCTTGGAGGCGGCCTTGGCGGGCGCCTTTTTGGGTGTTTTGGACATCAGGAGGTCTCCGTTGCGGCGGTTCTTAGCCAATCCCGGTGCCGCCGTCACCTTGCGCGGCCTTTTCCCGCCGGATGCCTTGCTGTAGAACCCGCCGAACTTCCCTGCCAACCGTCCAATCCCGTACCGCCAAGAGGCTCCCATGACCGCCATCGTCGACATCATCGGCCGCGAAATTCTCGACAGCCGCGGCAATCCCACGGTCGAAGTCGACGTCATTCTGGAAGACGGCTCGCTGGGCCGCGCCGCGGTGCCGTCGGGCGCCTCCACCGGCGCCCACGAGGCCGTCGAGCTGCGCGACGGCGACAAGAGCCGCTATCTCGGCAAGGGCGTACTGAAGGCGGTCGACGCCATCAACGGCGAGATCTATGACGCGTTGGGCGGCATGGATGCCGAGCAGCAGGTGCAGATCGACGAGATCATGATCGGCCTCGACGGCACGGCGAACAAGAGCCGGCTCGGCGCCAACGCCATTCTCGGCGTCTCCCTGGCGGTGGCGCGCGCCGCCGCGGAATCCTTCGACATGCCGCTGTACCGCTATGTCGGCGGCACCTCGGCGCGCACTTTGCCGGTGCCGATGATGAACATCATCAATGGCGGCATGCATGCCGACAATCCGATCGACTTCCAGGAATTCATGATCATGCCGGTTGGCGCCGCGTCCTTCGCCGAAGGCCTGCGCTGCGGCGCCGAGATCTTCCACACGCTGAAGAGCGAATTGAAGAAGGCCGGCCACAACACCAATGTCGGCGACGAGGGCGGCTTTGCGCCGAACCTGAAGTCAGCCGACGAAGCGCTGGACTTCGTGATGGCCGCCATCAACAAGGCCGGCTACAGCGCCGGCAAGGACGTGATGCTGGCGCTCGACTGCGCCGCCACCGAATTCTTCAAGGACGGCGCCTATGTCTATGGCGGCGAGAACAAGACCCGCAGCGGTTCGGAGCAGGCGAAATATCTCGCCGATCTTGCCGCGCGCTATCCGATCGTCTCCATCGAGGACGGCATGTCCGAGGACGACATGGACGGCTGGAAGGAACTCACCGACCTGATCGGCAAGAAGTGCCAGCTGGTCGGCGACGACCTGTTCGTCACCAACGTCACGCGGCTGGCCGACGGCATCAAGAACGGCCGCGCCAATTCGATCCTGATCAAGGTCAACCAGATCGGCACGCTGACCGAGACGCTCAGTGCCATCGAGATGGCCTACAAGGCCGGCTACACCGCTGTCATGTCGCATCGCTCCGGCGAGACCGAGGATTCGACCATTGCCGATCTCGCGGTCGCCAGCAATTGCGGGCAGATCAAGACCGGCTCGCTGTCGCGCTCGGACCGTATCGCCAAGTACAACCAGTTGCTGCGCATCGAGCAGGAACTCGGCACCCAGGCGAAGTATGCCGGCCGCGCCGCGCTGAAGGCGCTGGCGTAAAACACACGCGTCACTCCTGGGCAGGCGCACATCAGCGCAAGCGAACCCGGAACCTCGGTGCTCCGGCTTTGGCCCACCCACCGTCCTCATGGTGAGGAGCGCGCCGTTTGGCGCGCGTCTCGAACCATGAAGCGTTGGTCGCCCATCCCGGGCGAATGGCTATGCCATTCGCTGGGGACGCGGTCGAAGACGACCGCCCTCCAGCCGAAACGCAATTGCATTTAGGTGGGGATGAGGGAGAGCTTGCGGAATCACTTCGCCGAGTAACGGCTTCGCTTCGTCGCCCGCTTACCCAAGCGGGCGACGATTGCGTTTTGCACGCTCTCATCCGTGGCGCTGTGCAGGTCACTGCAATCGTGCCGTGCGATGAACGGCACGAATATGCGCCGTTCATCGTGATACCGCGATGCGGTCGTGCGATGAACACGTTCCGGCGTCACGCTTCCACCGGACATGGTGGAGAGCGACATGGCGGGCATTTTTCAGGTTCAGGGTTTTGGTGCGCTGTCCGAGTACAATGGACAGTTCTCGACCACGAGCGCTGCACAGTCGTTTCAGAACATGGCGTCGCTCGGTTCGAATTCGGTCGCATTGACGGTCCGGATATGGACCGACAGCCGGACCGGAAGCACGGTCATCGCCCATCCCGACAAGACGGAAAGCGACGCCAGCCTTCTTGCCGGATTCCAGGCCGCCCACGCGGCGGGACTGTCGGTCGTGTTCAAGCCCGGGATCACCGGCCTCGACAGCACGATTTCGAGCAGTCTGCAGCCCGCCGACGTCGATGCCTTCTTCGCCTCCTACAAGGCGGAGATCGTGCATCTCGCCGGCATCGCGGAGCAGGGCGGTGTCGCGACATTTGCCATCGGCAATGAGATGAGCAAGCTCTCCGGCGCGCAGTATCTGCCGGAGTGGACCGATCTGATCGCAGCGGTGCGCGAGGTCTATCACGGCGAGCTCACTTACTCCGCGGCCACCGATGAGGCATCCCATGTCGGTTTCTGGAGTGAGCTCGATACGATCAGCGTCAACACCTATCCGCCACTGACATCGAGCACCACGCCGACGGTGCAGGATCTTGTCCACGCCTGGAACGAGGTGCCGATCAATCCGTACTATGCGGCGGCGTTCGACTACAAATCGCCTGTGGATTTCCTGCACTCGCTGTCGCTCGCATACGGCAAGCCGGTGTTGATGTCCGAAGTCGGCTATCGCAGCATCGACGGCACCGCGATCAATCCGGGCGGCGGCTCGTCGAAGGCGCCGGCCGATGCGGCCGAGCAGGCCGACGCCTACAACGCGTTCCTGCAGGTCTGGAGCGCGCAGGGCGGCAGCTGGCTCAAGGGCGCCGAGTTCTGGCAGTGGGATCTCAACGGTCAAGCGTCCCCGACCGGCTATTCCGTGCAGGGCAAACCTGCGGCTGACCTCGTCTCGCAATATTTCCACGGCACCGGCGTTGTTCCCGATCTCGTGGTCGCCGGATCGGCGGTCGCCGACGTCATCGATCTCGGGCGCGGCGACGACACCATCAATGGCGGACTCGGCGGCGACCTGATCCGCGGCGGCGCCGGCAACGACAGCATCACCGGCGGTCCCGACGTGACGGCCAGGCTCGCCACCACCACGGTGACGCTGACCGGCTGGGGTTCGGTGGTCGACGGCATCGGGGCGACGGCGCGGATCCTCGTCAACGGCCAGGTCGTGTCGGGCCTGATGACCTTCACCCCGGCGACCGATCCGTCCGGCTACCAGACCTACACGGTGACCTTCGACAATCCTGCACAGATCGGCAGCATTGCCGTCGAACTGACGAATTCGGCGTCGGGACGCGCGCTGCATGTGAAGGATTTTGTCGTCAACGGCGTCGCGCTCACGCCGGACCAGGGCACCAACGCCAGCTCGCCCGGGTCATTCGATCTCTATGTCCGCACCATCAACTTCGACACGTCAGCCCATCAGGACTGGTTCGTCGGTGCGGCGAGCGACAATGACGTGATCACCGGCGGTGGCGGCAACGACACCATCGACGGCGGTGGCGGAACCGATACCGCGGTATTCTCCGGCAATGCCAGCTACTACACCATCAGCCTGGACGGCGGTCAGATCGTGGTGACCGACGGGGTCTCCGGCCGCGACGGCGTTGACCACATCAGCAACGTCGAAGTGCTGAAGTTCGCGGATATCGGGATCAACACCAGCGGCCTGGTGCCGGCGTCGACCACGGCGCGGGAAGGGGATCGGTACCAGATCCAGTCTGCCGACAGTGCGGGCAACATCACCGGCGAAACCGTGCGTCATGTTGACGGCACGCGCGACGTCTACTCCAGCGCCATCGTCGGACAGAGCTACACGTCCCAGCATGTCAGCATCGGCGCCAACGGCCATACCACGCTGGTGGAACGTTTTTTCGCCGACGGCGATCTCGCCTTCCGGCAGGTGACGGCCGGCGATGGCTCGGTCAATGCATCCGACTACGATGCCGACGGACATCTCATCAAGTTCGCGACCAGCCATGCCGACGGCTCCTCGGACCAGTTCACGTTCAATGCTGCGGGATATGAAACCAGCGAGACCAGCCGGCACACCGATGGCTCGCGCGATATCCATACTTACGGGATCACCGGCACGGACTATACGACGGAACACGTGGTCCGAGATGCCGCGGGCCACAGCATCCTGATCGAGCAGTTCCACGGCGACGGCGCGCTGGCGCTGAAACAGACCATGAGCGCCGACGGCGTCCGCACGCTGGATCAATATGACGGCCGGGGGCAGATAACCCAGCAGACGGTCACGCAGAAGGATGGCTCGTTCGTGCAGTCGAGCTATGCGCTGGATGGCGCGCTGGCCATTCAGACCACCCGCCACGCCGACGGCAGCCGGGACGTGGATACGTTCGGGATTGAGGGGAAAGCCTATGCGGCGCGACACGATGCGTTTGATGCCGCCGGGCATCGATTCTCGACCACCTTCGACAATAATGACGGCGGCCACACCATGACCGCCTATGCGTCAGGAGTAACGTTGACCTCCACTGCGGCCAGCGACGTCATGAACAGCGCCGGCGGCAACACGTTCGTGTTCCGGGAGGCGTCGGGGCACGACGTCATCAACAATTTCAAGGCCGGGGAGGGTGCGGGCCACGACGTGCTCGAAATCGCTTCGGCTATCGCCGCCGATCTCGCCCATCTGTCGGTTCACGTGGTGGGGACGGACACGCTCATCGATCTCGGTCATGACGCATCCATCACGCTCACCGGCGTCGTCACGCCGCTGACGTCGCACGACGTGCTGATCGTCTGAGCGCGTTCGCGCGCCACCGGCGCGCGAACCGCGGCAACCCCGCTTACTGGGCCGGCGCGGCCGAGACGTGGGCGTTGGCCGGCTTTTTCGGCGCGCGGCGTGCGCCACCGGTAATCTGCAGCACCTTCGCGATGGTCTTGCGATGCAGGTTTTCCGACTTGTCGATGGAGAAGTGGTTGTCGGTGGCGTCCTCGTTGACGTTGGCGAGGTTGCCCTTGAAGCGCTTGTCGGCAGAGACCGCCTGGCCCCAGCCGGCGGGAACGTAATAGTTCACGATCTGGCGAACATTGGGCGGCACCGGGGCCGGGCTGACCGGGTCGAAGTTGACGATCAGCGCCACCGGCACGCCGCTGCCCTGCAGCTTGCGGGCAATGTCGATCGTGGCGTCGGCGCCGGCCGAATGGCCTATCAGGACGATCGGTTCGCGATCGCCGCTGCGGTATGCCGCGATGATATCGTCAGCCAACCCTCTCCAGCCGAGGTAGTTCTGCACGGAGCTGGATACGCCGGCAGCCTGCAGCTTGTAGGCGAGCTGGTCCAGGCCCAGCGAGAAAACGTTGAGGACGCCGCGCAACAGATAGACGTGGCCCGGACGTTTGCCGGCAGCCTGGGCGTCGCTGGAACTCGCAAGCGATGTCACGAATACCGAACACAAGATCATGAAAAAGCCGACCACGACATTCAGCGGCGGTCGTTTCGTGCCCATCAGATTGGTCGACATTAAAGCACTCTTTCCCGGAAATCATTTGAAACGGATTCTATCTCCCGCCATTGGCAACCGTCGTCAATCGCCACAGCCCGTCAATCCCGACTTTTTGACCGCAAAAGCGGGCAAAAAAGTCCAGTGTGACATGCTGGCGACAAAAAGCTGAATGATGACGCATTATTGGGCTCGTGCGGTTTGTGGCAGGCGGCAAATTTGCTAAGCTTGGTGGGGTCAGGCGCGTGACGCCCAAGAGGAGAATCGGGGCAATGGTCGCGCGGCGACACGTCTTTCACATCGGTGGTTATGATCCGATCGTACCGGACACCCAGCTGAGTCGGTTCCGTCGTTCGCTGGGCAGTTTCCAGAAGACGTGGAACGTCACCTCGCGCGCCTCGTCGGAGCCGCAATGTTCCCAGGTGAGCGCGACCTGGCAGGCCGAGTCGTCGGGGCCGAACTGGAACACCGTTACCAGCTACGAGATGCTGCGCTGGGACGATCTGATCCTCATGGATCACCAACGCAGCATGCCGTCGCGGCTGGCCGCGGGGATGGTGACGCTGATTGACTGGATCGTCACCGGCACCTTGTTCCGCTTCGTCCTGTCGAGCTGGAAATATGCCGGCTTTTTCCTGTTCCCCTATCTCTGGGTCACCGCATTCCTGCTTGCCGGCGCCGGCGTGGGCTTCGCTCTTGCATGGCTGTTCGGCCTGCACGGCGCAGCCGCATGGGGAGCAGGCATCGTCGCGGCGGGCGCGGTGTTCGCCGGCCTCCTGCACCGGTACGGCTGGAAGAAGCCGATCAACCACGTGTTCGACGACTGGATTTTCTCGCGGCAGTTCGTCTACGGCCAAAGACCGCTGATGGACCGCCGCGTCGATGAATTCGCTGCGACGATCGTGGCGCGGGCGCAGAAGGCCGATGTCGAGGAAATCGTCATCGTCGGCCATTGTCTGGGCGCGGCGCTGGTGATGGAAGCGGTGTCGCGCGCGCTCAAGCTCGATCCGGATCTGCCGCGCCACGGCCCGACCATCTGCGTGCTCACGGTCGGCGCGACGATCCCGAAATTTGCGCTGCATCCGGCCGGAACCAGCGTCCGCGCCGCCACGCAGGCGGTGGCGAATGAACCGCTGATCCGCTGGGCCGAATATCATGCCCGCGACGACGCCATCAGCTTCTACCGCTTTGACCCCGTGACCCTGAAGCGCGTCAGCCGCGAGCGCGGCGACGGCCGGCCGAACATCCGCCGGGTGCAGATGCACAACATGATGAGCCCGGAATCCTTCAGGCGGCATCGCTTCAATTTCATGCGGCTGCATTACCAGATGGTGATGGGCAACGACCAGCGGGCGCTCTATGACTACTGCATGATCATCTGCGGTCCGCTGCCCTTCGATGAAATCACCGCGCCCGCGGGCGGCGTCGACCGCTTCGGCGCCGATGGCGCGCTGCTGCCGTTCGTTCCTGTTACCGCGAAGACCGCGCCGCTGCCCGGGGTATCCGTCAATGCCGCGTAGTCGTTGTGGCGGCCGATGATGACCGCCTCGCTCCTCGGAGAAATCGTCTGGGCGGTCGGGACCGTTGCGTGGTTCGTGATCCGCTATCCCTATGCGCGGCGAGCCCGGCGGGCCGCGACCGTACGCGTCGATGGCTGGAGCCGCGAACGGATCCTGCTCGGCGTCGCCGCGGTCGGCCTGTTCGTCGTGCCGGTCGCCTATCTCGCCACCGGCTGGCCGAAGGCGGCCAATTATGAGCTGAATTTTGCTGCGGTCGTGATCGGGGCGCTGATTTACGTCGCCTCGCTGTGGCTGTTCCGGCGCTCGCACAAGGACCTCGGCCGACAATGGTCGGCCAGCCTCGAGATTCGCGAAAAGCACCAGATCGTGCGCGCCGGTGTCTATCGCCTGATCCGCCACCCGATGTATGCGTCATTCTGGCTGTGGGCGCTGGCGCAGGCGTTCCTGCTGCCGAACGCTGTGGCGGCGCTGAGCGGCCTTGTGGCCGTCGCGATCCTGTTCTTCGCCCGCATCGGCTTCGAGGAACGGATGCTGCTCGAGGCTTTCGGCGAGGACTATCGTGTCTATATGCGCGAGACCAAGCGCATCATCCCCGGCATCTACTGACGCCGGGCCACCACCACAACAACAAGCGGGCAGGGAACATGAGCGATCACACCACCGGGCTGCAGCTGCGCTCCTTGATCAAGAAGACCGGCGACTTCGAACTGTCTCTCACGCGCGTGGAGATTCCGGAGCCTGCCGCCGACGAGGTCGTGGTGCGCGTCGAGGCGTCGCCGATCAATCCGTCGGACATCGGGCTGCTGCTCGGCGCCGCCGACATTTCGACCGCGGCCACGACGGGCAGCGGCGACGACGTGGTGGTGACGGCCAAGGTGCCGGTGCAGTTCATGAAGGCGATGGCCGGGCGGCTCGACGAGTCGATGCCGGTCGGCAATGAGGGCGCCGGCGTGGTGGTCAAGGCCGGCAGCTCGGAGGCGGCGCAGGCGCTGCTCGGCAGGACCGTGGCGATGATCGGCGGCGCCATGTACGCGCAGTACCGCACCATCAAGGTGGCCGACTGCCTGCCGCTGCCGGACGGCACCACGCCAGCCGAGGGCGCGTCGTGTTTCGTCAACCCGCTGACCTCGCTTGGCATGGTCGAGACCATGCGCCGCGAGGGCCACACCGCGCTGGTGCACACCGCCGCCGCCTCCAATCTCGGCCAGATGCTCAACCGGATCTGCCTCAAGGACGGCATCGACCTCGTCAACATCGTGCGCAGTCCGGCGCAGGAAAAGCTGCTGCGCGACCTCGGCGCCAAATATGTCTGCGATTCCACCGCGCCGAGCTTCATGGACGACCTCACCGAGGCGCTGGTCGCCACCGGCGCGACGCTGGCCTTCGACGCCACCGGCGGCGGCCGGCTGCAGGGCCAGATCCTCAGCGCGATGGAGGTGATGGCGGTCAAGGCCATGAAGGTCTACAGCCGCTATGGCTCGACCACCCACAAGCAGGTCTATGTCTATGGCCGGCTGGAGTCGAAGCCGATCGAGTTCTCGCCGACCTTCGGCATGGCCTGGGGCATGGGCGGCTGGCTGCTGTTCCCGTTCCTGCAGAAGATCGGCGGCGCCGACGCCCAGCGTTTGCGCGAACGCGTCGCCGCCGAACTCAAGACCACCTTCGCGAGCCACTACAGCCAGGTGATCTCCCTGCAGGAGGTGCTGCAGCTCGATATCCTCAAGGCCTACAACAGGCGCGCCACCGGCGAGAAATTCCTGATCAATCCGAACAAGGCGGGATGACCGTTCTCAACCAACCCGACGTCGCGATAGACCCGGTTGGCTCCAGCGTCCTGCTGCGCCATCCGCCCTATCTGTTCTATGTATGGTCACGCTGCTTCTCGCGCTTCTCGTCGCAGATTGCCGCGGTGGCGGTGGGCTGGCAGGTCTATGATCTGACCGGCAGCGCGTTCCAGCTCGGCATGGTCGGGCTGGTGCAGTTTCTGCCGATGCTGCTGCTGGTATTCGCCGGCGGCCATGCCGCCGACCGCTACGACCGCCGCCGCGTGGTGCAGATCTGCCAGATCGTACAGGGCCTGGTCGCCTTCTATCTCGCCTGGGGCAGCTATGGCGGCTGGATCGCTGTGCCGGAGATCTTTGTCGCCGTGGCGCTGTTCGGCGCGGCCACGGCCTTCGAAAGCCCGGCGGGTTCGGCGCTGCTGCCTGGCGTGGTACCGGACGGAGCGCTGCAGAAGGCCACCGCGCTGACGTCAGGGACCGGCCAACTGGCGATGATCTGCGGCCCGGCGCTTGGCGGCTTCGCCTATGCCGTCTCGACCGGCCTGCCTTACGCGCTGATGGCCGGCTTCTGGGTGATCGGCGGGTTGCTCAACAGCGCCATCAAGCTCGACCGTGCCATCGTCGCCAGGGAGCCGCCGAGCTTCTCGGCGCTGTTCGCCGGGGTCGGTTTTGTCCGACGCAACCCGGCCATCCTCGGCACCATCTCGCTCGACCTGTTCGCGGTGCTACTCGGTGGCGCCACCGCGCTGCTGCCGATCTATGCCCGCGACATCCTGCAGACCGGGCCGTGGGGCCTCGGCATCCTGCGCGCCGCGCCGGCGGTCGGCGCGCTGCTGATGACCGTGGTGCTGACGCGCTGGACGATCAATCGCCGCGTCGGCATGCGCATGTTCCAGGCGGTGATCGTGTTCGGCATCGCCACCGCGGTGTTCGCCGTGTCGGAGCTGCTCTGGCTGTCGCTGGTTGCGCTGCTGATCATGGGCGCGGCCGACACGGTCAGCGTGGTGATCCGCATCTCGCTGGTGCAGCTCGCCACGCCGGACGACATGCGCGGCCGGGTCGGCGCGGTGAACTTCCTGTTCATCAACGCCTCCAACCAGCTCGGCCAGTTCGAGAGTGGCGTTACCGCGGCGTTGTTCGGCACCATGCCCGCGGCCTTGCTCGGCGGCCTCGGCACCGTCGCCGTGGCGCTGCTGTGGATGAAGCTGTTTCCGACGCTGCGTGACGTCGAGCGGCTGGAGTAGGGCGGGCGTCGCCTCGTGTCCCGGACGCGGTGCGGCGTTCTTATGCCGCTCCGCAGATCCGGGACCGTATCAAACACCGGTATGCGCGACGGTCCCGGATCTGCAGCGCATCACGCCGCTTCGCGGCGTATTGCGCAGCGTCCGGGACACGTGCCTCGGGTGCCTCCGCTACGCATTCTCGAACTTCGGCCGCTCGACCTCGCCGTGGGCCGTCAACAATTCCAGCAATCGCTTGCGCATGATCATGCCCGGCCGGTCGGACGGCATGTGCTTCTCGATCTTGCGGCCCATGTCGACGATGGCGTCGGGATCGGTCGATTCCAGGATCTCACGATCTTCGGCGATGATCGCTGCGTCCCAGTCGATCAGTTCCTGCGCCGAACAATCCGCCTCGGTGTCGTTGCGGAACAGGATCTGCACCACCTGAATCTCGCCGTCGGAGATCGGCGTCGCGCAATTGAAGATCAGGTGGCGCACGCCGGATGGATATTCCATGTCGAGGCGGCGGCAGAACGGCATGAACCATTTGTTGCGCATGTGACGCTTCGTCGTCGGCTCGGTCGAGCCGGTAATGCGTGCGGCGTTGGGCGGGTTGCGCACGGTGACGATGGTCTCGGCTTCGAAGCCGTAATCGGTCTCGACAATCTCATACTTTTCGGGGCGCGGCTGGTCGATATCGCCAAAAGTGTTCTTGTGCACGAAGGCGAAATGCGCGTTGTCAAACGAGTTCTCCATCAGCCGCAGCGCCGAGGTGTTCCATTTGCTGTAGAACTGCGGGATGCGGCGGTAGCCGGCGTCGCGATCTTCGGGGATGTCAGGGATGTCGCCGAGCGGCTCGTCCAGCGCCACCCAGACATAGCCGTAGCGCGTCGTGCTGCGGAACGAACGCGCTTTGGCGTCGGGGATCGGCTGCTCGAACGGAAACTGCGGGATCATCACCAGCCTGCCGTCGCGGTCGTATTCCCAGCCGTGATAGCCGCAGACGATGTTGCCGTTGCGGCACCAGCCCTTCGACAGTTTGGCGGTGCGGTGGCAGCAGCGGTCCTCCAGCGCGGCCGGTCTGCCCTCGCCGTCGAGGAACAGCACGATCGGCTCGCCGAGCAAGGTGAAGGGTTTCGGGCCGTCCGCGAGATCGGCCAATGGCACGGTGGCGTACCAGAATTTTCGCAGCACGGGTTGCCTGGTGTTCAGCATGGCGGTCTCCGGAATGACGGCGGGAATTACAGGCCCTGCAGGATGCGGATGTCGTCGGCGTCGAGCGCGACCCGCTCGCCGCCGCGGATCAGTTCGGCAAAACCCTCGTTCGGGGTCATCACCGTGAGCGTGTACAGCTTGTCGGTGCCGGTGTTCTCGATGACGTGTTCGGAGCCGGGATGCAGCAGCAGCGAGTCGCCCTTCTTGATCGGCAGCGTCTTGCCGTCGCAGCGGGCGATGCCTTCGCCATGCAGCACGTGGAAGAACTCGTGGGCCGCGGCGTGCTCGTTCGGCGGCGTGGCGCCGCCGGCCTGAAAAATCTCGATGACGAAGATGTTGTCGATCCTGTCGGTGTCGTGATCGAACAGCATGGCGAAGTAGTTTGTGTCCTTTGGCGAAATGCGGAACGCCTGGACCTTTGAAATATCGGCGACGCTGAAGGCCATGAAAACTCCTCTGGATCAGGTTTTGTCGAAAGCGGTCTTGGTCGCGATGCGCGACAGCGGATAGCGGCTGATCTCGTCGATCAGCACCAGCAGGCGCCGCGCGGCGCGCTCCACGGTCTCCCGGCCGAGTTCGGCGGTGGCTTGCACGGCGTCGCCGCACGCCCCCTTGGCATGCAGGTCCTGCGCCTGCCAGCCGAAGCCCACCGCGCCTTCCGGGCTGAGCAACTCGGACTCATCAGCGATCTGCGCCGACAGCGGCACGAAATTCTCTGCGCGATCCATCTCGACCAGATCGGGATGCAGATGCAGCATCACGCTGGTCTCGCTCTGGCCGCCATGGATGCCGTTGCGGTTTTCCTCGGCGCTGTACAGCGCGTCCATGTCGATCAGGCTCGGCCACATGGCCGACACCGCGAACATGCCGAGTTTCACGCGCAACTCGCGGCAGACGATGTCGAGCAGTTGTGGCTGGCCGCCATGGGAATTCAGGAACAGGATTTTCCGGATACCGGCGCGGTGCACGCTTTCGCCGAGCTCGAACCACACCCGCGCCAGCGTCTCGTAGGACAGCGTCAGCGTGCCCGGAAAGGCGAGGTGCTCGTCGGACTTGCCGACCGGCATCATCGGCAGCACCAGCGCCGGGCAGTCGGCCGGCATCAGTTCGACCGCGCGACTGATGATCCCGGCATTGATGGCGGCATCGACGCGCACCGGCAGATGCGGCCCGTGCTGCTCCACCGCGCCGACCGGCAGGATTGCAACCACGCTGGCCGCGTCGAGTTCGGCAAAGTCGCGGGTCGACAGGTCCCACCACCAATGCGACTTCAGGATCATGCAGCAAGGCCTCGGAATTGCGGTGGTAAAGGGACGCATGTCGGCGTCGCGCCGATTGAGCACCATGCCGCGCCTGCGTGAAAGCGCTTTGTTTCGGCAATCCGGTCGGCTTTTTTGGGCAGTTCGCGCGTTCCCGGACCAGGCTAGCGCCGGGCTATGGCGCCGGCCTTGCCGCTCAGATCGGCGGCGACGCCGGCTTCCAGCTGGGCGCGCAGCCAGCTATGCGCCGGGTCCTTCTGGAAACGCTGGTGCCAGACCATGTACATCGGCAATGCCGTCATGGCGCCGGCGCCGGCAGCCAGCGGGATCCGCACGCTGGCGAAATCGTGCATCGACTGCTGGCCAAGCAGGCGAGGCATGCTGGCCAGCAGGTCCGAACCGCGCAAGAACGCCGGCACGGCGGTGAAGTTCGGGACCGAGATGGCGATATCCCGGACGATGCCGCTGGCGGCAAGCCGGCGGTCGAAATCCAGCCGCTCATTGTCGGTGTAGACCACGGTGACGTGCCGCGCCGCGAGGTATTGCGCGCGGCTGGTCGGCGGCGGCCGCACTGCCGGATCGTAAAAGCAGACATAGTGATCCTGCAGCAGGCGTTTCTGCACGATGTCGATGCCCACAGGCGGCACCGGCGTGATCAGGAGGTCGCAGCGATTGTCGCGCAGCATGGCCGGGGACGGCGATTGCGACGGGATCACCCGCAAAGTGAAGCTTTTGACGGCCGCCGTGACCCGGCGCACCAGGCCGGGCAGCAGCAGGTCGCGCTGGAAATCGTTGGCGGCGATGGTGACCGACAATTGCGCCGTGGCCGGATCGAAGAAGGCGCCGCTGCCGAACGCCTTCATGGCGTCGAGCAGCGCGCGGGCGTCGGCGGCCAGCGCGTGGGCATGGGCGGTCGCCACGATGCCGCGCCCGGACTTGGCGAACAGCGGATCGTGGATCACCCGGCGCAATTTCTGCAGACCGTGGCTGACCGCCGACTGGGTCACCCCGAGCCGCCGCGCCGCAGATGTCACCGAGCCTTCCTCCAGCACCGCGAGAAACAGCGCCAGGACGTGGCCGTCGATGTCCAAATGATCGATCTTGCTCATGCAATACATGATAACTGATCTGTTTATTTTGGGAATGGCCCAGCCGAAGCTGGCGCAAAGGCGAGCCGCCGACGCGGCGGTCGCTGCCAAAGGGAGGCCACCCATGAACATCCACAGCGGCCGGATCGACGCGCCCGCCGATGCCGGCAGCAACCGGCCTGAATCCTTTGCCTCGCCGCTGCGCGCCAGCGGTTTTCTGGCGCGCGATCGTTCGGTGCATCCGCCGGCGCATGCGCCCGGCTACAAGTCCTCGGTGCTGCGCTCGCCGCGCAACGCGTTGCTGTCGCTGGAGACCTCGTTGTCGGAATTCACCGGCCCGGTGTTCGGTCACAACGACCTCGGTCCGCTCGACAACGACCTGATCCGCAACTATGCCAAATCAGGCGAGCCGATTGGCGAACGCATCGTGGTGCATGGCCGGGTGCTCGACGAGCACGGCCGCGGTGTGCCGCACACGCTGGTGGAGTTCTGGCAGGCCAATGCCGGCGGCCGCTACCGCCACAAGAAGGACACCTATCTCGCGCCGGTCGATCCCAACTTCGGCGGCTGCGGCCGGGCGCTCACCGACGAGCAGGGCTACTACTATTTCCGCACCATCAAGCCCGGCCCTTATCCGTGGCGCAACTACGTCAACAGCTGGCGCCCGGCGCACATCCACTTCTCGGTGTTCGGCTCGGGCTTTGCGCAGCGCCTAATCACCCAGATGTATTTCGAGGGCGACCCGCTGATCAAGATCTGTCCGATCCTCACCACGGTGCCCGACCAGGACGCGCTCGACCGGCTGGTGGCGCCGCTCGACCTCAACGCCAGCGCGCCGTTCGATCTGCTGGCCTATCGCTTCGACATCGTGCTGCGCGGCCAGCGCTCGACGTTCTTCGAAAACCGTCCGGAAGGAAACTGAGCCATGGTGCAGGCATTGCCCTATCTCAAGGAGACCGCATCACAGACCGCCGGACCCTATGTGCATATCGGGCTGATCCCCGACATGGCCGGCTTCGAGATCTTTGACAAGAATTTTGGTGCGGTACTGGCCGGGCCGGACACCGCGGGCGAGCACATTACCCTTGAGGGCACGGTGTATGACGGCACCGGCACGCCGCTGCGCGACGTCTTGCTGGAGATCTGGCAGGCCAATGCCGCCGGCCGCTACAACCATCCGGCCGACCAGGGGGCAGGTCCGCTCGACGCCGAATTCCGCGGCTGGGGCCGCGGCGGCTCGGACTTCTCCAGCGGCCTGATCCGCTTCGAGACGGTCAAGCCCGGTGCCGTCACCGAACGCAACGGCCGGGTCAACGCGCCGCACATCAACGTCTGGATCGTCGCCCGCGGCATCAATATCGGTCTCAACACAAGGCTCTACTTCTCCGACGAGGAAGAGGCCAACGCCGCCGATCCGGTGCTCAACCTGATCGAACAGCCGGTGCGGCGCTCCACCTTGATTGCCCAGCGCGGCGAGCGCGACGGCAAGGTGGTGTACGCCTTCAACATCCACCTGCAGGGGCCAAACGAGACGGTGTTTTTCGACGTGTGACAGGCCTCGTCAGGTCGCAGCCGCCCGGCCGGAGACCGACTTGGGCCAGGCGGGAGGCGCGTGTCAGCCGGTCTTGCCTACGGTGATGTCCACAACATCCGGATACACCGGCTCGCGATGGATTTCGGCGCCGGCTTCATTGATGACCGCAACGTAGAGGTTCGGATCCTTGGGTGGGTCCGATCGAGCTAGTTTGAGGGCGATCTCCTTGCTGTGCGCGATCGCCGCGTCCGTGGTGATGAACTCAAGTCCCAGTCTGTCGCGGACCGGAATGCCATCTTTCAAATCGAAAAAATAAGTGCGTTTCACGTGACGGTTCCAAAGTATATGGGCCGACGCCGAACATGGCGCGGTCACGGTTTGCGAGTCAAATCGACGCTTTTTGAGCCCGGTCGGGACGACGTGCCTTGTCCTGCGTCAATATATGGTTGCCCCATCGTACGGCGGAGCAGGCAGCCGCGATCGCGGCGACCCAGTAATCTGTCGGTTGCGGTAGCCGGCTCCGTTCACCCGGCGCTGCGAAGGCGATAACGAGGGGCGACACGGTCAGCTCTCACCTTCAGAGTCCGACGAACCGTGTTCTTCGACGTCTGAGGCGCGGCGGATCACCGGTCCGCCAGCGCCAGCCTGGCGCCGAGCGCCGCAAAGGCGCCGGCGAAGCTGCGCCGCATCCAGGTCAGCACGCGCGGACGCGAAATGACGCGGTCGCGGATCGACGCCGCGAACAGGCCGTAGATCGCGAACACGGCAAATGTCATCGCCATGAACACTGCACTGAGCTTCAGCATCTGGCCGAGCGGGTAACCTTCGTCGGCGCTGACGAACTGCGGCAGGAAGGCGAGGAAGAAGATCGACAGTTTGGGATTGAGGATGTTGATCAGGATCGCGGTTACGGTGACCTGCAGTGCCGAACGTGCATCGACCTTGTCATCCACCTTCAGCGCGCCGTGCTCCTGCAGCGTATTCCACGCCATGTACAGCAGGTAGGCGACGCCGAGATACTTGAAGACCTGAAACGCCATGGCACTGGTGTGCAGCAGCGCCGCCAGTCCCAAAATGGCTGCTGCCATGTGCGGGACGATGCCCAGCGTGCAGCCGAACGCCGCGACCACGCTGGCGCGCGAGCCGCGCGAAAATCCGGCGGCCAGTGTGTACAGCGCCCCGGTGCCGGGTGAGGCGATCACGATCAGCGATGTGATCAGGAATTCGATGGTCATGACTGCACCCCGCGGCCCTCGGTGCCCTGACAATGTCGCGCTGCCATTCGACAGGCAAGCCGGACGGTATAACGAAGACGTGTTGGTCGGCGACCGGCCCCGGCGGCTGAATCAAACAGATTTGAGCGAAGGGCGGGAGCGGGGGCGGTTCATGCACTTGCATCTTTGTGCAGAGCGGATACTGAAAGCTGGCGGGCGTTCGCCCGCCGTCGCATTGCATAAGGATCCCTCATGACTTCCCCCTCCAGCGTTGCCGTCATCGTCGGCAGCCTTCGCAAACAGTCGTTTTCGCTCAAGATCGCCCGCGCACTCGCCACGCTGGCGCCGGCGTCGCTGAAGCTGAACATCGTGACGCTGCAGGACCTCTCTTTCTTCAACCAGGACCTCGAAGCCGCGCCGCCGGCCGACTGGCTCGCACTGCGCGCGACCATCAAGGCGTCAGATGCGGTCATCTTCGTCACTCCGGAATACAACCGCGCCATCCCCGGCGTGCTGAAGAACGCCATCGACGTGGCGTCGCGGCCCTACGCCCAGAGCTCGTTTCTCGGCAAGCCGACCGGCATCGTCGCCAATTCGCCGGGCGCACTGGGTGGTGTCGCCGCCGCCATGGGCCTGAAGCAAATGCTGCCTGGAATTACCGGCCCGATCATGCAGCAGCCGGAAATCTACCTGAATGGCGTCGGCGACGCCTTCAATGAGGCCGGCGAGCTGACCAAGGAGACGCTCAAGCCGGTGCTGCAGGCCTATATCGACGCCTTCGCCGCCTGGGTCGAAAAGCAGACAAAATAAGCCGCCGACGAGGTGCAACGGCCTGGTTTTTAGGAGTCCCTTAACCGGGTCGTCGCATGTTTCCGCCATGGTCAAGCATACCCGACTCAAATCGCTGCTTACGGGACTGGTGCTCTATGCGCTGGCGGCGATGCTGATCGGCTATTTCGGCGTCAACGCCTACACCGGCAAGTATGGCCTCAATGCCCGCCAGGAGCTCGACCAGGAAATCGTCGCGCTGACCTCGGAATTGGTGCGCCTGAAAAAGGAGCGCGCCGAGGGCGAGCAGCGGGTGTCGCTGCTGCGCTCCAGCGGTGTCGATCCCGACATGCTCGACGAGCGCGTGCGCTACCAGCTCGACTACGCCCATCCGCGCGAACTGGTGAAAGTCATCAAGCAGCAGAACTGAGTCTCTCGCGTCATCGTATGCGACGTTGCTGCACACGACGTCGTCATCCCACGGAGAGCGCACTTGCGTGCTCGAAGGGATGAGGTCCGCGGAATAGGATTTCCGCAAATTACAAAACCCGCGTCATTCAATCGCGAATATTGCTTTCGCTGCAGTGCGGCATGACTGCCGTATGACGTTGCTGATATTCCGCGACAGGCAATCCCTTTCATGCCGCTGGCAGTTGGAGTAGAGAGGGCCATTCACTCTCGCATCCGGAATTCTTATGGCCGCACCGAAAAAGAGCGTCGCGCAAACGGGACAGGCAACCGGCGATGGCGCAAGCCATCCTGCGCCGCCGGACTTCAACCGGGAGCAGGAGCTGCGCGCGCTGCGCGACATGCTGCTGATCCGGCGTTTCGAGGAAAAGGCCGGCCAGCTCTACGGCATGGGCGCCATCGGCGGCTTCTGCCACCTCTACATCGGCCAGGAAGCCATTGTGGTCGGCATGCAGATGGCGCTGAAAGAGGGCGACCAGGTCATCACCGGCTATCGTGACCACGGCCACATGCTGGCCTGCGGCATGGACGCCAAGGGCGTGATGGCCGAGCTGACCGGACGCCATGGCGGCTATTCCAAGGGCAAGGGCGGCTCCATGCACATGTTCAGCAAGGAGAAGAACTTCTATGGCGGCCACGGCATCGTCGGCGCCCAGGTGTCGCTCGGCACCGGCCTGGCCTTCGCCAACCGCTACCGCGGCAATGACCTCGTCAGCCTGGCCTATTTCGGCGACGGCGCCTCGAATCAGGGCCAGGTGTATGAGAGCTTCAACATGGCGGAGCTGTGGAAGCTTCCCGTGGTCTACGTCATCGAGAACAACCGCTATGCCATGGGCACCTCGGTGCTGCGTTCCTCGGCGCAGACCGACTTCTCCAAGCGCGGCATCTCGTTCAACATTCCCGGCGAGCAGGTCGACGGCATGGACGTGCGTGCGGTGAAAGCCGCCGGCGACAAGGCCGTCGCCTGGTGCCGCGCCGGCAAGGGCCCGTTCATCCTGGAGATGCAGACCTATCGCTACCGCGGCCACTCCATGTCGGATCCGGCCAAGTATCGCACCCGCGAGGAGGTCGACAAGGTCCGCAACGACCAGGATCCGATCGAGCAGGTGCGCAACCGCCTTCTGGCCGCCAAGATGACTGAGCAGGAGCTGAAGGCGATCGACGCCGAGGTCCGCGAGATCGTCAACGAAGCCGCGGATTTTGCCCAGCACGACCCCGAGCCGGATGCCTCCGAGCTCTACACCGATGTCTACCGCTAAGCGCGCGCAGCCCTGAAGATTGATCTGGAGTTCCTATGCCCATTCAAGTGCTGATGCCCGCGCTGTCGCCCACCATGGAGAAGGGCAACCTCTCCAAATGGCTGAAGAAGGAAGGCGAGGCGATCAAGTCCGGCGACGTCATCGCCGAGATCGAGACCGACAAGGCGACCATGGAAGTCGAGGCCACAGACGAGGGCACCCTCGGCAAGATCCTGGTGCCCGAAGGTACCCAGGACGTGGCAGTGAACACGCCGATCGCCACCATCCTCGCCGACGGCGAGGACGCCAATGCCGCTCCAGCGCCGGCCAGGCAGGAGAAGGCCGCGGAGTCCGCTCCGCCCGCCGCGGAGCCGAAGGCCGCCGAGGCCAAGTCCGCTCCGGCGCCGAAGGAAGAGCCGGCCGCTGCGCCCGTCGCCCCGACTGTTGCCGTCGCGCCCGACCCGGATATTCCGGAGGGCACCGAGATGGTCACCATGACCATCCGCGAAGCCTTGCGCGACGCCATGGCCGAGGAGATGCGCCGCGATCCCGACGTCTTCATCATGGGCGAGGAAGTCGCGGAATATCAGGGCGCCTACAAGGTGACCCAGGGCCTGCTGCAGGAATTCGGCGCCCGCCGCGTCATCGACACCCCGATCACCGAGCACGGCTTTGCCGGCGTCGGCGTCGGTGCGGCGATGTCCGGGCTGAAGCCGATCGTCGAATTCATGACCTTCAACTTCGCCATGCAGGCGATCGACCAGATCATCAACTCCGCGGCCAAGACGCTGTACATGTCCGGTGGCCAGATGACTGCCCAGATGGTGTTCCGCGGTCCCAACGGCGCTGCGGCGCGCGTCGGCGCCCAGCACAGCCAGGACTACTCGGCCTGGTACTCGCAGATCCCCGGCCTCAAGGTGGTCTCGCCGTATTCCGCGGCCGACTACAAGGGCCTGCTCAAGGCCGCGATCCGCGATCCCAATCCAGTGATCTTTCTCGAAAACGAAATGCTGTACGGGCATTCCGGCGAGGTGCCGAAGCTCGACGACTACATCGTGCCGATCGGCAAGGCCAAGGTGGCGCGCCCCGGCAAGGACGTGACGCTGATCTCGTGGTCGAACGGCATGACCTACGCGCTGAAGGCCGCCGAGGAACTGGCCAAGGAAGGCATCGAGGCCGAGGTCATCGATCTGCGCACGCTGCGCCCGCTCGACACCGACACCATTATCGCCTCGGTCAAGAAGACCGGCCGCGCGGTGACGGTGGAGGAAGGCTGGCAGCAGTCCGGCGTCGGCGCCGAAGTCGCCGCCCGCATCATGGAGCACGCCTTCGATTATCTCGACGCGCCGGTCGGCCGCGTCTCCGGCAAGGACGTTCCCATGCCCTATGCCGCCAATCTCGAAAAGCTGGCGTTGCCGAGCGTGGCCGACGTCGTCGCCGCGGCCAAAGCCGTTTGTTATCGGTGACGCATGGCCGGGCCTAAGGAGCAGCCACTGCCGCCGGACGTGATGGGTCGCGAGGACGCCGTCGAGGTGTTGCGCGCCTTCGTGCTCGACGGCGGTCTCTCGATCGCGTTCACCCGCGCCTTCGAGGAGCCCGACATGTGGGGCATGCTGCTGGTCGACATCGCCCGCCACGCCGCGCGCGCCTATGCGCGCGAGAGCGACTATTCCGAGGACGAGGCGCTGACGCGCATCGTCGACATGTTTGACGCCGAAATCGCGCGGCCGACCGATGTGGGCAGTACCACGCCGCAGTCGCAACAAGGTCACTGACAATGCCAATCAACATTCTGATGCCCGCGCTGTCGCCGACGATGGAAAAGGGCAACCTTGCCAAGTGGCTCAAGAAAGAGGGCGACAAGGTCAAGTCCGGCGACGTCATCGCCGAGATCGAGACCGACAAGGCGACCATGGAAGTGGAAGCCGTCGACGAGGGGACGATTGCAAAAATCCTGGTGCCGGAAGGAACCCAGGACGTGGCGGTCAACGCCATCATCGCGGTGCTCGCCGGCGATGGCGAGGACGTGAAGGCTGCAGGGGCAGGGGCTGCTGCTCCGAAGTCGGCACCGCCGGCAGAAGCTGCCAGGGAACCATCGAAGCCTGCCGCCGCACCTGCGCCGGCCGCAGCGGCTGCCGC
>DATCUS010000047.1:0-2028 GCA_036561845.1 Tardiphaga sp. | reverse complement strand
ACTGGGCTTCATGGGCGAGCCGGTGGTCAATGTACTCGGCCTGAACCTCGCGCTCGACGCCGCCAAATAGACTGCCAAGTGACAATGACGGCGCCGGGGCCCATTTAAGGTGGGCTCCGGCGTTTTTGAGCGAGAGATGACCAGCCGATGCCTGACGACAATCGCGAAAGCGGGAACCGGCCATCACCGGATGCGCTGCTGGAAAGCGCCGAGCGCGAGACCCGTGGTCGTCTGAAGATCTTCCTCGGCGCTGCGCCCGGCGTCGGCAAGACCTATGAGATGCTGATGTCCGGCCGTGCGCGCCGCGCCGACGGGGTGGATGTGGTGATCGGCGTGGTCGAGACCCATGGCCGCAAGGAGACCGAGGCGCTGGTCGAAGGCTTCGAGATCGTGCCGCGCATGCTGGTCGACTATAAGGGCCGCCAGCTCGACGAGATGGACATTGACGCCATCCTCGCGCGCCGCCCGGAACTGGTGCTGGTCGACGAGCTCGCCCACACCAACGCGCCCGGCAGCCGCCATCCCAAGCGCTATCTCGACGTGCAGGAAATCCTCTCGCAGGGCATCGACGTCTACACCACGCTGAACATCCAGCATGTCGAGAGCCTGAACGACGTGGTCGCGCAGATCACCCGCATCCGGGTGCGCGAGACGGTGCCGGATTCCATCATCGACCGTGCCGATGATGTCGAGATCATCGACCTGACGCCGGACGACCTGATCAAGCGGCTGAACGAGGGCAAGGTCTACCTGCCCAAGACCGCCAAGCGCGCGACGCAGAACTATTTTTCACCGGGCAATCTCACGGCCTTGCGCGAACTCGCCCTGCGCCGCACCGCGCAGCGGGTCGACGAGCAATTGCTCACCCACATGCAGGCGCACGCCATTCCCGGCCCCTGGGCGGCCGGCGACCGCGTGCTGGTGTGCATCGACGAGCAGCCGCGCGGTGCCTCGCTGGTGCGCTATGCCCGCCGCCAGGCCGATCGGCTGCGAGCGCCCTGGGCCGCGCTCCATATCGAGACGCCGCGGTCGGCCGCGCTGTCCGAGGCGGCTAAGGATCGCGTGGCGGCGACGCTGCGGTTGGCCGAGCAGCTTGGCGGCGAGGCGGTGACGCAGCCGGGACAGGACGTCGCGCGCGAAATCCTGCGCTATGCCGGCGCCAAGAATTATAGCCACGTTGTCATCGGCACGCCGAAGACCTCGCGCTGGCGCGAGTTCATCGAAGGCTCGGTGTCGCACGATTTGATCCGCCAGGCCGGCGACATCAGCGTGCATGTCATCTCCGGCAATGACAGCGACGTGCCGGCCGAACGCGCCCTCGCGCTGATCGAGCCGCGCGTATTCCGGGTGTGGCCGTATCTGATCAGTACCGCCTATGTCAGTGTCGCGCTGGCGGTCGGCACGCTGCTCTATCGCGTGCTCGACGTTCGCAACATCGCGCTGGCGTTCCTGATGGCGGTGCTGGCCTCGGCGGTCAGCTCCGGGCTGTGGCCGGCGCTGTACGCCTCGGTGCTCGGCGCGCTGGTGCTGAACTTCTTCTTCCTCGATCCCCTCTACACGCTGACTATCAATGATCCCGAGAGCGTCACCGCGCTGTTCTTCTTCCTCGGCGTGGCCTTCATCGCCAGCAATCTGACCGCGCGCGTCCACCGGCAGGCCCGTGCGGCGCGCCAGCGTGCGCGGGCGACCGAGGATTTGTACCTGTTCTCCAAGAAGCTGGCGGCTACCGGCACGCTGGACGACGTGCTGTGGGCGACCGCCCACCAGATTGCCTCGATGCTGAAGCTGCGCGTGGTGATCCTGCTGCCGGACAACGATACCCTTGCCGTCCGCGCCGGATATCCCCCCGACGATAGCCTGGTCGATGCCGACATTGCCGCCGCGCGGTGGGCGTGGGAGCACAATAGACCGGCCGGGCGCGGCGCCGACACGCTGCCCGGCGCCCGGCGGCTCTATCTGCCGCTGCGCACCGGGCGCAATGCGGTCGGCGTCATCGGCCTCGACAGCGACAAGCCGGGTCCGCTGCTC
>DATCUS010000046.1:0-6588 GCA_036561845.1 Tardiphaga sp. | reverse complement strand
GCCATGGCGCCCAGCGCGATCACCATCGGTGCCAGCAGCATCACCCGGGTCAGCTTGGCGACGGTGCCGAACTCGCCGGCACTCTGGCCGTTCTGGAACGCCGCGGCCACCACCTGGGCGATCTCGTGGATCGAGGCGCCGCTCCACAGGCCGAAGGCGTGCGGGTCGAGCTGCAGCAGGCCGGGCAGCAGCGGATAGAGGAACATGGCCACGGAGCCGAACACGGTGACACAGGCAATGGCATAGGCGACGTCCTCGTCCGGCGCCTCCACCACGGTGTTGGTGGCGATCACCGCCGAGGCGCCGCAGATCGAGGTGCCCGCTGCGATCAGCTGCGCCAGCCGACGTTCGACGCCGAGCAGCCGGCCCATCCATACCGTCACGGCGAAGGTTGCCACCAGGGTGGCCACAATGATGCCGACGCCGCGGCCGCCGACTTCGATCACCTGGGAAACAGTCAGCTGCAGCCCGAGCAGCACAATCGCGAAGCGCAAAAGCCGGCGCATGGCGAACGCCACGCCGGCCTTCGCCTGCGCCGGGGTGCCGACCAGGTTGTGAAAGGCCATGCCGATGACGATGGCCAGGATCATCGGACTGAAGCTCGCCAGGCCCGGCAATTGCCGCAGCGCATAGGCCGATACGGCGACCGTCGCCGCCAGCGCCAGGCCGGGGATCATGCCGGCGCGGCGCGTGGCAAGGGTCAGCGGCGGGACCGTATCGATGCCGGGGTTTGTTTCCGTGGTGGTCATGGGTCGGCTCCATCAAACGTCCAACCCAGTTTCGGCGTCTTCAATTGATCAATCCAACAGATTGTAAGTGTATAATCAATCGATTTTATAACTGATTATGCCACGCTGCGCCGTTGATGACCGGACGGTGGAGTTGATCGAGCGCAACGATTTGCGCCGGGGGCGGCGGTAACAACAGACCGCGCTTTGGAAAGGAGCTGTCATGACAGGATTTCGGGCCAAACTCAGTATCGCAGCCGCGGTCGGGGCGGCGCTGTTGTTCGCCGGCTGTGGTAACAGGCCGGCGGCGGCTGCACCGTTGGAGATCGCCGATGGCGTCGGCAACAGCCACGCCGCAAAGGCCACCGACGTCAGCGCGCGACGCCGCCATCGCCACGTCCGCCGCTATCGCGTCTACCGGCCTTACTACGGCTACTATCGACCCTATTACGGCTACTATCGGCCGCGGCCTTATTATTACGGGCCGGGCTTCTACGGTCCCAGCTACTACGGGCCTAGCTACTATGGCCCAGGCTACTATCGTCCAGGCATCAGTTTCGGATTCGGGTTCGGTCCCGGCTTCTGGTAGCGCGCACGGGCTGCGCTCATCGCGCTTTCGCGCAGCATGAGCGCAGCCGTGGCGCGTTCGCTACAGCGAACCGAGATCGTCCGGCACGTCGCCGAATTTTTTCAGGAGCTGGGCGTCGCTGAATTCGCCCATCATCGGATCGCCGGTGCGGCTGAATGCCACTGCACCGACGCTGCCCGGCGCGCGCGACAACTGTTCGGCGCGGCGGATTGCGGCGGACGAACTCTGGCATTCCTCGGCGGCGCCGCCGACCGGCGATCCCGCATCATCCTGCAGGAACGGCAGCGCAACGTAGTAGGTGACATCGGCCATGGGCGGACCTGGTGAGAGCGAGACAAGCAATAATGTTCTTATTTTGTTCTTGCGTCAACCGGTGACCGGTCCGTTTTGATCGTCCGGGCTGATCGGACTTGAATTGCGACGCAGTGCGGGCATCGGGCAATGCAGCCATCGATCCCGGTTGCCTGGCTGATCTCGCGGACGATGCCGCCGCTTCGCCGAGGACCGCCACGGCCGAGACCTCAGCCACCGACCGGAGCATCACATTGCGGACCCGCGCCTCGGACGTCGATCTCGACGAAGCGTCCGACAGCAATCGGCAGTGCCCGCAATGTCATGCCGTCCTGAAACTCGCACGGGTTTCGCCGGGCCCGTCGCCGGACTACGAAGCGCACACTTTCGTCTGCATGGGTTGCGACTTCGTCTTTACCGCGCGCGTGGAGTGAGGGCCCGCAGCGTGACGGGGATGAGTTGAGCGCGTTTCCGCTGATGATCTACGCGATGATGTCGGGCGTGATCTGATCTTCGATGAAGGCGATGCGGTCGCGCAACTGCAGCTTGCGCTTCTTCAAACGCTGCAGCCGCAGCAGATCTGGCGCCGGAGAGTGATGCAGGGCATCGATGGCGGCATCGAGATCGCGATGTTCCTGCTGCAACCGGGCCAGTTCGGCCGCGAGTTCGCGATCGTTATTGTCGTCATTCATGAGATTTGGCGCTAACTGAAATCGCGAGACGGTTGCGACAGGCTGCAGGGGTTCGTTTGAAGGACTATCGCCGGTGCGCGCGCACCGCGCAAGCCGTTCGGTTCCGGCTCCGTCGATCCGCCTTGGTCACGATTCGTTGCACATGATATGGAAATATGATTCTGCAATTTTCAAGACCCATCGACAGATGTCCACGGTCATGTAAACTTCACATCGTCCAACCGAATCTGAGGTTCAATACTACCGAGGAGATTTCGAATGGCTTTACAGGCGCATCTCGTTGAACTGGAACGTAAACACAAGGTTCTGGAAAACGAATTGCACGACGCGCTCGTGCATCTGTCCACAGACGATCTGCGTATTGTGGAATTGAAGCGTCGAAAGCTGATGGTCCGCGACGAAATCCAACGGCTCAAGGGCGGCGCGAGCGAAACGCTGCATTAGTCGTCGTCACCGTTTTCCACCGTGCGCTGCCGATATCCGAGGTGCCGCCTGCTAGGGCACAGCTGGCCCGCTGACGAGCGAGCCTCGGAGCGTTGCTGCAGGCGTTCGGTCATCCACCGAGGCTCGCCGTAAAGGCCCGCTCCTCGTGACCAAATTTTTTATTCATGCGCGGGCGCTTGATTCGCCCGCCATCTGTGCGACGTCGTCGGCGATGGCCAGCGATGCGGTGAGCCCCGGCGATTCGATGCCGAACAGGTTGATCAATCCGCTGACGCCGTGGGCCTTCGGTCCCTGGATCATGAAATCCTGCACCGCCACCGCCGGCGGCACGATCTTCGGCCGCATTCCCGAATAGCTCGGCATCAGCGCACCGTCCGGCAGCGCCGGCCAGTAGCGCCGGATCGCCGGATAGAAGCGTTCGGCGCGTGCCGGATCGACCTCGTAGTCGATGTGATCGACCCACTCCACGTCGGGACCGAAGCGGGCCTGGCCCGCGAGGTCGAGCGTGAGGTGGACGCCAAGCCCGCCGGGCTCCGGCACTGGATAGATCAACCGCGAGAACGGCGCCTTGGCGCTGCAGCTGAAGTAGTTGCCCTTCGCCAGATAGGCGGTCGGCACCTTGTCGAGCGGCATGCCGGTAAGACGGCGTGCGATCGCCGGGGCCGACAGGCCGGCGGAATTGATCAGCAGGTCGCAGCCAAGCTGCATCGGCGCGTCGCCGCCGATCTCCAGTTCAAAGCGTTCGGCCGTGACGCTGCCGCTGTCCATCGGCGTGTGGAACGCAAAGGCGGCACCGGCGGCCTCGGCATCGCCGCGCAGCGCCAGCATGTAGGCATGGCTGTCGATGATGCCGGTGGATGGCGACAGCAGCGCCGCCTCGCAGCGCAACGCCGGCTCCAGGGCGCGCGCTTCCGCGCCGCTCAGCAAAGCGAGGTCATCGACGCCGTTGGTCTCGGCATGGGCCCGGATCGCGCCGAGCCGGTCGACCTCAGCGGCGGAGGTCGCCACGATCAGCTTGCCGGAATTGCGGTGCGCAATGCCGTGATCGCGGCAATAGGCGTACAGAGCGCGCCGACCCTCGACGCAGAGCCGGGCCATCCGGCTGCCGGCCGGATAGTAGATGCCGGCGTGGATCACCTCGCTGTTGCGCGATGAGGTCACGGTGCCGATGGCGTCGGCGGCCTCCAGCACGATGACCTCGCGGCCGGCCTGCGCCAACCGTCGCGCGATCGCAAGGCCGACCACGCCGGCGCCGATCACGATACACTCAACCCTGTCCATTCACGCGTCCTGTGTCCGCTTGCGAACTATCAATCGCAGTCGCATGCGCTTGATCGAATTCAGTTTCCGCGGCTTAGCGAATCGTTAAGCATGAGCGCCGAATACCGCCGGAATTGCCACATTCGACGGTTGCAAACGTATCCGTTTACCGGATTCCAACACCTGTCGCCCGAAACTGCGGCTGCGCATACGCGGGTGTGGAATGACTGGCAAGACCTTGCTTAAGACCTGGCTCAAGACGTGGCTGACTGGCGAGAGAGCGCCGATTTCCGCGGCGGCCGTGGCGAGTCTGCCTGGCCTGGCGCTGACCGGCGACGCGGCCTTCGCGGCGACGCGGTTCGCCCCGCCGGACTACATCGGCTCGCTCGATCCGCATCTGATCTGGGAAATCCTGCTCGGCGGCTTCGTCATGCTGTCGTTGCTCGGCGCAGTGGTGGTCTGGGTGGCCTCGGCATTTCGCCGCCTGCAGCGTCAGCAATTGCGGCGCAACGCCTTTGTCGGCTCGGCGCTGAACCATCTCGGCCACGGCGTGGTGATTCTCGACGCCGACCGACGCCTGGTGTTCTGCAACGACCGCTATCTCGAAATCTACGGCCTGAAACGCGCGGAGATATTCAAGGGCATTACCGGCAACGGCCTGCGCGAACTGCGCCGCGCCCACGGCACGCTGGATCCCGGCTCCGAGGAGTTCTACGGACAGGCGGTGGCGCAGGGGGGCTACATTGCGACCCTGCCCGACGAGCGATCGGTGGCGGTCAGGTTCAACCCGCTGCCGAACGGCGGTTTTATCGGCATCCACGAAGAATGCACCGAGCAGCGCAAGCTGGCGCAGGAGCTCGAGAGCACCAAGAAATTCCTCGAGACGGTGGTCGACAACATTCCGGTGGCGTTGATCGTGCAGGACGTCCACGACGGCCGCTACCTGCTCGCCAACCGCAGCTCCGAGGCGGTCCTCAATCGTCGGCGCGAGGATGCCACAGGGCTGACCGCGGACGATATCTTCAATGCCAGGGAAGCCAGGCTGATTGTCAGCCGCGACGAGGCCGCGATCCGCAAGCGCGGCATGATTTCCGAAGAGCATCCGATCAGCACCGAGGCCGGGTTGCGCCTGTTCCTCACCCGCCGGGTCACCGTGCTCGACGATGGCGGCGCCCCGCAATATCTGATCAAGACCTATGAGGATGTCACCGACCGGCGCCAGACCGAAGCGCGCATGGCGCACATGGCCTATCACGACGGCCTGACCGACCTGCCGAACCGCCCGGCCTTCATGCAGGCGTTGGCGCAGATGATCGAGGCCTGCGGTGACATCGCCGAGGAATTTGCGGTGCTGTCGATCGATGTCGATGGCCTCAAGGAGATCAACGATGTGTTCGGCCATGCGATCGGCGACAAGGTGCTGATCGAGGTCGGGCAGCGGGTCCAGGACGCGGCAGGCGGCGGTGTGGTGTCGCGGCTCGGCGGCGACGAATTCGGATTGATCATCGATGGCAAGCAGCCGCAGGCCGGCCGTGCCATCGCCGAGCGCATCATCGAAGCGCTCGGTCACCAGTTTTCCATCGACGGCAAGTCGGTGCGCACCGGCGTCACCATCGGCATCTCGCTGTTTCCCCGCGACGGCACCGACGCCGCGGCGCTGCTCGCCAATGCCGGCGCGGCGCTGTTCCGCGCCAAGGCGACCTCGCGCGGCTCGATCAGCATTTTCGAACCGGAGATGGACCAGCTGCTGCGCGACCGCCGGGTGCTGCATCAGGATCTCTCGGCGGCGATCCGCAACGGCGAATTGTCGCTGCATTACCAGCCCCAGGCCCGGGCCGGCCAGACCGTGGTCGACGCCGACATCACCGGTTTCGAGGCGCTGGCGCGCTGGATTCACCCGAGCCGCGGCTTCGTGCCCCCCGGCGAGTTTATTCCGCTGGCGGAAGAGAGCGGCCTGATCGTCGAGATGGGCGAATGGATCCTGCGTCAGGCTTGCGTCGAGGCGGCGTCGTGGCCGGTGCCGCTGCAGATCGCCGTCAACCTGTCGCCGGCGCAGTTCATGCACGGCGACCTCGTCGGCCTCGTGCATTCGATCCTGTTCGAGACCGGGCTGCAGCCCGGACGGCTCGAACTGGAAATCACCGAGGGCGTGCTGATCGAGGATTTTGAACGCGGCCTTGCACTGCTGCGCCGCCTCAAGGCGCTGGGCGTGCGGATCTCGATGGACGATTTCGGTTCGGGCTATTCCTCGCTGACCTATCTGCAGGCATTCCCGTTCGACAAGATCAAGATCGACCGCGCCTTCGTCACCAATCTCGGCCACAACCCGCAATCGGCGGCGATCGTGCGGGCGGTGATCGGGCTCGGTCACGGCCTCGACGTCTCGCTCGTCGCCGAGGGCGTCGAGACCCAGGAACAACTGTCCTTTCTCGCCAAGGAAGGCTGCGACGGCGTGCAGGGCTATTTCATCGGCCGCCCGGCGCCGATCGGCCAGTATGCCGGCCTGATCGGCCGCACGCCGGCGGTCCGCGACGCCGAGCGCAAGGCCGGCTGAGCGACGCCGCTTCTTTCTTCCCTCTCCCCC
>DATCUS010000045.1:0-5954 GCA_036561845.1 Tardiphaga sp. | reverse complement strand
CCCTGCGACCGGCTCGCCCCGCTACGCGCACGAATTGAACCTGCCGGGCCTGCGCTGCTGGCCGCTGACGCGGTATCCCTATCTGGTTTTCCATGTCGAACGGCCCGACCACGTCGACGTTTGGCGCGTGCTGCATGCCGGACGCGATATCCCGGCGTGGATGCACGAGCTCGGCGACACCGTTTAACAAAACCGGCGCACGCGTTGCTGCGGCTCACGGGCGCGGCAGTTTGCGGCGTATTTCGCTACGCTGTCAGCCTGACACATGAAGAAGACCACACATGGCTAACACTGCGAACAACATCGATCTCACCTATGCCGACACCCTGTGGAGGGCGGCCGACACCCTGCGCGGGCAGATCGATGCCGCCGAGTACAAGCACGTTGTCCTCGGCCTGCTGTTTCTGAAGTACATCTCCGACTCCTTCGAGGCCCGGCGCGATGAACTGAAAGTCGAGCTGGAAGCCGACGGCATCACCGGCCCACAGCTCGAGAGCCTGCTCGAAAGCCGCGACGAGTACACCGCCGAGCGGGTGTTCTGGGTGCCGCCGGAGGCGCGCTGGCAGAACCTGCAGAACCAGGCGGCGCGCCCCGACATCGCAACGTTGATCGACGACGCCATCCTCGCCGTCGAGCGCGACAACCCCAACCTCAAGGGCAAGCTGCCGCGCGACTACGCCCGCCGCGGCATCGCGCCGGAAAAGATGAAGGGGCTGATTGATCTCATCGCCGACATCGGCTTCAAGGGCGATCGCGCCAAGGCGCGCGACACGTTGGGCCGCGTCTACGAGTACTTCCTCGGCAAGTTCGCCCAGGCCGAGGGCAAGCTCGGCGGCGAGTTCTTCACCCCGCGCTGCATCGTGCGCCTGCTGGTGGAGATGCTCGAACCCTACGAGGGCCGCGTCTACGACCCCTGCTGCGGCTCGGCGGGCATGTTCGTGCAGTCCGAGCGCTTCGTCGAAGCCCACGGCGGGCGCAAGACCGACATCTCCATCTTCGGCCAGGAGTCGAACCCCACCACCTGGCGCCTGGCGCACATGAACCTGGCCATCCGCGGCATCGAGGCCAACCTCGGTTCGCAGCCCGCCGACAGCTTCCTGCGCGACCTGCACCCGGACTTGAAGGCCGACTACATCCTCGCCAATCCGCCGTTCAACATCTCGGACTGGTCCGGCAAGCTGCTGGCCGACGACGTGCGCTGGCGCTACGGCACGCCGCCGGTCGGCAACGCCAACTACGCCTGGATTCAGCACTTCATCCACCACCTGGCACCGCCCAATGGCCACGGCGGGGGCGTAGCCGGCTTCGTCATGGCCAACGGCTCGCTGTCCACCGGCTCCGGCGGCGAGGGCGAGATCCGCCAACGTATCGTCGAAGCCGATCTGGTCGATTGCATCGTCGCGCTGCCGGCGCAGCTTTTCCTCACCACCGGCATCCCCGCCTGCCTCTGGTTCCTGACCCGCGACAAGACCGGCAAGAACCTGCCCCATGGCGGCCGCGACCGCAGCGGCGAAACGCTGTTCATCGACGCGCGCAAGCTCGGCACCCTGCAGACCCGCACGCTGCGCGTGCTGACCGGCGGCGATGACGGCGAAAGCATGCTGGCCGACGGCATGGGCGACCCGAACCACGACTCCGACATCGGCCGCATCGTCTACGCCTTCCGCCAGTGGCGCGGCGAGCCCGCGCCCGTGTGGTGGAACGAGGCTACGCACGGCAAGTGGGAGTACCGCGACATTCCCGGCTTCTGCAAGGCCGAGACCATCGAGGGCATCGGCAAGCACGGCTTCGTGCTCACCCCCGGCCGCTACGTCGGCGCCGAGGAGCAGGAGGACGACGTCGAGCCCTTCGCGGAAAAGTACCCGCGGCTTCTGTCGGAGCTGGAGGCGTGCTTTGGGGAGGGGGAGCGGTTGATGACGGTGGTGCGGATGCGGTTGGGAGGGATACAGGATGAGCAGTAGTGAGTGGCACTCACTTCCATTCTCTAAAGCCGTAGCCATCAACCCTAGGGTGCGCCTTCAAAGGGGGGAGATTTATCCGTTTGTCGACATGAACGCCGTCGATACGAGTCGGCCCTATGTTCAGCCCTCAGAGGAACGCGCCTTCACAGGTGGCGGAAGCCGTTTCCAAGAGGGCGATACCCTCTTCGCCCGCATCACACCTTGCCTTGAGAACGGCAAGATAGCCCGGTTCAAGGCGGTAGCAGGAGACGATCGTCCTGCGCACGGCTCCACAGAATTCATTGTGATGCGTGGTCGCGATGGTGTGTCGGTCACGGATTTCGTTTTCTATCTGGCGCGGTCACCGCAGGTTCGTGGCTTTGCCATCAGCCACATGACAGGCTCATCTGGAAGACAACGTGTCCCCACCGACTGCTTCGACAAGCTCACCATTTCGTTACCGGCCCCCGACGAACAACGCGCCATCGCTGGTATCCTCGGCGCGCTTGACGACAAGATCGAGCAGAACCGGCGCACGGCGCGGGCGCTGGAGCGGCTGGCGCGGGCGATCTTCCGGGCGTGGTTCGTGGACTTCGAGCCGGTCAAGGCCAAGGCCGCCGGCGCGACCGCCTTCCCCTCCATGCCCCAGCCCGTCTTCGACGCCCTGCCTACCCGCTTCGTCGATTCCGCCATCGGCCCCGTGCCGGAGGGGTGGGAGGTGAAGTCGATCACGCAGATCGCCACGTTTCTCAACGGTCTGGCGCTCCAGAAATATCCGCCGCGCAATGACGGCGAAGACTTACGTGTGATCAAGATCGCGCAACTTCGCAAAGGTTCGACCGAAGGCGCCGATTGGGCGAACAGCGATGTGCCTAGGCAGTACATAGTCGACGATGGCGATTTGCTGTTCTCCTGGTCCGGGACGCTTGAGGCCGAATTCTGGTTCGGTGGCAAGGGAGCGCTGAACCAGCACTTGTTCAAGGTCACGTCGACCCATTTTCCAATCTGGTTCTGCTTCCTGTGGATTCGCCACCACCTGCCGGATTTCCGAACTATCGCCGCGGGTAAGGCGACCACGATGGGGCACATACAGCGCAGTCATCTGCAAGATGCGCACGTCGTTGTGCCGCCAAAAGACACACTTCAAAAAGCGCATGCCATCATCGGTGCACTCTATGACTTGCATGCGCAGTCGATAATCGAATCACGTCATTTGGCGGCGCTGCGCGACTACCTCCTTCCCCAACTGCTATCGGGTAATGTGCGGGTGAAGGACGCCGAACGAAGGGAGACCGCCGCATGAAACCGGCCAGTGAAAAACGCACACCGGCACGTATCGAATCGCTCAAGGTCAGCAACTTCCGCGCGTTGCGCGAGGTGGAGTTCAGGGATCTGACGCCGCTTACCGTGCTGCTCGGCCCCAACGGCAGTGGCAAGTCCACGGTGTTCGACGTATTCGCCTTCCTGTCCGAGTGCTTCGAGCTGGGACTGCGCCGCGCCTGGGACAAGCGGGGGCGCGCCAAGGAGCTGAAGACACGCGGTGGGGACGGCCCGGTGACCGTCGAGATCAAGTATCGCGAGCCGGGATATCCGCTGATCACCTACCACTTGGCGGTGGATGAACGCCAGGGCGGGCCGGTGGTGGTCGAGGAGTGGCTGCGCTGGAAACGTGGCAGCCACGGCCAGCCGTTCCGTTTCCTGGACTATCGCGAAGGGCAGGGCCGAGCGGTCAGCGGCGAGCAGCCCGACGAGAAAGACAGGCGCGTCGACATTGCGCTGAAGTCGCCGGATCTGCTGGCCGTGAATGCCCTGGGCCAGTTTGCCGAGCATCCCCGGGTGGCGGCGTTGCGGGAGTTCATCACCGGCTGGTACGTGTCGTATCTGTCGGCCGAAGGCGGGCGCGGGCAGCCCGAGGCCGGGCCACAGGAGCGGCTGACCAAGACCGGCGACAACGTGGCCAACGTCATCCAGCATCTGGCCGAGCGGCATCCCGACCGGCTGGAGCGCGTCTTTCAGGTGCTGCGTCAGCGCGTGCCGCGCATCGAGCGCGTGCTGGCCGAGCCGATGCCGGACGGCCGCCTGCTGTTGCAGATCAAGGACGCACCCTTCAGCCATCCGGTGCTGGCGCGCTTCGCGTCGGACGGCACGCTGAAAATGCTCGCCTATCTGGTGCTGCTCTACGATCCTGATCCGCCGCCCTTCATCGGCATCGAGGAGCCGGAGAACTTTCTGCATCCACGTCTGTTGCCGGAGCTGGCCGAGGAATGCCGCGGCGCGACTGCGCATACACAGCTCATCGTGACGACCCACTCACCGTTTTTCCTCAACGCGCTGCGGCCGCAGGAAGTGCGCGTGCTGTGGCGCGACGAACTCGGCTACACCCAGACGCAACGTGCCAGCGAGCTGCCTGGTGTCGCCGAATTCGTGGCCCAGGGTGCGCTGCTCGGCCACCTGTGGATGGAGGGCCAGCTCGGCGTGGGCGATCCGCTGGTCAACCAGGGCGCACCGACACGGCCGCTCAAGCGGGGGCGCTGAGCATGGCCACGCATGTGGAATTATTGGTCGAGGAGCCCTCCATGGAGGCATTTCTCCGCGCCTTGCTGCCTCGGTTGCTACCGCGGAACAGAACTTTCGAGGTGCACGCCTTTCAGGGCAAGGGCGATCTGCTCGGCAAACTGGCGGACCGGCTCCGCGGATATGCCAGGTGGCTGCCTGATGACTGGCGCATCGTCGTCGTCGTGGATCGCGACGATGACGACTGCCTTCAACTGAAGCAGCGCCTCGAAGATATCGCCCGGCGGACCGGCTTGCGCACCCGCAGCGCAGGCAGTGCGCCGTGGCAACTGGTCAACCGGATCGCCATCGAGGAACTGGAGGCCTGGTATTTTGGCGACTGGGAAGGCGTGCGCAGCGCCTATCCGCGCATGCCGTCGTCTGTTCCGAACCAGCGGAAGTACCGTGATCCCGATGGCATTGCCGGTGGCACCTGGGAGGCGTTCGAGCGCGTCATGCAGCGGCACGGATACTTCCAGCAAGGCCTGCGCAAGATCGAAGCTGCGCGGGTTTTGGGTGGGGTGATCGATGCGCAGCGCAGCCGTTCGCCGAGCTTTCACCACTTTCGACAGGCAATATTGGAAGCGGTCGCGTGAGCGGCATATCGGAAGCGCTGGTCGAAAGAGCTTCGACAGACTGGCTCGTGGGCATCGGCTATGCGGCGTGCGTCGGCGTCGAGATCGACGACGCCAGCGAGCGCGGCGATGCGGCGCAGGTCATGCTCAAAGGCCGCCTCGGCGCCGCGCTGCATCGGCTCTTGATCCCGACCTGCCGCACGTCGCCGTCGAAGCGGTCATGCGCAGCCTGTCGCGCCCGCCGCACCCGACGCTGATCCAGACAAGCGCTGGTTCCACGCGCTGCTCACCGATGGCGTCGGCCGCCCGCGGCGCATTGGCGCTTCTTTGGCATACTCAGGACATTGAGTAAAATTACTCAGCATGCAGAGCAAGGCTAAAAGCCCTTACCAGCGCCCACAAGCCGCCGAGCTGGCCCGCAGGCTGGCGGAACCTCGCCGTCACTTGCAGGTGGTCACCGGGGCGCGGCAGGTGGGCAAGACCACGCTGGTGCAGCAGGTGACCGAGCGATTGCAGCGCCCGGTGCGCTTTGTCAGCGCCGACGAGCCGACGCTGCGCGATGGCGCGTGGCTGCGTCAGCAGTGGGAAGCGGCGCGGCTGGAGACCGGCGCCGATGGCGGCTTGCTGGTGGTGGACGAGGTGCAGAAGGTCGAGCGCTGGTCGGAAACCGTGAAGCACTTGTGGGACGAGGACACACGTCTGCGTCGCCCGTTGCAGGTCGTGCTGCTGGGCTCGGCGCCGCTGTTGATCGAGCGCGGGCTCACCGAGAGCCTGGCCGGACGCTTCGAAACCCTGCACCTGACGCACTGGTCGTTGGACGAAATGCGTGCGGCCTTTGATTTCTCGCTCGAGGATTATCTGTATTTTGGCGGTTACCCCGGCGCGG
>DATCUS010000044.1:0-11080 GCA_036561845.1 Tardiphaga sp. | reverse complement strand
CCCTCCCGGCGGTTTCCCGCCGTTGCCTGTCCCCGTCCAGCCGGCACAAAGCGGCAGAGCCCCGTAGTGGGCCCGGACGGTGACCCCAGCCTCCCGGGGCGTGCTTGCGAGGCACACGCGCGGGACACCGCATCCGGCTCCGCTACCAAGACGCCTCATGACAGCGCCCCTCGCGAACCGGACGTAGGGACTATAAGCACCAGATAGGATTGTTGTCAATCATCAGGATAAGAGAAGGCGCGCCGCGTGCCCGCGGCGTCAGGCCTCGGCGGCTGACAGGCTGCTGCTGCCCAGCATGAAGCTGCGGCAGCCGCGCAGGCTGCGCAGCGCACGGTTGAAGTCGCGACCGGTGGAGACCAGCGCGCGGATCACCATGGGATTGCGGGCGATTCCGCGCATCACCTTGCGCAGGTCGACGTCGCCGTTGGGCTTGATGGCGCTGGTGGCCAGTTCCGGCAGCGCACGGTGGGCGGGATCGCTGACCACCCGCAGCGCCGCAAACGGCAGCCCCGCGGCGTGGGCGAAGTCGGCGGCGATGTGGCTTTCCATGTCGACGGCGGCGGCACCGGTTTCCGAGCGCAGCGCGGCCTTGCCGGCCTGCCCGGTGACCACCTTCTCGACGCCGACCAGGCCGCCGCGAAACACGGTCTGGCGGCCGATGCCGGCGCCGGCGATCAGCTCATCGCTGAGCGATTCGGCTGCCGGCCAGCGGCGGTCGCCGGCCACCACTTCGGTGGCAATGACCACGGCGCCGGACTTCAATTCGGGATCGAGGCCGCCGGCGACGCCGAAGCTGATGACGCCGCGAATGGACGTGTGATCGAAGTCGCCGAGCAGAACGCGCAACTGCGCGGGATCGCTGCTGCTGCAGATGACGGTCATTCCAGGACCCATCGCAATCCTGGCTTCCTGAACCAGACCAGTCACGATCAGTACCGGCCGCAGGTCAATCGCGCTGACCGCGGACCCATCCGCCAAAGCCCCCAAAATCACATCCCGACCCCTACCACCCTGCTATTGGTGCTTTTCAAATTCCGGAACCGCGCCAGCGCCCAGAGCGGGAAGAATTTCGCGTAACCATGGTAGCGCAGATAAAACACCCTCGGAAACCCTGTTGCGGTGTAGCGCGCCTCGTCCCACCAGCCTTTTTCGCCTTGTGTGTCAATCAGGTAACGCATTCCGCGGGCCACCGCGGGATGCTCGACCTCGCCCGCAGCCATCAACGCAAGCAAGGCCCATGCCGTTTGCGATGAAGTGCTCGGTGCCTGCTCATAGCCCTTGTAGTCGAGCCGGTAGCTCACCGCATCCTCGCCCCAGCCGCCATCGGCGTTCTGGATCGACAGCAGCCAGGCCACCGCCTTGCGCATCACCGGCTCCTGGTGATCGACGCCGGCGGCGTTCAGCGCGCACAGCACCGACCAGGTGCCGTAGATGTAATTGAGGCCCCAGCGGCCATACCAGGACCCGTCCGGCAACTGGGTGCGGCGCAGGTAGTCGACGCCGTCGGCCATCGGCTTGCTGGTGTCGATGGTCTCGCCGAGCTGGGCGAGCATCGAGACGCAGCGCGCGGTGACGTCCTCGGTCGGCGGATCGAGCAGCGCGCCGTGGTCGGAGAACGGGATGTTATTGAGATAGTATTCGAGGTTGTCGACATCGAATGCCGCGAAGCCGCCGTCGCGGCTCTGCATGCCCTCGATCCACTCGCGGCCGCGGTCGATCGCGGCGTCATAGTCCCTGGTGCCGCTGTGCCGGCGCGCGCGGTCCATCGCCGTCATCACCACGGCGGTATCGTCGAGGTCGGGATAATACGCGTTGTTGTACTGGAACGCCCAGCCGCCCGGCCGCAGCTCGGGCCGCTTCACCGCCCAGTCGCCCTTGACGTCGAGCACCTGCTTCGGCAGCAGCCAGTCCAGCCCCTGCTTCGCCTCGGCGACCGCGTCGTCGCCGCCGGTCTCGAGCAGCGCATGCGCGGTCAGCGCGGTGTCCCACACCGGCGACACGCAGGGCTGGCAATAGGCCTCATCGTCGTGGATCACCAAAAGCTTGTCGATGCCCGCACGGGTCACCGCCCGCGGCGGATAGTCGGCGGGATAGCCGAGCACCTCATACATCATCACGGTGTTGGCCATCGGCGGATAGATCGCGCCCAGACCGTCCTCGCCGTTCAGCCGCTCCTCGACGAAGGCCACCGCCTTGGCCATCGCGCGCGCGCGCAGCCGCTTCGGAAAATACGGTTCGGTGGCGCGCAGGATGATGTCGATGCCGCTGAAGAACGCGAACAGCGCGCGGTTCTGATGCGGCGCCCGCGGCGTGCGGCCGATCAGCTTGGGGTCCTGGAGGAACAGCTCGCGGATATCGATCTCGCCGAGATTCTGCGCACGCGGCTTCAGGGCGGCGAGGACCATCAGGGGCACGATGGTGGTGCGGGCCCAGTAGGAGATCTTGTTGAGATGGAACGGAAACCAGAACGGCAGCAGCATGATCTCGACCGGCAGCACCGGCACGCTCTTCCACGTCAGCACGCCGAACATCGACAGCATGAAACGGGTGAACACGTTGACGTGGATAGCGCCGCCGCGCGACCGGATCGCCTCGCGCGCTTTCGCCATGCAGGGCTCGTTGGGATCGACGCCCATCATCTTCAGCGCGAAATAGGCCTTCACGCTGGCGCTCATGTCGAAGTCGCCGTCCTGCACCAGCGCCCAGCCGCCATGCGCACCCTGGGTGCGGCGAATGTAGTTGCCGATCTTGCGCTGCAGCTCGTGATCGACCGGCTCGGCGAGATAGTGGCGCAGCAGAACGTATTCGGAGGGGATGGTGACGTCGGCCTCGAGCTCGAACACCCAGTGGCCGTCGGGCTGCTGGAAGCTCAGCAGGCCGTGCTTCGCCGATGCGATGCTCGCATCGAGCGTCGCGCGTTCAACTTCGACGTGGTCGGTCATGGCGTGCATCCTGCTCGACTTCTCCGTGGTCGCCGCGCGAGCCGGTCGCGCGACCGTGGGGATCAGGCCCGGCGCATCGCCAGAACGAGATCCGCGGCGCGATCGCCGGATCGCACCGATCCCTCGATGGTCGCCGGCAATCCGGTATCAGTCCAGTCGCCGGCGAGAAACAGGTTTTTGAAGGCGGTGATGGGACCGGGCCGCAGCGCGTTCTGTTCCGGCGTGGCCTCGAAAGTGGCGCGGCGTTCGCGCACGATCTGCCACGGCGGCAGCTCGGTGGCGACGTCGATGCCGGCGGTCCGGCAGATGTCGCGCCAGATCGCGCGCGCCAGTTCCTCGCGCGGCATGTCGATCAGCCGGTCGGCGCCGCTGATGGTGATCGACAGCCGCTGCGGAAACGCGAACAGCCATTCGATCAGCCCGCCGACAACGCCGGTCAGCGCCGGCAGGCCGGCGGGCGGATCGAAGCGGAAATGCGCATTGACGATGGCGCGGAATTTCGTCGGCGCGGTGAGGCCGGGAAGGATCGACGCGGCGACGCGCGGGGTCGCAGCCATCACCACGGCGTCATCCGGGCCGAGCGCAATGCTGTCGTCAGCGCCAAAATCCAGCGTGGCGGCGCGGTCACCCGCCATGGTGACGCCGCGCAGCTCATGGCCGAAATGAATCCCCGCCCCCTTGGCGCGCAACATCGCAACCGCCGGCTCGACCAGCACGTCGCTGAGGCCAGCGCGGGCGATCAGCGGGCGGCAGGACTGCCCGCCGGCCAGCAGGGTTTCGCGGACGATGGCGCCGGCCAGACCCGCCGAGCCTTCCGGCGGATCGACGTTCAGCGCGGCCAGTAGCAGCGGCTGCACCAGCCGGTCGTACAGCGTGCCTTTGCACGGAATGGCGTTGCCGACCAACTGGCTCGGCTTCGCCCAGACCAGCGGCATCAGCCGCAGATAATCCATCACCGAGGTGTCCGGGACACGGCGGGACTTGTCGAACAGCCAGGTCGGAATTTTGCTGTTGCCGAGATCGAGCAGCCAGCGTTTTCCGCTCGCCAGGTCGATGAACGGAAACTGCGCGCGGTCCGGCCCGACGAGGCCGGCCTCGGTGCCGATCGATCGGGCATAGGCGATGGCGTGGCTGTTACCGGACAGTAGCAGGTGGTTGCCGTTGTCGATGGTCAGCTGGGTCGCGGCGTCGAAATAGGAACGGCAGCGGCCGCCGGCCTGCTGGGTGGCCTCGTGCACCTGCACCTGCCAGCCGGCATTGGCGAGCCGGACCGCCGCGGACAGGCCGGAGATTCCGGCGCCGATGATGTGAGCTGTCTTGGGCATCAGATGATCGCGTATTGCAGCAGGATGGCGATCTTGGACGCCTTGCCGAGACGAACCGGATCGCGCGGCAGCGCAAAGCCGCGCTTGACCAGCAGTTCGAGAATCTTGCGATAGTATTTCGACATGATGCGCGGCGCCCGCACCAGACGCCGCTTGTTGCGGCTCATGATCTCGTCGGCCTTCTGGAAATGCATCCGCGCACGCAGCACCAGCGGCGCGCAGACCTTCGGCAGCGCCGGACTGGCGATCACCACGTTGGGATCGCTCGAGGTGATGCCCGCATGAAACAGCATCTCGCGCGGCAGATACAGGCGGCCGATGCCGGCGTCCTCGTCGATGTCGCGCAAGATGTTCGTCAGTTGCAGCGCGCGACCGAGATGATGCGCCAGCAGGATGCCGTCCTCGTCGGGCAGGCCGAAGACCTTGACCGACAGCCGGCCGACGGCGCTGGCGACGCGGTCGCAATACAGGTCCAGCGTGGCCTCGTCGGGCGCGCGGATGTCGGCGGGAATATCCATTTCCATGCCGTCGATCACGGCGATGAAGTCTTCCTTGCGCATGCCGAACTGCCTGATCGGGCCGACATAGTCGCGCACCCGGGCCGGCGGGTGGCCGTCATAGAGCGCATCGATGTCGCGGCGCCACTGCTGCATGTCGGCGAGCCTGACATCGCGCGGACCATCGGAGTCGGCGATGTCGTCGACCTGGCGGCAGAAGCTGTAGATCTGGAACATGGCCTCGCGCTGGGCGCGCGGCAGGATCCGCATCGCCGCGTAAAACGAGCTGCCTGCCGCAATGCCCTGAGGCTGTTCGACTTCGGACGTCATCTGCTGGTTCATGCGCGGGGCGTCGATCGGGACAACGGCGCGCTGCCGGTGGCGCGGCGCCACAGGAAGCCGGCGATGCCGCTCAGGGCGAAGCCGGCCATCGCCGGCTTCGACAGATGGACATTGTCGCTGAGCGGATCGCGCACCTTCAACAGGTTCAGGATCTGCCAGGCGAAGGTTTCGATCACCGCGATCTCGCAGCCGAGCCGGATGTCCGTCACATGGCCGGCCAGGGTCTGGCTCTGCACCATCAGCGTCCCGGTCCTGGCCGCGAGGTCGCGGATACAGGCCAGCAGCGCCGGCGACGCCTTCGGCTGCGTGAGATCCGCGACGCCGGCGCCGTGGCGCGTGAAGGTCTCGGCGGGGATGTAGACGCGGTCGAGATCGCGATAGTCGGCGGCGCAATCCTGCAGATGGTTGTTGATCTGCAGCGCCGCGCACAGCGCGTCGGAGGCCGGCCAGGTGGCCGTGCTCTCGCCATGCACGTCGAGCATGAAGCGGCCAACCGGCATGGCGGAAAACGAGCAATAATGAATCAGCTCGTCCCAATTGGCGTAGCGCCGCTTGGTGACGTCCATGCGGAACGCCGTCAGCACGTCGCAGGCGTGGCGCGGCGGCATGCCGCGCTCGGCAAGTGCCCGGCGCAGCGCCAGCGCCTCGGGCTGGGCATCGCCCTGCCCGAGCAGCCCCGCTTCGAGCTCGTCGAGCAGCGCCAGCTTGGCGGCGTCGCCAAGCTCGGCGTGATCGGCGATGTCATCGGCAGTGCGGACGAAATTGTAAAAGGCCAGAATCAGGGCGCGGTGGCGCGGATGGATGATCCACGAGGCCACCGGGAAATTCTCGTCGCGATGGGTCTTGCCAGATCGCAGGTCGCTCGCAGGGGTCATCAGGAACTGGCTACGTTGGTTGGGACATTATCAGCCGCATGCTGCCCGGGCCCGAAAAGGGCCATGGGCAGATCGGTCGCGTCCCCCATATAGGGGAAATCCGCCGGCTAGACCAACGCCAATCTGCCGACCGGAAATGCCCCGCCGCGGGCTTGACGGTTGGTCCGCCCTGCCTTGCGGCTCAAGCGGTTATTGACCGTGGCTAAGCAACACCTGGTTGCAGGCCTTGGTCAGCTTGGGGCGGTTTTCCTTGAGGCAGGACAGAATGACAAGGTCACCCTGATCCATCAGGGGACGGCAGAAACGCTGAACGTCGCGGGTACAGGCCTTTTGCTCCTGATCAGTGCCGCCGCGTTGCTGCTGGGCCAATGCGCCCGTCGAGGCCGGAACAGAAAGCACCGCCAATACCAAGAAAATTTTACGCATTGTCTTCCTTCATGTGGGGATTCAGCCTGGATTCTGCATAGCATATTCGGGTTCGTTCGCACCGCCGGCAAAGCCCCAACTTCGGACGCCTGCGCTGATTAGCGACGATCGATGCAGCTATGCCACACGGACCACGACGATGGGCCGAATTTGTGTCAGCGCCACGCCGAAGGCATGGCTTCACCCGCACAACCAGACATTTGGCGCCGCGGGAACAATCTGGTTGCAATCGACCAGGGAACATAAATGCTTCATCTGCCGCGGAATATCATCGCACCGCACCGCGCTCCGTCGCTTGAACCAAAAGCACCGCGGCGACACTTAAACTTCGATACGACGCGACGTATATTTCGACGCGGGATCGTCATTTTGATGGGAAAGTCGACATGAAGCGGTTTGCTGGAGGTTTCTCGGCGCAGGCGATCAAGGCGGCGGGTGTTGGCGCCGCCTTGCTGTTATCGGTGTCCGCCGGCCACGCCCAATCCGGCCCCTTCGCCGGCTTTAACGGGTCGTGGAGCGGCAACGGCACGGTATCGCTGTCCGACGGCACCACCGAACGGATTCGCTGCCGGGCCAGCTACAAGGTCGACGGCAGTGGAACCGGCCTGGCGCAGACCCTGCGCTGCGCCAGCGACAGCTACAAGTTCGACCTCTCGAGCAACGTCACCAGCCAGGGCAACCAGGTGAGCGGAAGCTGGAGCGAGGCCAGCCGCAATGTCTATGGCAACCTGCAGGGCCGGGCCGGCGGCGGCCAGATCGACGTGTTCGTCGAAGCCGCCGGCTTCGCAGCCACCATCACCCTGACGACCCGCGGCAACCGGCAGTCGGTGTCGATCAGTTCGAAGGGCGAGATCCGCGGCGTGCAGATCAGCATGGTTCGGGGCTGAGGCCGAGACGTGGATTGTCTCGTGTCCCGGACGCGTTGCGGCATTCTTATGCCGCTGCGCAGATCCGGGACCATCGCGAGCACCGGCGTTTGATACGACCCCGGATCTGCGGAGCACCACGTCGCTACGCGACGTAGTGCACCGCGTCCGGGGAACGTGCCTCCTACTCCGCCGGCTTGGCCAGCACCGACGTTCCGGAAATCTTCTGCTGCAGGTTGATCAGCCACATTGCGGTCGGCCGCAGGATGAACAGGTCGGCGAACAAAGCCGCCACCATGGCGAAGGCGGAGAGCCAGCCGAACAGCCGCAGCGACGGCAGATCCGAGAACACCGTCACCACGAGACCGCAGGCCAGCACCACCGTGGTCAGGATCAGCGCCGGACCGACCAGCACCGTGGCGCGTTCCACCGCCAGCGCCGGATCGGTGCCGGGCGTGTCTTCCAGCCGCAGACGGTTGAGGAAGTGGATGGTGGCGCTGAGGCCGAGGCCGAACGACACCGTGAGCGCCACCACGCTGGCGAATTGCAGCCCCTCCCCGAGCAGCCACAGCACGGTGCCGGACAGCACCACGGGAAAGATGCCGGGCAGGATGCAGGCGAACATCACCACCCACGAGCGGAAGGCGAGGCCGATGAAGATCGCCACCAGAGCGAACTCGATGGTCAGCCCGTGATTGAGCTTTTCGATCATGCTCGCCGAATTGCGCGCCGCGATGGCCGACAGGCCGGTCACGGCGATCTCGTAGCCGGGATGTTTCTGGCGCACCGCATTCAGCAGCCCGTCGAGCTTGTTGACGACCGGCAGGATCTGGCTTGAATCGAGATCCGGTACCCGGCCGGATACCACCACCGCGGTCTGGTCCGCGGAGATGAAGCGCCGCACCAGATGCTCCGGAAGCAGGTTGACGTATTCCTTGAGCGTCGCCACGTCGTTGCTGCCGGCTTTTTCAGCCAGCCAGCGGCGCAGGGTTTCCAGCGACCAGACATTGCCGACGCCAGCCTGCTTTTCCAGCGTCGCGTGCACGTCGGCAATGGTCTGCAAGGTCTCCGGCGAATACAGCGTCTCGCCCTTGGGGAATTCGACCAGCACGTCGATCGGATTGGCGCCGGTCAGCTTGGCGTCGAGCCGGTTGCTGGCGGCCACCGCCTGCTCCTTGTCCGGCACCTGATCGGCCAGCCGGTAGCGCGGCTCGAGGTTGGCGTAGACCACCGCGAGCCCGCCGACGAGGATGACGGAGATGAGGCTGAACAGGCCGGGCCGGCCGACCATGCGCACCGCGATCCAGTAGCAGAAGTTGCGCAGCGCCGTGACGCCGGAATCCGCAGCCTGAAATTTTGTCGCGAAGGCCTTCTCATTGCGCACCAGCAGGACGCCGAACACCGGCACCAAGGAAAGCACCGCGAGCAGCGCGATCACCGTGGCAGCCAGACCGGCCTCGCCGAAGGCGCGGATCAGATCGGAATCGGAGAACTGAAGCGCAAGGAAGGAAATGCCGGCGGTGGCATGGGTCAAGACGCAGGCCGGCCCGACCACCAGCACCGCGTTCTTGAACGCCGAATACTTGTCCTCGCCGGCAATCAGCCTGTCGCGCGCCGCGAAGGTGAGCTGCATCGAGTCGGAAAAACTGATCACCATGATCAGCGGCGTCATCACGTTGAGGAACATGTTGAGGCTGAAGCCGGCCCAGCCCAGTGCGCCCAAGGCCAGCAGAATCGCCAGCAGCGGCGGAAACGCCGCCACGATCATGAACGAGACCTTGCGGAAGAAGACGATGGCGATCAGGCAGCCGGCCAGAATGCCTGCGACGTTGTAGATCAGCCCGTCGCGCTCCACCGCATTGCGGATCTCAAGCTGCATCACCGGCACGCCGGACAGCTGCTTGGTCAGGTTCGAGTCGGCCAGATCGTCGTTCATGGTCTTGCGGATTTCACCGACGACCGTGCCGAGCTTGTTGTTGCTGACAACCGCGGGGTCCAGCGACAACACCACCATCGCCAGCGTGCCGTCGTCGGACAACAGCTTGCCGCGAATGATCTCGTTGCTCTTCACGGTCTGGATGAAGCTGTCGTAGGCCGCGCCCTCAGGCAGTTCGTTGGGGAACAGGGCTGCGGGCAACTTGCCGGGCGCCGGCGCCTGCCGCGCCGAGAACAGCGAGATCAGGCCGCGCACGCCGTCGACCAGTTGCAGGTCGGTGACCAGGTCGCGGACCTTTTCAAGATTCTGGCGTTCCAGCAGGGTCTTCCCCTCGATCACGACCAGCACATCGAACTCACTCGACGGGAAGCGTTTTGTCACTTCCTCGTATTGCCGATATTCCTTGCTGTCGGAGCGGAACAGCTGGCTCAGCGAGTCGTCGATCTTGATGCGCTGGATGCCGAAGATGGCGCCGATCACCAGCACCAGCAGGATGATGCAGGACACCACCGGCGCCTTCACGGCGATCAGGCCGATGCGCTCCAGCCCGAAGGCGATGCTCAGCGGCCGCCGAGCCGACGGCGAGAGATCGGCGTCGCGGGAATTCTTGTCGTGCATGGCGCGTCCAGTCCTGTCGTCGGCGTCGTTTGCCTAGCAAGCGTCCCGGGCAGGAATGAGGCTGAAAGCGCCGCAGCGATCAGCAGTAGCCCTTGAAAACATGCAGTAAATTTGCCGTTGCGAGATGTAGCAGGTCCGCATGACGACTCGCAAGGCGCGGCAGGCGTGGCGGCCGCGTTCCCGGTCACAATGGCGCGAACATCTGCGATGTCACGCGCCATGTCGTCTTGCCGAAATCGTGCCACGCGCAGATTGAAATGGGCCTCTCAATTAATAGTGGTAGCGACACTGGACGATATCGAGTTGTTTTTTTTCATCTTTGCCCGAGACCCGATAAACCAAACGATGTTCGCCGGTAATGCGTCTGGACCACCATCCCTGCAGGGCATGTTTAAGGGGCTCCGGCTTCCCAAGCCCCTTGAATGGGTCGCGCTTGATGTCTCTGATCAGATCATTGATGGAGCCGAGGATTTTCTCATCCTCTTTCTGCCATTGGAGATATTCCTCCCAGGCAGTTTCGGTCCAGGCAACGATCATGCAGCCGCAGTTTTGGATCGCATCGGCTCAATCAGCTCGCGCTCCGTTACTTTGCCTTCATCCGCTTCCTGGATCGAACGAAGCAAACGCGCAGCATTGGCAGGGCTTTTCAGGAGATGAACGGTCTCCATAAGTCCTTCATAATCCTCTTCGGATATGAGCACGACGCTGCGCGCATTCTGGCGAGTGACGAAGAGCGGCGCGCGGTCATCGCAAACCGCCTCCATGTAGGAGGCGAGATTTTTGCGAAGGTCGCTATATGAAACGTGTGCCATTTTACGCCCCTGTGATTGTACACATATTTGTACATAGGCAGAAAATTGTCAACGAGCGTGTGCTTTTCGCGGGTTCCGTTAGGCGCTTGAGGCCGGAACCGGGCCATGACTGGCGATCTGCGGCGGTCGTCCGCTGTCGTCCTTCAGCGCCACGCCGGTGACGCCGCGAGCGAGGGCCGCGCGCGCCAGCCAGGCGATCTTGAAGGCGGCCTCGTCGTAGCTCAGCCCGGCGGCATGGATATTGGAGACGCAATTGCGTTCGGCGTCGGTCAGGCCGGGGCGCGGCGCAAAGGTCAGGTAGGCGCCGAGACTGTGGGGCGCCGTGAGACCGGGCCGCTCGCCGATCAGCAGTACGACCATTCGCGCATTCAGCAAGGCGCCGATCCGGTCGCCGAGCGCAACGCGCGCGCCGCTCGCCACCACGGCCGGCCCAAGACCGAT
>DATCUS010000043.1:0-2336 GCA_036561845.1 Tardiphaga sp. | reverse complement strand
GGCGCGACGGCAGCGGAACGGCGTGTCTGCGGCTGGCTGATCACCACCGGCGGCAGCGTCTGCGCGCCCTGCCCCGCGCCCGCGTTCGGTTGCTGTGCTGCGGATGAATTCAACGTCAGCACGCTCAGCGCACAGGCCGATGACAAGGCCGCCAGCCGCGACAGATGGATCTTCTTCAACGCAAGTCTCCGCTCATATTCCGGCGCATCCGCTGATGCGGATGACGCAACACTTCGCCAAGTGCGGCTTAGGCGGCTTGCACAGGCAACTCCAATAGAAGGCTTCCAGACAGCGCCATTCACGGAGCACTGTGGCCGGACTGCCGCAGTTTTGCGCGCAACAGTCGTTGGTGCATGGAAGCGTCCCGCATCGGACGGTTGTTTGTTTCCGTAAATTGCTAACATTTGAATCGATCCAAACTACCAGCACCGCCATTGACGGACTCGATGACCGACCAAAGCAAAAGGCTGTCCCCCGTCATCTGGCTCTCCCACCAGCCTTATCTGCTGCTCAGCCTGACGTCGCTGTTCTGGGCCGGCAACATGGTGCTGGGGCGCTACGTGTCCGGGCATGTGCCGCCGGTGACCATGGCCTGCGTGCGCTGGATCGGCGCGTTCTTTCTGCTGCTGCCATTTGCCTGGCCGCATCTGCGCCGCGACTGGCCGGTGCTGATCGCGCGCTGGCCATTGATGCTGGTGCTCGCCTTCACCGGATTTGCCGCCAACACCGTGCTCGCCTATTGGGGCCTGCAATATACCCAGGCGCTGAACGGGCTGCTGATCCAGTCGGCCGGGCCGCTGTGCGTGGCATTGTGGACGCTGATCCTCTTCGGCGTGCGGCTGACGCTGCCACAGCTGCTGGGCATCTTCACGTCGCTCGCCGGCGTGTTGACCATCATCTTGCGCGGCGACCTCACGGCACTGGCCGGCATCGAGATCAACAAGGGCGACGCGATGCTGGCGGCGGCGCTGTTCATCTTCGGCATCTATTCGGCGCTGATGTTGCGGCGGCCGGTCAGCCATCCGTTGTCGCTGATCGCGGTGACCACCGGCTGCGGTGCACTGATGACCATTCCACTCAACATCTGGGAGCTCACATCCGGCACGCCGCTGATCCTCGACAGGCTGACGCTGGTGACGCTGATCTATGTGATCATCTTTCCCTCCGCGCTGGCCTACCTGTTCTTCAACCGCGGCATCGCATTGATCGGCCCCAACCGCGCCGCGCCGTTCTTTCACCTGATGCCGGTGTTCGGCTCGGCGATGGCCATCGTGTTCCTCGGCGAACAGCCAGAACTGTTTCACCTGGTCGGCTATGCACTGGTGCTGGCTGGCGTGATCGTGGCATCGCGGCGGTAGATGGGCGTGCCCACGGAATGCTAGGCAGCCGCGTTAGCCGCCGCTAGGTTGCGCGCCAGCAGATTGCCACGGGATTCGCCAATGCCGACCTCATCCAGCGCCGACGATTGCGACCTGCTGGTGATCGGCTCGGGCGCGGGCGCGCTGGCGGCGGCAGTGACCGCGGCTTGGCATGGCCTGCGTGTCATTGTGGTGGAGAAGGCCGATGTGTTCGGCGGCGCCACCGCATGGTCGGGGGGCTGGATGTGGATCCCGCGCAATCCGCTGGCGCGCGCCGCAGGGATCGTCGAGGATGTCGAACTGGTGAAGACCTATCTGCGACATGAATTGGGCAATCGCTACAACACCGCAAAGATTGACGCCTTCCTCGACGCCGGGCCGCGCATGGTGTCGTTCTTCCACGATCACACCGCGCTGCAATTTGTCGACGGCAACGGCATTGCCGACATCCACGGCGCGACGCCCGGCGCAGGCACCGGCGGCCGTTCGGTCTGCGCCGCACCGTTCGATGGCCGTACCCTCGGTCCGCTGATCGCGAGGCTGCGCCCGCCGCTGCGCGAGACCGCGTTCCTGGGCATGCCGATCATGGCCGGCCCCGACCTCGCCGCCTTCATGTCGGTGACGCGCTCGGCCAAATCGCTGGTCCACGTGGCGCGGCGTCTCAGCCGTCATCTCATCGACCTTGCCTTGCACGGCCGCGCCATGCAGCTGGTCAACGGCAACGCGCTGGCGGCGCGGCTGCTGAAATCCGCCGCCGATCTCGGCGTCGACCTGCGCAGCTCATCGCCGGCCAAGCGGCTGATCACCGAGGGTGGTGCGGTCACCGGTGCGGTGATCGAAACCGCCGGCCGCGAGGTCACCGTCCGCGCCCGCGCGACCATCCTCGCCACCGGCGGCTTCTCCCACGACGTCGTACGGCGCCAGGCGATGTTTCCACGCACGCCGACCGGCAGCGAACACTGGCCGGTGGGGCCGGAC
>DATCUS010000042.1:0-2301 GCA_036561845.1 Tardiphaga sp. | reverse complement strand
ACTGGGGCTTCGCACGCACCCGCGCCGGCCTGCTGGTGCGCATGGCGGGTGACTCGGCCAATGCGACGCGGGCGCTGGGCTATTCGGTGTCGGGCATCCGCATCGCGGCGACGACGGCGGGCGGCTTCATCGCCGGGCTCGGCGGCGCGTCGCTCACGCTGTTCTACCCGGGCAGCTGGAACGAAGGCATCTCCAGTGGGCAGGGCCTGATCGCGGTGGCGCTGGTGATCTTCGCGCGTTGGAGTCCGCTGCGCTGCGTCGGCGCGGCCTTCCTCTTCGGCGGCGCGGGCGCGATCGGCCCGGCGCTGCAATCGATCGGTGTCGGCTGGGGCTACCACCTGTTCAACACGGTGCCCTACGTGCTGACGCTGGTCATCCTGGTATTCACCTGCAAGCCGGGCAGTGTCGCCATCGGCAGCCCGGGCGAGCTTTCGTCCACGAGGTAATTCAGCGCCATGTTCATTCCTGTTGCAGTGCTGCAGTCGCTTTTCCTCGCGCAGCACCGGTGGCTTGGTCGAGGTGCGGGCCAGGGGCGGGATCACGCCGACGGCGTACTTCCCTCCGCGAATGTCCCCCGCCGTCAGCCTTCGGCTGCCGGCTCCTCCTTTATTTCGCTGCGGGAAGCACACCATCGGCGGGATCCAGTCGCGCAGGGGTTGATCCGCTCGCACGACCTGGCGTGTCCCGTGCCGAGGGCGCCGGGTGTTCCCCGCAGCGAAATAAAGGAGGAGGCCGCGGGCCGGGGGACATTCGCGGAGGGGAATACCCGGTGGCCTCGGCACGCGCCCAGATCGAAATTCCGGCGCCGCGCGCAGACCGAAACCAACTGCAAGGAGACAAGCGAATGAGTGGCTTCGGAGGACTGAACAAATCGGAAAACGGCGTCGTCGTCGGCCTCGTGCAATGCCAACTGCCCGTGGTGCGTACGCCCGAAGAGCTGGCGGCGCAGACAGCACGCATCGTCGAGCTGGTCGGCAAGGCGCGGCGCAACCAGGGGACCATGGACCTCGTCGTGTTCCCCGAATATTCGCTGCACGGCCTGTCGATGGACACATCGCCGGACATCATGTGCACGCTCGACGGCCCCGAGGTCGCGGCCTTTCGCCAAGCCTGCATCGACAACACGATCTGGGGCTGCTTCTCGATCATGGAAGCCAACCCCGGCGGCAACCCGTACAACAGCGGGCTGATCATCGACGACACCGGCGCCATCCGCCTCTACTACCGCAAGATGCACCCGTGGGTGCCGGTCGAGCCGTGGGAGCCGGGCAACCTCGGTGTGCCGGTGTGCGACGGCCCCAACGGCAGCAAGCTCGCGCTCATCATCTGCCACGACGGCATGCTGCCCGAGATGGCGCGCGAGGCCGCGTACAAGGGCGCCGAGATCATCCTCCGCACCGCGGGCTACACAGCGCCGATCCGCCACGCCTGGAAGATCACCAACCAGGCCAACGCCTTCTGCAACCTCGCCTACACCGCCAACGTGTGCATGTGCGGCAGCGACGGCACCTTCGACTCGATGGGCGAGGGCATGTTCTGCAGTTTCGACGGCACGGTGATGGTCGAAGGCGGTGGCCGCGTCGACGAGATCATCACCTGCGAACTGCGGCCCGACCTGGTGCGCGAAGCCCGCACGGGCTGGGGCGTGGAGAACAACATCTACCAGCTCTACCACCGCGGCTACGTGGCAGTGAAGGGTGGTGCGCAGGACTTTCCGTACACCTACATGCAGGACATGGCGGCCGGCCAGTACAAACTGCCGTGGAGCGACGACGTGAAGGTGGTCGACGGCACCTCGTGCGGCTTCGCGCCGCCGTTGCGCGCCTATGGCGGCGCGGGCACGCATCCGCTGGTGCCCCAGGTCTCGGCGACGGTCCCCGACATCCCCGATCAACCCGACTCCTCGCACCGCAAGGTCACCGGTTCATGACGACCGTTTCAGCCCAACCCTACGCCTGGCCCTACAACGGCGACCTGCGCCCGGAGAACACCGCGCTCGTCGTCATCGACATGCAGACCGACTTCTGTGGCCAGGGCGGCTATGTCGACGTGATGGGTTACGACCTGTCGCTGGTGCAGGCGCCGATCGAGCCCATCCAGAAAACGATGGCGCGGATGCGCGCGTTGGGCTTTCACATCCTCCACACGCGCGAAGGCCATCGGCCCGACCTCGCCGACCTGCCGGCCAACAAGCGCTGGCGCTCGCGGCAGATCGGCGCCAACGGGGTGGGCATCGGCGACGACGGGCCGTGCGGGCGCATCCTGGTGCGCGGCGAGCCGGGCTGGGAGATCATTCCGGCG